>DAOTXC010000197.1:0-45476 GCA_034435555.1 Anaerolineae bacterium
GGAAGACGCTGGGCGAAATCCTGGCCGAGGACCCCAGTTATCTCGAATGGCTGGCGGACAATGCGCGTGACGCGGATCTCCGCGCCACGGTCGGCCTGCTGCTCTCTGCTGCCCCACCACCCAAACTGGTGCTGTTAATGGACATCGGTGAAAGCATGTGGAATGACCAGTTTGTAGAGAACGTTGCCAACGGAGAGGCAATGCGCCTGGCGCGCATCGCCGTGGTTGCAGTAGCCACAGCGGGCAAGTGGGCCAGTGGGAACCTATGGATTTGGAAGTTCGGCGATGCAGCCCACGATCACGGCGCGGACATTTATGCCGCCTCGTGCATGGCGGGTATGGAGAACCACTTGTGGTTTCTGGACTGGTTGGTGTCGCGAGTCGGCTTTAAGGGCCAGAGTGTTGTGTCATACAACCGTCTGGGGAACAACGAAATTGACACGCTCGAAATGGGGGGGGTGTAATTCTAATGTCATTAAAAAATCGGGGGCCACGTCAGCCGTTCTGGCAAACCGTGACCCCCGAAAATCTTGGTGGGCGATACAGGACTTGAACCTGTGACCTCCGCGATGTCAACGCGGCGCTCTAGCCAGCTGAGCTAACCGCCCACAGTGAGCAGATTATAGCATGTTTCCCGATTTGTGCAAGGTTGTGATTGAGCTCGGGTTGGGTATAATGCACCCACATGAAAGGGAAACGTATCAGGTGGGTGCATTGGAGTTGGACGCAGGGTCGAAACTGGCTGCTGCGCGTCCTTCCCTGGGTGCTCGCGCCGCTGTTGTTGCTGTTGCTGGTGCGTCCGCCGGGCGTGCTCGTGGTGCTGGATCCGCCGCAGACGGTGATGACGACCAATTCTGTGGTGGGCGTCCACACGCGCCTCACCGATGAGGTTGAGGCGTGGAAGATCCAGCGCACATTGCAGCTCGTGCGGGAGATGGGCGCGCCGTGGATCGTCGAGTACTTCCCGTGGGCCTACATCGAGCCGGCGCCCGGACGCTACAACTGGGGCCACGCCGATATGGTCATCGAACACGCGCGCAACCAGGGCCTCACGGTCATCGCCCGGCTGGGCATGACGCCCGCCTGGGCGCGTCCCGACCCCGCCGAGCAGGAGACGACTTTCACCTATCTGGATGCGGCGCGTTACGCCGATTTTGCGCGCTTTGTGGCGGCCTTTGTCTCGCGTTATGAGGGGCAAATCACGCACATCATCATCTGGAATGAGCCAAATCTCAGCTTCGAGTGGGGCTATCGGCCTGTGGATCCCGCAGGCTACGCGGCCTTATTGCAGGTGGTCTATCCGGCAGCGCATGAAGCTAATCCCGATGTGATCGTGCTGGGGGGCGCGCTCGCGCCGACGCTGGAGCCGCCGGGCAGTCCGGCGGGTCTCAACGATCTGCTCTATCTCGAGGAAATGTACGCTGCCGGCGCCGGCCCCTACTTCGATGCCCTGGCGGCCCACGCTTACGGCCTCGTCTTCCCGCCGGAGATGGAACCGGCCCCCGACCTGATCAACTTCCGCCGGGTGGAGCTCCTCCGCGAGATTATGATCGCGCACGGTGATGCAGATAAGTTGGTCTACATCACCGAAGGGGGCTGGAACGACCATCCCCGGTGGGTCCATGCGGTGCGCCCAGGACAGCGCGTGACCTATACGCTGGCGGCTTACGAGTGGATCCGCGAGGCATGGCCCTGGTGTCCCGTTTTCGCCCCGTGGATGTTCCGCACGCCTGCGCCCCTGCGCAACTATCAGGATTATTACGCTTTTGTCACGGTGGATTTCCAGCCACGCCCGATTTACCAGGCGGTGCAGGCCTACACCGGCAATTGATCTCTATGGAGGTGGGTGTGAAGCGCTATTGGTTATTGGTTGTGTTGTTGAGCCTGCTGCTGATGGGGAGCGGTTGTGCGCCGGAACCAGGCCCGCCCACCGTGAGCGTCCTGCCCACGGAGACCCTGGCGCCAACGCCGTTCCTTTCGCCTACGCCGACCCCCGCGCCGGCTCCGCGCTTCGTCACCTTGACGCTGTGGATTCCCGACTTTCTGGACCCCTATGTGGAAGAAAATGAAAGCGCGGTCCTGCTCGAACAAATTCAGGCGTTTAACCGGCTCAATCCCGATATCCAGGTCCAAATCCTGGTGAAAAAGGCCACGGGCGTCGGCGGCTTGTACAATCTGTTGAGCACCGCGCGGCCCGTTGCCCCGGATGTATTGCCTGACCTGGTGATCTTGAGCGAAGCTGATCTGCCCGCCGCCGCGCGCGAGGGGATCATCCAGCCGCTCACGGTCGTGGGGGTCTCCGTGGATGATTTCTTCCCCTTTGCGGCGCAAGGGGTGCGCGTGGATGCTACGCTCTACGGCATTCCCTATCTGGCACAGACCGAGCACATCGCCTATCGCGCTGAGCTCACCAGCGGGTCGAGCATCTCGTGGACGCAGGTACTCACCGAGAATTACAGTTTGATCTTTCCCGCTGCGCCGAGCAATGGGTTGGCTTCGGATGCGTTGCTGGCGACCTATCTGGGGTCTGGCGGGGAGGTGATGGATGATAGCGGCGCGGCCACGCTCGACCGCGCGCGCCTGGAGGAGCTCTACCGTTACTTCGCGGCGACGATCTCGCAAGGGCTGCTGGAGCCGGAGCTGGCCCTCACCTTGCCAGATGCCGCGACCTGTTGGGCGCTCTACCAGGAAGGGCGCGGGAGCCTGACCGTCGTGCCTGCTGGCGCGTACTGGGCGGAGCCGCGACTGGAGAGTGTCCCCGGCTGGATTCCCACCCGCGATGGCGACCCCGTCGCGCTGGCGCGCCTCTGGTCGCTGGCGCTGGTGACGCCAGACCCGGCCCGCCAGGAAGCCGCCTTGCAGCTGGCCCAGTGGCTCGCCGCGCCGGAGCAGGTAGCGGCGCTGGCGACGGAGCAGAAATTCTTGCCGCCGCGTCGTCAGGCCATTGAAGCGTTAGGGCTTCCGCCAGAGGATGTACGCTTCCTGCTTACGCTCCTCTCGGAAGCGCAAGGCCCCTTGCCACTGGGGGTGGATCAACCGGTGCGGCAGGCATTGCAGGCGGGTCTCGACGCCCTGCTGCGGGAGCAGGTCGCCACGCCGGAGGAAGCCGCCACCCATGCGCTCACGGTGCTGAGGCGCTAAGTGGTCGCTGATCTTGCCTTTTTAATTGGCTGGTGTATGATGACGGGGTTGTATTTTCCCAATATTGGAGAGAGGTGGCTAACCGCGTGAGAGATGGACATTATCTGGTAACAGGCGGTGCGGGCTTTATTGGTTCGCATCTGGTGGATTTATTGCTCGCCGCCGGGTATCGCGTCACAGTAGTAGATGATTTATCCGTAGGGAAGTTGCGAAACATCGCACACCATCACAACAACCCCCACTTTTGCTTTGTAAAAGGCTCTATTTTAGATGCCCCGTTGATGGAAGAATTGGCCTCTCAGGTGCAGGGGATCTATCACCTGGCCGCAGTCGTGGGCGTCAAGTATGTGGTGGATGATCCGTTGCGGGGAATGAAAGTCAACGTGCGCGGCACAGAGACCGTGCTCGAAGCGGCGCTGGCCCATAGCTGCAAGGTGTTGACCGTTTCGAGTTCTGAGACGTATGGCAAATCCCCACAGATACCGCTGAGCGAGGATGCGGATCTGTTGATGGGGCCGGCGAGTGTGCCGCGCTGGTCTTATGCGGTGTCGAAGTTGCTCGATGAGCATCTCGCGCTGGCCTATCATCGGCAGCGTGGCTTGCCGGTGGTGGTCGTGCGTTACTTCAATGCCTACGGCCCCCGGCTGGATCCGCGCGGATATGGAAGTGTGGTCGCGCGCTTCATCACGCAGGCGCTCACCGGGCAGCCATTGACGATCTACGGGACAGGCGAACAGACACGCTCGTTCACCTATGTAGGCGATACCGCGCGCGGGACGCAGTTGGCAATGGAGACCCCGGCAGCGGAAGGGCGCGTCTTCAACATCGGGAACGGGCGGGAGATCAGCATCGCGGCGTTGGCCGAGCAGATCCGGGCGCTCGTCCCTGGGACCGCAGCGCCGGTGCAAATTCCCTACGCCGAGGCTTACGGCGCGGATTTCGAGGAAGCGCAACGGCGGCTGCCGGACACCTCGCGGGCCGCGGAGATATTGGGCTTCAAGGCGCAAGTATCATTAGAAGCAGGATTAGAGCAAACGATTCGTTGGTTTGAGGAGCAGGGCGATGAACTCATCACGGCTTAGTGCATTTTGTGATCGGGCATTAGAGGTAGGTTGGCTGCTGGGTATTACGATTACACCAGTCTTTTTTAACGTTTATTCCTCGCGGGTCTTTGAGCCTGACAAGCTGACCACGCTGCGTTCGTTGGCAGTGATCATGGCCTGTCTGTGGCTGGCCCGTTTCACAGATCTGCTGCTGCGTGGAGAGCAACCGTTGCGCTTCTCATGGCGCACCCCGTTGGTGCTGCCCGCGCTGTTGACGATGCTCAGCTACGTGATCAGCACCCTCTTCTCGGTCATTCCTTATACCAGCTTCATCGGCTCGTACCAGCGATTGCAAGGAACCTACACACTCTTCGGCTATCTGGTGCTCTTCTTTGCCCTGTTGACGAGCTTGCGCACGCGCTCGCAGCTCAATCGCTTGATCACGGTCCTCATCATCAACAGTCTGCCGGTGTCGCTATACGGTATCTTGCAGCACAACGGCCTCGATCCGCTGCCGTGGGCGGGGAATGTGCAGACCCGCGTGGCTTCCAACATGGGCAATGCCATCTTCGTGGCAGCGTACTTGATCATGATCCTGCCGCTGACAGCGGCGCGCATCGTGGAGAGCTTCAAGGACATCCTGACCCGCGAGGAGGCGCGCATAAGCGATATTCTGCGCGCCTCAGGGTACATCGTGATCCTCGTCGTGCAGCTGATGACAATCTGGTACTCGAAGAGCCGTGGCCCCTGGCTGGGCCTGATTGCGGGCGCGTTCCTCTTCCCCTATCTGGCTTTCATCATGCTGCAACGCCATGCGGCATCCCAAGCGGAGACAAAAGGCAGCGTGGGGGGCGATTTGTTGCAAGGGACAGGCTTTGCGTTAGGCTCGATGGCGCTGGCCGGGGCATTGGTAGCGGTGGGCCTCTTCGTCATTCCCGGCAATTATGGAACCTATATCGGCGGCGGGCTGGGCGCGTTGGTCTTTGGCGCGTCCTGGCTGTATATGGTGGTCGAACGCAAGGGCTGGCGCTGGCTGTGGATCAGCTGGGGCGTGGTGGGGCTGGCGGTGGCGTTGGTCCTCGTGGCGATGAACTTACCTGGGCCATTGCAGGATCGTGTGCGCAGCACCCCTTCCATCCGGCGGCTGGCAACGATTTCGCAGCTGGAGAGCGGCACGGGTAAGGTACGCGCGCTCATTTGGGAAGGAGCCTTGGAGCTGATCTCGCCTCACGACCCCATCGAGTTCCCCGATGGCAGCACCGATACCTTCAACTTCCTGCGCCCGTTGATCGGCTATGGGCCGGAGTCAATGTACGTGGCCTACAACAGCTTCTATCCGCCGGAGCTGGGGCACTACGAATCGCGCACCGCCTCGCCGGATCGCTCGCACAATGAGACGCTGGACGCGGTGGTGATTACCGGTATCTTGGGCCTGGCTATCTACATCTTCCTGTTTGGCAACGTCTTCTACTGGGGCTTCCGCTGGCTGGGCCTGTTGCAAACGCGGCAGCAATTCTGGATCTACCTGGGGATGAACGCCTTCTCGGTGCTATTCTTTACCATACTTCTCTGGCAATTAGAGGGCTTTTACCTCTTCGGCGTGGCAGTGCCGCTAGGGATGCTGGTGGGCACGGTCTTGTACCTCACCGTCGAGGCTTTCCGGGTCTCGGCGCGGGGCGCGCTGGCGCTTCCAGGTAATGAGGATGCCGAAAAGCGAATGTTGCATCCGCACACGCTCTTGCTGGTAGCAATTCTATCAGCAGTGATCGCCTACTTCATCGAGATCAACTTCGGGATCGCCATTGCCGCTACGCGGACGACCTTCTGGGTGCTGTCTGGGCTGATGGTGGTGCTGGGCCTGCAATGGATCGCGCAGCCCGACGCCGAAGTGTCCACTGTAGTTTCCGCATCCCGTGCGAGCAAGCGCGCGCGTCGGCGCAAAGCCCAGAGGGCCACGTCTGCACAGGCATGGATTGCGACAGTTGTGGCGCTGAGCCTCTTCGCCGTCTTCATCCTGGGGACGTTAGCTTTCGATTTTGTCAACAATCCCAGCCGCACCGACCAGGCCGGCAGAATCTTCTGGTACTCGCTTACCCGGCTCTATGACCAGCGCGCCGCCGCTTACACGACAGAGTCTGTGGGCGCGTTGATGCTCTTTGTCTTCACCTGGTTCTTGTTGGGGATGTTGGGGCTGAGCGAGCTGGAGAACGAAGGGCTGTTCGATAAAGACCGCGGACGGCGTTGGGGGATAGCGATCATGATATACACGCTGGTCTCGATAGTGGGCGTCTGGCTCTTCGGCAGCGCCCTGGCGGGGCTACAGGCCAACCTGACCCGTATCCCGGTCGCCTCGATAGCGGATGCAGTGCTGGTGGCGGAGCGACTGGCCGGGGTATTGGGCCTCTACTACATCCTGATCTTCGGCATCTTGATCCTGATGGCCCTTGTGCTGCAATGGGAGCACCCGCAACCGCGCGAAGAGGGCGATCTGCTCGCCTGGGGTTTGCTGGGCATCCTGCTGATCGTGGGCATCCTCCTGATCGGCGCGACCAATTACAACCTCATCCGCGCCGATGTGATCTTCAAGCAGGGTGACGCTTTCTCGAAGTCCAACGACCCAACCCAGAAGCAGGCGGCCATCGCGCATTACGAACGGGCGCTGGAGTACGTGCCACGTGAGGACTTCTATTACCTGTACCTGGGCAAGACTTACCTCGAACTGGCACAGGTGCACACTGAAGCGGAGCAGCGGATGGCGGCGCTCCAACGCACGGAGGAAATCCTGCATCAGGCGCGAGAGATCAATCCGCTCAACACCGATCACAGCGCCAACCTCGCGCGCTTCTACCGCAGCATGGCAGGGATTGGCAGCGGCATCGTGTCCCGCGAGGAAGCCCTGGCGCGGGCCGAGGAGAACTATCGCATCGCGTTGACCTTAAGCCCCAACAACCCCATCTTGTGGAATGAGCTGGCGATCCTGTACGGCTTTGACTATCAGGAGCCGCTCAGATTCCAAGAGGTGATCTCTCAATCTTTGGCGCTCGATGATGAATTTGAGGATACCTGGATGCTCCTGGGCGACTATCGCTATCAGGTGCAATCGGATATTGATGGCGCTATCGCGGCTTATCTGCGCGCCCTGGAAATCCAGCCCCGGAACTGCACCGTCCGGCGTCAGGCTGGCGCGCTGCTGGTGCAGGAACAGCGGTGGGACGAGGTCCCGGCAGTCGTGGAGCCGGCGCTGGAACAGTGCGCCACCACCCGCGATGCCTGGGAATTCTACCGCCTGTTGGCCGTCTCTTACGCTTACACTGATCGGCAAGCCGAGGCGCTGACGCTGGCGCTCCAGGCCCTGGAGATCGTCCCCGAAGACAATCGTCCGGTCATCGAGCAGCTGATCCAGGCGCTGCAGACGCAGGTAATCACGCCCTAGGGTCACATGATCACCACCTACCTGGTCGTCTTCGCGGGCGTCTTGCTCCTGGCGGTGTTGGGCACGCCGTTGGCGCGCCGTCTGGGGCTGCGCATTGCGCTTGATCAACCTGACCCTACCCGCAAGGTGCATACCGTGGCAACGCCACGCCTGGGAGGGATCGCCATCTTTCTGAGCGTGCTGACCATCACGTTGCTCCTGGGCGGGCGTTTCAACCTGGATCAACTCACCGGCATCCTCGTCGGCGCGACGGGTGTTTCGCTACTGGGGCTTTGGGATGACCGCTACTCCCTTAGCCCCTGGCTCAAGCTGTTAGGGCAACTGCTGGCCGTCGCTCTGCTGATGGCGACCAATGTTAGCATCAGCTTTCTCCCGATCCCGATATTGAACTACGCCGCCACCGTGCTCTGGATGGTGGGCATCACCAATGCGTTGAACCTGCTGGATAACATGGATGGGCTTTCTGGCGGCATCGCGGCGATTGCCTCCGCCAACTTCGCGCTGATGTGCGCCTTCAGCGGGCAATACCTGGTCGGTGCGCTCTCCGTCGCAGTGATGGCGGCCTGCTGCGGCTTCTTGATCTACAACTGGAACCCCGCGACCATCTTCATGGGCGATTCGGGTAGCCTCTTCCTCGGCTTCACCCTGGCGGCGATTGGCATCAAACTGCGCTTCCCGGATAATGTCGCCTTCGTCACCTGGATGATTCCGCTGTTGGTGTTGGGCGTCCCGCTCTTCGATACGACATTGGTGACCATCTCGCGTCTCAAACGCGGCCTCAATCCCCTGACGACGCCCGGCAAGGATCATGCCTCGCACCGGTTGTATTACGCCGGTCTGACCCGACGCGAGGCGGTGTTGGTCTTGTACTGCGCCGGCTTCCTCCTGGGACTGCTTGCCATCTTTGTGACGCAAGCCGAAATCCTGGATGGGTACATTGTGGGAGGCATCGCAGCGTTGGGAGGGTTATACGCCCTCTGGCGGATGGAGCGTCCGCCGTTCTGGCCGCCCCCAGCGTAAATTCGCTGTTCTTTCGCTACCCACAAGCGGATCGGATTACCCGATCCGCTTTTCCGTCGAATCACTCGATTTTAGTGGTATAATATCTACTAAATTCAGAGATAAGGAGCTGAAAAATGAATAGGAATTTTGGATGGATCACGACCCTGGTGTTGGTCGTGATGATAGTGTTGAGTGGATGTCGTAATGGCGATACTGTGACTGAGGTCCCATCCACAGAGACAGCGGCCCCTACGATAGCGCCTATCGAGATTGTCGGCCCGAGCGAACCCGCCGTATGTGAGGCGATGCCATTGCCTTCGCTACCCGTTTTCCCGGTCTCCGAGGACGATTGGTTCAAGGGCGCGGATCCCGCAGAAGCGGAAGTGATTATCTTCGAGTACTCGGACTTCCAGTGTCCTGGATGCGCCGGGGTAGTCCCCATTCTGAATCAATTCCTGGCGGATAACCCCACGGTCAGCCTGGTCTACCGGCACTTCCCGTTGAGCTTCCACGATAGAGCCATGGTCACTTCGGAGGCCGCGGAGGCAGCAGGCGCGCAGGGGATGTTCTGGGAAATGCACGACCTGCTCTTTGTGCGCCAAGCGGAGTGGGGCGCGTCCACGGTGACGCCGGAACAGGCACGGGCACTGATGAGTGAGTATGCTGAGCAACTAGGGCTGGACCTGGCCCAGTTCGACCGCGACATGGATGAGCACACCTACGAGGCTAAGATTCAAATGCAGCTCTTGGAATCACAAGAGTTGATGCTTAGCGGGACACCTTCCTTCATCTTCAACGATGTGCCCTTCCCGTCGCAGCAACTCGGTCTCTCTTACGCAGCCCTAGAATCCTTCTACAATCTGATGTCCCTGCAATCGCGACAATACATGGAGATCCCTGAAGGGATCATGGACACGGCTGGCCGCGAGGGACAGGCGCTCTTGCGCACGACCCAGGGCGACATCGTGATCGAATTGCTGCCGGAAGCCGCGCCCACGCACGTCAACAGCTTCATCTTCCTGGCCGAGGCGGGCTGGTACGAAGGCTCTCCCTTCTTCTTCGTGCTGGAGGACTACGTCGCGTTGGGCGGAGATCCCAGCGGCAGCAGCATCGGCTATCCCGGCTATTACTGCTATGGCGAGATGGAGAACGCCTTCGATCGCCCCGGCCTCGTGGGGATGCTGTCCAATGGGCAGTTCTTCATCACCCTGGGGGCCGACGCCGCGGAGCTGAGCGGGCAATTCCCCCTGATCGGGCAGGTCGTCGAGGGACTGGATGTACTCTACGCGCTCGCGCAGCGTTCACCCGGCGATCCAATGGCGCCAGAACCCGACATATTGCTAAGCGTTGACATTCAGTAGCAGAGCAGCGGGGGGATAGGGGAACTTATCCCCCCGCTCACAAACGAGTAACAGGTGAAATGTAGCGCGAACTGACAGTTCGCGCGCGGAGCAAACGCTCCGCACTCCGGCTATTTGCTGATGAGTCATCATGTTCCTTCGGTACACCACCGAGGATGAAAATGTAGGACAGGTTGGCAACCTGTCTTACGCTCAGGCTATTTGCTGATGAGGATAGATATGACACAAAAACGCCGTCTGTTATGGGGCATCGCAACACTCCTGGGCGGGTTATGGCTGCTGTGCAGTCTCGGCGCGCTATTGGTCTCCTGGCTCTTACCAAAACTTGAATTGGGCTTCCTCGCCCCTACCCAGACCATTGTAGCCGCGCTGGGATTGGTTGGACTCTTCCTTGCAAGCCTCCTCTTCGTAACGAGTCGCCGGGCGTGGCGCGGCGAGGCGCACCGGCGCTTTGCCCCGCGTCATCCCTGGCTGTGGCTCGGATTGCCGGTGGGATTAGCAATGCTGCTGCTGTTGGGCGTGAGTTTCATGGCGCTTATCAACTCCGGTTTATCGTTTGAGGGCCTCTGGTTTGCCCCCTTCCACATGGCGCTCATTGTGATACCAGCGCTCTTCATCCTGCTGGGCTGCATCTTCCTGAGCGGACGCGCCGCGGCGCCCACCTGGCGTGAGCTCGGCCTGACCTTGGGCAGTGGGGCGCTGAGCACCTTGCTGGCGCTGCCGCTGGAGGGACTCGGCCTGCTCATCAGCGGGGGCGGCATCCTCTTGCTGGTCTGGCTGCTGCCCGGCGGACAGGAAGAGATACAACGGTTGCTCACCCTCGTCGAGGAGCTCCAACATCTTTCGCCGGAAATGCTAAACCCTCAAACAGCAACCTCGCTGCTCACCTCGCCCGTCGTGCTGGGCGCCCTGCTGGGCATGTTGGGACTGATGTTTGCCGTCGTTGCCCCACTGGTGGAGGAACTCGCCAAAACGCTTGTGGTTGGGGCGTTGGGCTTCGTCAAACGTCCCGGCCTGTTGACCTCGTTCCTGTGGGGCGTGGCCTGCGGGATCGGCTTCGCTATGGTTGAAGGCATCACCAATGGCGGGATGGGGCTGGAGCAAGGCGGCGCCGGAAGCTGGGTAGCCGGCGTGGGCGCACGCGTCTTATCCACCACCATGCACGCGCTGAGCAGCGGCCTGGTGGGGCTGGGATGGGGCTACTTCTGGCAGGGCCGCCGCTGGGTGCTGCCGCTGAGCTACCTCGGCGCACTGCTCTTCCACGGCATGTGGAACTTGAGCGTCGTATTGATGGTAGCCGGCGCTGGGTTTATCCTTAAAAGCTGGCTGCTGGCCGGGGTTGTCTTCATCCTGGGCGGGCTGACCTTGCTGGGAACGCTGGTGGTGGCCGCGCCGCTGTCTCTGTTCGCCATCCCGCTAATATGGCGACAACCACGGGTAACGGAGGCTTAGATGAAGCGCGCGGTCAGCGTCAGCCTGGGCAGCTCCCGGCGCGATAAGCGCGTGGAGATCACCCTGTTGGGCGAACCGGTTATCCTGGAACGCATCGGTGCCGACGGCGACATCGCGCGGGCCACGGCCCTCTACACGTCGCTGGATGGAAAAGTGGATGCTTTCGGCATGGGAGGCATTGACCTCTCCGTGGGGACGGCGCGCACCGCCTACCCCTTAGGCGCGGCCCGGCGCTTGATTCGTGACGTGCGGCAGACCCCCGTCGTGGATGGGCGCGGGCTGAAGTACACACTGGAGCGCCAGAGCATCCGCCACATGGAGGCGGCCCTCGGCGCGGAACTGCACCCCAAGCACGTTCTAGTCAATGTCGCCTTGGATCGCTACGGCATGGCGCAAGGGCTGGTCGAGGCCGGCTACGAGTTGGTCTGCGGCGACCTGATGTTCGCGCTGGGGATTCCCATCCCGTTGCGCAGCCTGCGTGCGGTGGATCGCATGGCCGCCGTGCTGGCCCCGCTCATCGGGCGGTTCGCGCCGATTCACTGGCTCTATCCCACCGGCGAGAAACAACACGAGAGCGTCCCGCGCTTTGGCCGCTGGTACGAGTGGGCCACCGTCATCGCCGGGGATTGTTGCTACACCAAGCGCCACATGCCCGCGCGGCTGCCCGGCAAGACGATCCTCACCAACACGACGACCGAGGCCGATGTAGCGACCTTCCGCGAGGCGGGCGTGCGCTATCTGGTCACGACAACGCCCAGGTTCGAGGGGCGCACCTTCGGCACGAACATGCTGGAAGCCGGGTTGGTCGCCGTGGCCGGAAAGGGGCGTCCGCTCACCCGCGACGAGCTCGAGACGTTGATCGCCCAGCTGGAGCTCCGTCCGCAAATCCAGGAGCTGAATCCTGCGGAGGCGACCGATGACGATTGATTGCATCCTCGCTGCCGGAGGGCGGCCCGCGCCGGACGATCCTCTGTACGCGGAGACCCAGGGCGGCCCCAAGGCCCTGCTCGACGTGGCCGGGCGTCCGATGGTCGCCTGGGTGCTGGCGGCGCTTTCAGAAGCCCCCAGCGTGCGCGATATCGTGGTGGTGGGCCTGCCGCCGGAGACGCCGCTATCTGCGGAGAAGGTCGTCGCCTACATCCCTGACCAGGGATCGTTGTTGCGGAATGGTCTGGCGGGTATGGCGCACCTCTTGGAGCGCCACCCGGAGGCGAGGCGGGCCTTGCTCGCCTGCGCCGACATTCCTTTATTGACCACCGAGATGGTCGAGTGGGTGGTGGCGCAGGCAACCGATTCAGGCATCGCCCTGTACTATTCCGCAGTCCCCCGCGCGCTGATGGAGGCGCGCTTCCCCACCGCCGGGCGCAGCTACGCCCACTTCGCCGATGGCGATCTGGCCGGCGGCGATTTACATGTGGCGCGCTTGCAGCTGTTGGAGACGCACCGGGAGCTTCTGTCTGATCTAGTGGACCGCCGCAAGAGCGCGCTGAAGCAGGCCCTCCGGCTGGGCGTGCCCTTCTTCGTCAAATTGCTGCTGCGTCGCTTGACAGTCGCCGAATTGGAGCGCGCCGTCGCCCAACGCTGGAACCTCCCCGCGCGCGCGGTGCGTGTCCCCTATCCCGAGCTGGGGATGGATGTGGATAAGCCCCAGCAGCTGGCCCTCTGCCGGCAGGAGCTCGCCGGTCGTCAATGAGTGCGCTGCTGCAGCGCTGGGGCGCGTGGGACGTGCGCGCGTCGGCGTGGCTGGTGCGGATTGCGCAGGTGCAACGCCCCTCGCCGCGCCGATGGGCAGCCTTGACAGTGGCCCATCTGGGCGACTCCTGGGTAGCGTTGGGGGTGAGCGCGCTGTTGTGGCTGTGGGGGTATCCCTGGCACAGCCTGCAACTGGTCGTGACGGTTCTGGCGCTGTCCCTGGTCAGCAGCCTCGTCAAGGCCCTGGTGCGCCGCCCCCGACCCCAGACAAACGGCCAGGCGCTCTACCTCGGCCCGGATCGCCACGCTTTCCCCTCCGGTCATGCCGTGCGCCTGGGCGGGATCGTGGCGCTGGCGAGCGGCGCATTGCCGGTGTGGGGCGTGGCGCTGCTGGCGAGCGTCGCCCTGCTCATCTGCCTGTGCCGCGTCGCCCTGGCCGTCCACTATCTGGGCGATGTAACCGTGGGGCTGATGCTGGGCTGGATCGTCACATCATTGTTGTGGTCGCTCTGAAAATCGCCGCCAAGAGCAAAAGAATAGGACTTATGCAATCGCGCGGCATCAACATCTTTAACCGCAGAGCACGCAAAGAACGCGGAGTTTTTTTACCAAAACCAGCGACATTGCTCAAAAAGACGATTTTTATTGTGTTAAGTTGTTGGAAAAAACACTGAAGAATAATTTTCTTTGCGTTCTCAGCGTACTCTGCGGTTGGGTTCTCGATGCTTGCGTAAGTCCCGAGAATAGACAATCTGCGACTTCTGAGTACAATTTGAGCAGAGATGGCTCACGATAAGGAGGAACTATGCCGCTGACGAAGATAGTCTGCACGTTAGGCCCGGCCACGGAATCGCCCGAAACATTGCGCGCGATGATCCGCGCGGGGATGACGGTGGCCCGATTGAACTTTTCGCATGGGAGCGAGGCGAACAAGCGGGAGATGGTCGCGCGGGTGCGGCAGGTGGCCCAGGAGGAAGGGCGCTACGTCGCGCTGATGGGCGATCTGCAAGGCCCCAAAATCCGCGTGGGGACGCTGCCGCCGGAGGGGATGCTGCTCAAAGAAGGGGCCGAGGTGGTGCTCACCGCAGATCCCGTCACCGATCCTGAGCGCGAAATCCCTTTCCCCCATCCAGATATCATCACCGACATCCGCCTGGATGATCGCATTCTGATGGATGATGGAGCGCTGGAGCTCGAAGCCATTGCCATCGCGCCGCCACGGGTACACTGCCGCGTCCATGTGGGCGGGGTGCTCACCTCCAACAAGGGCGTCAATCTGCCGGGGACCAAGTTGCAGATTCCGGCCCTCACGGATAAGGATCGGGACGATGCCTGCCTCGCGTTGGAGTTGGGGCTGGACTATCTGGCGCTCTCCTTTGTGCGACAGGCCCGCGATGTGGAGGAGTTGCGCGCCTTCCTGGGCGTGCAACACGACAAGCAAAACCGTGACCCGGGGGAGAATCCGCATCACCTGCCGGCGCTCGTCGCCAAGATCGAAAAGCCGGAGGCGCTGGCCGATCTCGAAGCTATCGTGCGCATCTCCGATGCGGTGATGGTTGCGCGGGGCGACCTGGGGGTCGAGATCGCGCCGGAGCAGGTGCCCTTGGTGCAAAAAGAAATCATCCGCCTGTGCAATCGCATGAGCAAGCCGGTGATCACCGCCACGCAGATGTTGCAATCCATGATTGACAGCCCGCGCCCCACCCGCGCGGAGGCCTCCGATGTGGCGAACGCGATCCTCGATGGCAGCGATGCGGTCATGCTCTCCGGCGAGACCTCAGTGGGTAAGTATCCCATTGAAGCGGTGCGGATGATGGCCAAGATCGCCGAGAATGTGGAACGCTCCGCCTCGTTCCCCTATCGGCAGCTATTGGATATCCAAGATGATGGGACGCAGGCCTCCACCCAGCGGTTGATCTCGCGTGCGATTAGCCGGGCCACCGTGGAGATCGCCGAGGAGTGCAACGCCACCGCAATCCTCACCTCGACCGAATCAGGGCGCACGGCGCGGACGGTGGCGCGTCACCGGCCCCGTGTCCGCTTGATTGCTGCGACCCCCTTTGTTGAGACGGCGCGGCGGATGCAGCTGGTCTGGGGGGTGACGCCGGTCCTCGTAGACCCCTTCCACGATACCGATCAGATGATCCACACGATGGTCCAGGCCGCGGTGAGCTGCGGCTATGCGGAGGTGGGGCGCGAGGTGGTGTTGACGGCGGGCATCCCCTTTGAAGTGCATGGAGTGACGAATATGCTCAAGGTGCATACTGTGCGCGCAGAGGATTTGCGCTAGGGAGTTGACATTTTCTCCCGGCACACCACCGGAGACGAAAAGGTAGCGCGAACTGTCAAGTTCGCGGCGCTACGGAAAAGAACGGGGGCGGCTTTGTAGCCGCCCCTGTCTGTTAGCGTGGATTATGCAGCATCCGGCTGATCGGCATCAGTATCGGCCAAAATTGGCTCAACCACCTGCGAGACCTGATTCGTACCGCAATAGGGGCAGATGTTCCATTCCAGATCAAGCGCCTGTTTACAACCACGACAGGCCTTCTTGAGTTGGGTGTGGCAATAGGGGCAAAAGAGATAAGTGCCGCGCGCCTTCGCCCCGCATGAGGGGCATATCTCCGGCTCCTCGATGGCCTGCAACAGGGCCTCCTGTTCCAGTGCACGCTCGTAGGCTTCGGCCAATGTCTCCCGTGGCCGGATGAGGAAGTAGACGATCAAGCCGGGCAGCGTCAACACGGCCACCATGACGGTCGCAAGAATCTGAACAATGAAGTCACGGGTGCGGGCACGGATGTCGCGGAAGGTCCACAACACCGTCCCTATCCATAAGCTGGTGACAAAGACAGCGATTGCCACAATCAGCGCAGTAACAATCGTCGGTAGTTGCTCCAGGAGTTGATCTATCATGAATAACAGCTCCTTCGAAAATAGACGTAACGCGGAGCGTCTGCTCCGCGCGCAAACTAGACAGTTCGCACTACATTTTTGTTATCAAATGTAAAACAGGTGCCCGCTTATCAGAATACCAGGGCGGATTATACCATCCCCTAGCAAGGAAGCAAGAATACAGGGCAAGCAAGGCCATTGCGTTTAATGCTCAAAGCCTTGGGACAGGGACTGGAAGCATTTTGAAGGCTCAATGCAATAGAGTCGTTCTCTATTCTCTCATAATGCCAATCGGGATCAGGACGCAGATTTCCGCAGACTCACGTAGATAATTCGTAGCTACTCAGGCTCTAGCCGGATCGCCAGATCCGGCGTGGATGCACAAGCAAATTCCAGGCTGCTATACAATGTAGTCCTAGATAACTCTGACTTGACGGGGATCTGACGATCCCCTCGGAGCCAGGGTGAGTAGTTACGATAATTCTTAAAATCAGCGAAAATCAGCGTGAATCTGCGTCCAATACCTGCTCAAGACTTATTCAGGAACGAGTTTCATAGCCTCGGCGCCACGCACGCCTACTCGTCCAGCAACGGCCCCCCAGGCATGTTGACGTTGATGACATCCCCATGCAGGTTGACGACGACCCGAAAGCCCAACAGCCCCAATCCGGCGCGGGCCTCTTCCGGTAAGCCGAACTGCAACAGTTGGTTGATATGCTCT
The DNA here is from genome assembly GCA_034435555.1 of Anaerolineae bacterium. GTDB lineage: Bacteria > Chloroflexota > Anaerolineae > B4-G1 > SLSP01 > DAOTXC01. The sequence continues at coordinate 16,735 of DAOTXC010000197.1, forward strand.
TCGATGTTATTAAGCGAAGACTCAACCGCCGCCTTGGTGAAGAGATCCTCCTGCCCCAGATATTGCAGCATCCTGACCACCACCTCCTCACGATTCTGCTCGACCTGTTCGGTCATGTAGGCCAGGATTTGCCGATCAATATGTTCCGATGGCACATGCCGCAAGAATCCGGCGTCGTCAATCACATAATGGGGCGTGTCGCCGACGTAGGTCGTCTCGACAAGATTATCCAACTCATCAAACACCAGTCCGGCAAAGACTGCGACGTTCACGCTCGTACCTCCATGTCCATTTGCCTGTTAGCGGCCTGGGTGTAAACTGATATACAATCGCTAGACCGCCGCAGCGCGCTGATCATCCAAAGCGCTGCCGAAATTCAGGGCAACCACGTTTTATCGTAGCAGAAAACGCTGGATTGCCAAATGCAGGAGGGAACACCATGGAAGATTTATATCCAGTCGCCATTGTCACGGATTCTGCCGCTGGCATTCCTGAGACGCTGATCACCCAATATCGCATTGGCGTCGTGCCCTTTTGGGTGCGCGTGGGCGAGCGTTCTTACCAGGATGGCATCGACATTGATCCAGCGGCCTTGTTCAAGCTGATGCGAGAACAAGAGGAGCCGGATGTCAGCACCAGCGTGCCGGCGGTGGAGACCTTCGCCAGTCTCTATCGGGAAGCTGCGACCTGGGCGCGAGCTGTCGTCTCGGTGCACGTGGCCGGGCAACAGAGCGGCACCTGCAATACCGCGCAACAGGCCGCTGCCGAAAGCCCCATCCCCGTGACAGTCATTGATACCGGCACGACGGCGATGGCCGAAGGGTTCGTCGCACTGGCCGCCGCGCGCGCCGCAGCCGCCGGAGAACCCTTGCACGCGGTGGTCGCTCAGGCGCGGGCAGCGATTCCCCATGTCGGGCTTTTCGCGCTGCTGCAAAGCATCAACTACGCGGTCAGAGGTGGACGGCTGGCCGGCGCTGCGCGGTACGTCAGCAATCTGCTCAACCTGCAACCCCTCGTCCGCATAATGGATAATCGCTTGAGCATCGCCGGACATGCGCGGCGGCGGCAACGTGGCCGCGAACAGCTCTGTGAGAAGATTTACGCCCAGGTGGGGGAGGCCGCGACGCGCCTTGTCGTCCATTACAGCGAGAGCCGCGACGAAGCGGAGCAGGTGCTCGAAACCCTCCGCGCCCAACTCAACTGCATCGAAGCGCACCTCACCCACGTCCCCGTCGCGCTGGGCGTCCATGCCGGGCCAGGCTCGTTAGGCGTCGCCTATCACAAGGAACCCTGATCCCGGCTCCACCGCCACGCGAGCGCCAGCAACACCAATCCCGCCGCATCGAAGGCGATGAAGCGCCAAGCGGTAGCCCGCAGCGCGGCGTGGCCGGGAGGTAGGCTCCATAGCAGCCACAGCTCCCCCGCCAGGCCGATCATTTGCTGCGCCACGATCACCCCCACGCAGACCCGGTAGCGCACGGGATCGAAGAGCGCCGGCGCGTAGGGGACCAGCCACATCAGAAAGAGGAGGCCCAAACTGCGTGTGAGCGTCGCTCCCACCACGCCACTGAGCTCGAAGCCGGGCGCGTAGCGCGCCGGCCACAGCGTCATCGGAATCGCCGCCGAGAGATTCCAGAGCCACACCACGGCAATCGCGCCGCGCGCCAACCAGCAGCGGCTTGACTTTGTGGGGGGCTGTGGTACTTTTTCCGCCATCTTACACCATCGAGGGGACGTAATGACTGTTCAGGATCGGGAGCGCCAACTGCGCGTCGTGGCGGAAATTTTGCTGATACACCTGCCGGGTCTGCTCAAGAGCGATCCGCCGCTGGCCCGCGACCTGCTGGCCGTCGCTGGCACGGCCTTACACGACATCCACAACGACGCCGAGCGCTCGCGCAAGGCCTGGGACAAGCGCACCTACCACGTCCGCGCCGATGAGCTGGAGCGGGAGTGGGCCTGGGCGCTGGGCGCGGCCAACTACGCCACCGGGCTGGCGTTGCGTCCCCAACCGCCCACGTTGACCGATCTGGAGAAGCTGCGCACGCTTATCGGCCCGGAGATCCAGAAACCCGCCCGGCGACAGATCAAGGAGCCGGCGCGCTTCCGAGGCGCGGCGCAGGCCGTCAAAATCCAGCAAGCGAACAAGAAGCGCCCCGTGCGCGGTTGATCGCCTCTCCTATAGCAGCGCATCCTCTTTGGCGATCGGCAGAATGAGGCTGAAGGTGCTGCCCTTCCCCGGCTCCGACTCGACCCAGATGCGCCCGTGGTTGGCTTCCACCAGCGCCTTCACCATCGCCATCCCGATCCCCGTCTCTCCCATCCCATCAATCAACGGCTGATCGGCGCGGTAGAAGCGGCGGAAGACTTTGGAAATATCCTCAGGGGCGATGCCGCCACCGGTGTCGCTCACCGAGATGCGGATGAGCTCCACGCCCGGCAATTCGTCGGATGTATCCAGCTCCGCGACCACCCGCACGGCGGTCCCCGCCTGGGAGCAGAGCGCCGCGTTGGAGAACAAGCGCAACATGATCTGGTAGAGGCTATCGCGGTCGGCGCGGACCGGCATCAGCCCCGGCGGGAAGTCCATCCGCACGTCCAGATTGCGCTCGTCAAAGCGCCCTCGCAACCCGGCGATGGCGCTCTCGATAATGCTGATCAGATCTACCGGCTGCGGGGAGAGCTCCACCTGCTGCGCCTCTGGCGAGGCCAATTGGATCAAATCGTTGAGCAGTTGTCCCAACTGTTCGACATTGGCGCGCACGCGCTGCAAGAACTGGAGCTGCATCTCGGTGAGGATGCCGCCCTGCTCCTTGATCAGCAAATCGGTGTAACCGGTAATCGCCGTCATCGGCGTGCGGAATTCGTTGACCAGGCTGACCAGCATCTCCAGCCGTTCTGCGCTGCTTTCCTCTGTGCGCAACGTGATGACCAGGCCATCGGGCGCGCCGTCAGCGCCCACCAGCGTCACCAGATCGGCTTCGATCAACCGCTGCCCCCCATTGTTGAGCGACAGGTGCGCCCGGCGGGGCGCGTCCGGCGCGTCGCTCAGCAGCGCGTTGACCGTCTGCGCCCATTGTGGATCGGTATAAGCGCCGTTGACAGGCGTTCCAATCAAACTGCCGGGCGGCAGGCGCAACAATTGTCGCGCCAGCGGATCGAGCATCACGATGCTGCCATCCTGATCCGCGACGAGCAGGCCCACCGCCGCGCTGGGCGGGCTGGCAGGGGCAGGCTGCGGGGCAGCGAGGCCGGCTTTGGCCTCCGCCAGCTGTGTCAGCGCCGCTTGCCGCGCCTTGCGCGCCTTTTCCAGCGCCGCGAGGGTCTCGTTGTGTGTCTCTTGCAACGTATCCAGCTGCTCTTTCATCACCGCGAGCTGTCCGCCCAGGCGGTTGCGATCCTCCATCAGCACATCGCGGTCGCGGATCAACTCCTGCACCTCGTTCTGCCAAATGGTGAGCTCAGTCTCGGAGGGGCCGGCGTTGGCCTGCGTCTCCAATGCCGCGCGGAGCCGTCCCACCTCGCTGAAGAGCTGCTGCCGCTCATCCTGCAGCTCCGTCACCTGGGTGGCGAGGGCGCTGACCTGCGCCTGGGCCGCCTCGAGGTCCTGCTCCAAACGCAGGCGCTCGCCGCCGCCTTGCTCGCGCATCCGGCTGAGCAAAGGGACGCCCGCCTCCTGCTTGCTGGCGCGGTCAATGGCGCCGGCCAACAGTGTGGCCGTGAGCTCCTGGTTGGGCAGCATGTTGGGGTCCCAGCGGCGACCGCTATCGGGGTTCCCCAATAGCAGCAGGCCGACCTGCCGGTTCTGATGCACCAGGGGGAGAACCAGGAGCGGGCCGTGCTGCGTGAGGCCGAGTTGGGCGTAGAGCGCGGGGAGCCAGTGCGGTGCTTGTGGGTGCTGCGCCGCGCGGGGGACGCGCTCACGCCAGGCCGTCTGCAATGCCGCGTAATCATCCAGATTGAGCACGGGGGTCTCTGCCTGCCCGGTCGGCGGATGGACGGCCAGCACCCGCACCTGCGATGGCTGCCCTTCTTCAGCGAGAGCGATGGCGCAAAGTTCCGCGTTCAGCAGCTCCGCCAACCGCGAGGAGACCAACATCAGCGCCGGTTCCAACTCGCGTGCAGTATCCAGGCGGGTGAGGATCTCTTGCAAGATATCGCTCTTGAGCGTCCATGTGGACTGTCCCGTTGTTGCCGCCACAGGGCTTGCCAGCTGGCGCTGCACCAGCACGGCCAGCAGCGGGAAGGCCACGAGCGCCGTCAGCCGCTCCCAGCCGGCGAAGTGGAGCTGTGTGTCGGGCCAACCGATCTGGGCCAGGTGTCCCATCAGCCAGAAGAGCAGAACACCCGCGGCCCATTCCCACTCAGGCGGGCGCAGGAGCAGCGTGAAAAGGCCCACAACCAGGAGCGCCACCGCCGCGACTTCCCAGATGAGCTCGTGGAAGAAGCCGTTGTAGGCCTGCTGGGCCGCGGCCCAGGCGGGCCAGGTGACGGCGCTGTAGATGTAGAAGCCCGCCGCGAGCAGGCTCAGCGCGATCAAGGCCCCGGTCTGCCAGCGGGCCGCGCGCGCCCCCAGCAGCGCCCAGAGCACCAGCAGGATGCCACAGAGGTCCAGGAAACGCTCCAGCGGTGGCAACACCAACACGGGATTGATCAAGCGCGCCTGACCCAACAGAGCGAGCAGAATCATCACGCCACGGCTGGCGATCAACAGACCCAAAGCCCATCGCCAACGCTGCGCCAGCGGGGATGTGGACGCCTTCCCACGCGGCAACCAGCTGGAGAAGAGCGCCTGCTGTAACGCGAAGAGCGTCACCAGGAAATAGACGAGGTCGCCCGGAGGCTGCGTGATCAATCTAACAGCATCATGCAGAACATTCATGGTTTTTCCTTACAAAAATGGCTCACGGATCAGAAATCGACAAGCTGTTGTTTCTCTGATTATAAGGTACAAGGTACTTCGTGACAAGGCAGCAAAAGACCTGTCAGGTCTTCTTCTACATTTTCCCAGTTCATGCTAAACTATGATTGAAAACCTATAGCGCAAACGGGGATAGATCATGCCACAACGTAACGTAACCGAGACCTACGATTTTCTGCGCCGTCAGGCGCCCGCCTTCGCGGAGCGCATGGTCGCCGCGGCGAACGCTGCCCACAATGAAGCCGAGTTCGAGCGCGAGATGAACGCCGCCATCGCCGACGTGGGCCGCGAGCTGGGCGTGACGCTCGACTTTCGCCAGGAGTACACGCTGGCGACGGGCCGCGCCGATGCCGTCTACAACCGCTGCGTCATCGAGTACGAGAACCCCGGTACGCTGCGTCCGCAGTTGAGCCACAAGCAAACCCAGCACGCCGTCCAACAGGTGAAAGACTACCTCACGGGGCTGGCGCAGGCCGAGCGACAGGCGCGCGACCGGCTGCTCGGTGTGGCCTGCGATGGGTACTACGTCATCTTCGTCCGCTACCACGAGGGCCACGTCATCGTTGAGGCGCCGCTGGCGGTCAACGCGGCCTCTGCCGAGCGGTTCTTGCGTTCGCTCTTCTCGCTGGCCTCCGGGCGCGCGCTCGTGCCGGAAAACCTGGTGGAGGATTTCGGCAGCCAGAACAACCTCAGCCATCAGGTGACGGCGGCCCTCTACCACGCGCTCACCGACCGCCCCGACGATCTCACCCAACGGCTCTTCACCCAATGGCAGCGCTTCTTCGGCGAAACGGCGGGTTTCGAGGCCGCCGAGGGCAAGGTCAGACACCGCCGGGAGCTGCACGACTTCGCTGCAGGGATGGGTCTCCACGCCGCCGAGGTGGACATCCCCCGCTTCTTCTTCGCCATCCAGACCTACTTTTCGTTTCTGGTGAAGAATATCGCCCGGCTGGTCTTGCAGGCTTACGCGGGCGGGGCGTTGGGCGCAACGCCGCTGACCACCATCGCCAACCTGCAGGGCGAAGCGCTGCGCGCCGAACTGCGCAAGATGGAGGAAGGCGGCATCTTTCGCGCCCTGGGACTCAAGAATCTGCTGGAAGGCGATTTCTTCTCCTGGTATCTGAGCGCGTGGGACGCGGGCATCGAGGGCGCGCTGCGCCGGACGCTCGCTCAGCTGGCCGAATACAATCCCGTCACCGTGCAGGATGATCCCCATAGCGCGCGCGACCTGCTCAAGAAACTCTACCATTACCTGCTGCCCCGCGAGATCCGCCATGATTTAGGCGAATTTTATACGCCCGACTGGCTGGCCGAACGTTTGCTCAAGCAACTGAGTGAGCCGCTGTTTCAGATGCCGCGTCCTGGCGCACAGATTTCCACGCCCGACAAACGCCTGCTCGATCCGGCCTGCGGCTCCGGCACCTTTCCCGTGCTCGCCATCCGCGCGCTCAAGGAAAACTGCCGCCAGGCAGGGCTGGCCGAGAGCGACACGCTCGACATCATCCTCAACAGCATCATGGGCATTGACCTCAACCCGCTGGCGGTGCTGGCGGCGCGGGTGAACTACCTGCTGGCGATTGCCGACCTGCTGCCCTACCGCCGCCGCGAGGTGGAATTGCCCATCTACCTGGCCGATAGCGTCCTGACGCCAGGGCGCGGCGAAGGGCTGTTTGAACAGGATCGCCGCATCCTGGAGACCGCCGTAGGCGCGCTGCCCGTGCCTGATACGGTAACATCGCGCGAGGCGTTGGAGCGGCTGGCCGAGGTGCTGGAATCGGGCGTGACCGGCGGGTTGGCCCCCGCCATCTTCCTCCAACGCTGCCGCAACGAGTTGCCGGAGATCGTAACCCACGCGGGCATCGAGGCGGTGCTGGCGGAGCTCTTCGAGCAGCTGAGCGACCTGCACCGGCGCGGGCTGGACGGCATCTGGGTGCGCGTGCTCAAGAACGCCTTCATGCCGCTCTTTTTGGAGCCGTTCGATTACGTGGTGGGCAACCCACCGTGGATCAATTGGGAGAGCCTGCCCCAGGGCTACCGCGAGCAGAGCACCCCGCTGTGGCATGAGTACGGGCTTTTCGTCCACTCTGGAATGGATACGATTCTGGGCAAGGGCAAGAAGGATCTCTCCACGCTGATGACCTACGTGGCCGCCGACCGCTACCTCAAGCCCGGCGGCAAACTGGGATTCGTCATCACCCAGAGCGTGTGGAAGACGGCGGGCGCGGGGCAGGGTTTCCGCCGCTTCCGCCTGGGGCAAGAGGGCGCGCATCTGCGCGTGCTCAGTGTGGACGATCTGAGCAGCCTGCAAGTCTTCGAAGGGGCCAGCACCCGCACCAGCGTCTTCGTGCTGCGCAAGGGCGAGGCCACCCGCTACCCCGTCCCCTACACCTACTGGCAGAAGACGGCGCGCGGGCGGCTGGATTATGACAGCACGCTGGAGGAGGTTCTGGAGCGCACGCGGCGCTTGCAGTTCAAAGCCGCGCCGGTGGACGCCGCCGATCCCACCAGCGCGTGGCTCACCGCCCGCCCCAAGGCCCTCGCCGCCATCGGCAAAGTGCTGGGGAAGTCGGATTATGAGGCCCATGCCGGGGCCTGCACCTGGGCCAACGCTGTCTACTGGCTGGAAATCCTCACCGAGCGCCCCGATGGCATCATTGTCGCGCGCAACGTGACCCAAGGGGCCAAGCGCAAGGTCGCGGAGGTGACAGCGGATTTGGAGCCAGACCTGCTCTACCCCTTGCTGCGCGGGCGCGACGTGCAGCGGTGGCAGGCCGAACCGTCGCTGCACATCCTGATGATGCAGGACCCGGAGACACGGCGCGGTATCGAGGAGACCACGGTGCAGACCCGCTGGCCGCGCACCTGGGCCTACCTCAAACGCTTCGAGAAGCCCCTGCGGGCGCGCTCCGGCTTCAAACGCTACTTCACCCGCAAGGATGCGCGCGGCAAGACTGTGGAGACCGGCCCGTTTTACTCCCTCTTCAACGTGAGCGATTACACCTTCGCGCCGTGGAAGGTGGTGTGGCGAGGTGAGGTTGCAACAAGCCTTGTAGCTGCTGTGATTAGCTCGTCTGGATCAAAGACAATAGTGCCCGATCAAACAGCCTATATGGTGGCGTTTGAAAATGAAGAGGCTGCATATTTTTTCTGTGGGATGATGAATACAATAGCAATTCGGCTAGTGTATCAAACGTTCACCTACAAACACGTATCTATGTCTTTCATCCAAAACATCCGCATCCCCCGCTATGACCCCGCCGACGCCACGCATCGCCGCCTGGCTGAACTTTCGCGGGAGGCGCACGCACTCGCGTCTGCTGCCTACAGCGGCGACGCCGCCGCCCAAGCCGCGCTGCAGCGTATAGAAACTACCGTGGACGAAACCGCCGCCGCCCTCTGGGGCCTCACCGCCGCCGAACTCGCAGACATCCGCCGCAACCTCGCGGACCTCAAGTAAAACCTGACAGGTCTCCCAGACCTGTCAGGTTTTTGCCCTCCTTGACCTTTTCCGCCCCCCGTGGTATATTTATTATTGAAAATATTTTTCATCAAGAGGATTATGTCGAACGAACTCGCACAGTGTTTGGCCGCCAACGGCTATCGGATGACCGCCCCTCGGCGCGTGGTCGCCCAGGTGTTGCAGGAGACCACCACGCCGCTCGTGCCGCAAGAGATTCACGCGCGCGGGCTGCTGCGGCACGCGCAACTGGGGCTGGTCACGGTGTACCGCACCCTCGAGCTCTTCCAGGAGCTCGGGGTAATCCATCGCGTCCACCGTGATGATGGCTGCCACGGCTATATTTGGGTCTCCGCCGGGCATCGGCACCTGCTCACCTGCGCGCGCTGCGGGCAGGCCGTCGAGTTCCCCGGTTGGGATGACCTGGCCGCGTTCATCGTCCAGATCGAGGCCCACACGGGCTATCAGGTGGAGGCGCACCTGTTGCAACTTTCCGGCCTCTGCCCCGACTGTCAGGACGTGACCGCGTAAGTTTTTTTTCGATGTTATTGAAAAACTTTATCATTAACGGGGAGCGATACGGGTAATGTGTAACGGGTAACAGACCGTTGTTTGCCATTTGCTGATTTTCACAAGGAGGAGCAAGATGAAACCTAAAGCACGTTTGTTGTTAAGTCTGTTTGTTATTGCTGTTTTGTTGAGCGTCATCGGATCAGGATGCCGGACGCAAGAGTCGAACGTCGCGCCGGATCACGAAACGGAGCACGTGCACGCGGACGTTCTGCCCCACCTCACGCCCGTCGCGCTGGAGGCCGGTGAGCGGCTGCGCGTCGTCGCCACGACGAGCATCGTCGCCGACGTGGTGGCGCAGGTGGGCGGCGAGCAGATCGCGCTGACGCAGCTGATGCCCCTGGGGGCTGATCCGCACGGCTTCGAACCCACCCCCCGCGACGCCGCCGCCATCGCCGACGCGCACGTGCTCTTCATCAACGGCGCGGGGCTGGAGACCTTCCTCGATAATCTGCTGGAGAGCGCGGGCGACGCCCCCCTCGTCCCCGTCTCTGCCGGCATCGAGCTGCTGCCCTTTGAAGTGAACGGCCATCACGGGGAGGACGATCACCACGAGGGCGAGGGCGACCCTCACCTCTGGTTCGATCCGAATAATGTCTTGGTCTGGGTCCACAATATCGAGGAGACGCTCAGCGCGCTGGATCCGCAGCACGCCGAGGCCTACCACGAGAACGCCGAGGCTTACGAGGCGGAGCTGGAGGCGCTGGATGCCTGGATTCGCGCGGAGGTCGCCCGCATCCCGGAGGAAAATCGCCTGCTCGTCACCGACCACGCCTCCCTGACCTACTTCGCCGACCGGTACGGCTTCCGACAGGTAGGGGCTGTGATCCCTGCGACGACCACGCTGGCGGAGTCCTCGGCGCAGGAGCTGGCAGCGCTCCAGGAGGCCATCGGCGAATACAACGTCCCTGCCATCTTCGTCGGGCGCACCGTCAACCCCCGGCTGGCGGAGCAGATTGCCGCTGATACAGGTGTGCGCCTGGTCTCTATCTACACCGGCTCGCTGAGCGAGGCGAACGAGCCGGCGGCGACCTATCTTGACTTCATGCGCTACAACGTCACCGCCATTGTGGAGGGGTTGCAGTGATGGCGGGCTTGCATTCCGCCCTCTTGCATCTATGATAGGGGTATGAATCGAGGAAGAAGATCTCTGTTGCAACTACCCACCGCGCCCCATCAGGAAGGGACGCCGTTGCTGCGCGCCGAGGAGGTCGCCGTGCGCTACAATGGCACGCCGGCGCTGAGCGGCATCTCCTTTGAGGTTGCGACTGGCGAGCGCATCGCTGTCGTCGGCCCCAACGGGGCGGGCAAGAGCACCCTCTTCAAGGTGATCGCCGGTATCCTCCCCACCACCGCCGGCGAGGTGCAGGTGGCGGGCCACGCGCCCGGCGGTCACATCTGCATCGCCTACCTGCCCCAGCGCAGCGAGGTGGATTGGCGCTTTCCTGTCACCGTTAGCGACGTGGTGATGATGGGCCGTTACGGGCAGTTGGGCTTCCTTAAACGCCCCGGCAGGGAGGATCGCAAGCGCGTCCACGAGGCGTTGCGGGTGGTGGGCATGGAGGCGCTGGCCCGGCGGCAGATCGCCGAGCTCTCCGGCGGGCAGCAGCAGCGCATGTTCATCGCGCGGGCGCTGGCGCAGGAAGCGGAGCTGATCCTGATGGACGAGCCGCTTTCCGGGCTGGATCTGCCCGCCCAGGAGCAGATCATGGCGATTCTGGAGACGCTGCGCGAGCAGCGGGTGACGGTCATCGTCGCCACCCACGATCTGAACCTCGCCGCCGAGCACTTCGACCGGCTGCTGCTGCTGAAGGGGCGGCTCATTGGCATCGGCAAACCTCAAGAGGTGCTGACCCCGGAGCATCTGGCGGCGGCCTATGGAGGCCAACTGCGCTTGGTGGAAACGGCGGAAGGCACGTTCGTGTTGCAGGATACCTGTTGCGGAGGGGGACACTGATGGCTACGTTGATCGAATGGGTGGTCGCGCCGCTGCGCTACCCCTTTATGGTGCGCGGCCTGCTGGCTGCCGTGATGGTGGGTATCGTCTGCGCCACGGTGGGGACCTACATGGTGCTGCGGGGGATGGCCTTCTTCGGCGACGCGCTGGCCCACGCCATCCTGCCGGGCGTCGCCATGGGCTATCTGGTGAGCGGCGGCGCGCGCGATCCCATCTTCTGGTGGGCGCTGGGGACGGGCGTGCTGACGGCACTGGGCATCGGCGCGGTGGGCAAGGGCGCGCAGGTGAAGGAGGATACCGCCATCGGCATCATCTTCTCCGGCATGTTCGCCCTGGGCATCGCCATCATCTCAACGATGCGCAGCTACGCCGTGGACCTGGCCCACTTCCTCTTCGGGAATGTGCTGGGCGTCTCACAGGGCGACCTGTGGCTCACTGCCGCTTTCGGGGCGGTGGTGCTGGTCACGGTGCTGGCCCTCTACAAGGAGTTCCTCGTCCTCTCCTTCGACTCGGTGCTGGCGGCGACGCTGCGCCTGCCCGCCGAATTCTTGCGCTATCTGCTATTGATCCTCGTCGCTCTGACCATCGTCGTCTCCCTGCAAACGGTGGGCGTGGCGCTCATGGTCGCCATGCTGACCACCCCGGCGGCGACGGCCTACCTCCTCACCCGCCGCATGGCCCCCATGATGGGGCTGGCGGCAGCCATCGGCGCCTTCTCTGGCGTCGCGGGGCTGTACATCTCCTACTACGCCAGCGTCGCTTCGGGCGCGGCCATCGTGCTGGTAGCGACGGCGCTCTTCCTGCTGACGCTGCTCCTTGCGCCCGGACGCGGGGTGCTCTGGCGCTGGTTCCGCGACCGCCGGACCTAACATTTCCCAAAGCCCTGTTCTGTATTAGAATGCAGGGCGCAACTGGACTCATTCTATCCGCAAAAGGTGGTCTTATGAGTGATCGAACGAATGCACAGCCGCTAGGTCTCTATGAGGCTTTGCTACAGCGCCGCTCCGTGCGCCGCTACGCCAAGGAGCCGCTCAGCAGCGAAACGCTACAAGAGGTGCAACAATTGGCCCAAGCGACCAAGCCGCTCTTCGAGGCCAACCGCTTGCGGGTGATGCTGCGCGATGTTGTCTCCGGCGAGGACCTGGTCGCGGCGATGGGGTCTTGTGGGCGGATGCTTTCGCCGCCGCACTTTCTGCTGCCGGCGTTGGTGGGCGACCGCTGCCCGCTCGTTGACCTGGGCTATCGCATGCAGCAGCTTGTCATCCGCCTGACAATGCGGGGCATCGGCAGCTGCTACATCGGCACACTGGGGCGCGAGACGGACGTGCGCGCGCGCTTCTCACTGGCACCGGATATTCACATCGCCGCCTTTCTCATCTTCGGACAACCTGCGACGGCGACCGGGGGGCGGGTCATCAACACCGTGATACGGCGCGCCTATGGCTCGACCAATCGCCTGCCGGTGGAAGAGCTCTTCTTCCAGGAGACCTTCGAGCAGCCAAGCGCCCCGCCCAAGTCGCTGGCGAAGTTGATCGCAGCGGGGCAGCGCACGCCCTCGGCGCTCAATGTGCAGCCGTGGCGCTTCCTGTGGCACAAGGGATCGCTCTACCTCTTCGTCAAGGCGGAGAATCCCCGATACGGCGGCGAGCGGCAACAACTCTATCGCTCCTTCGATGCGGGCCTCTGTATGGCTAATCTCACCCTGGCGCTGGAGGCGCTCAAGATGCCCGGTACCTGGCACCTCTACGAGGGCAAGGCACGGGACATCCCGCCCTATCCGGCGCACTTGTTGCCCATCGCCCGGCTACAACTTTAGGAGATGATGATGCCCACGATTCCGACGCGACACACCGCGCCCCCCACGCTGGATATTTCGGTGGTGTTGCCCATCTACAACGAGAGCGGCAACCTGGCGCACTTCCTGCCGGAGCTGCACGGGGTCTTAGAGGCGCTGGGCCGCGCCTACGAAATCCTCGCCATTGACGACGGCAGCGCCGACGAGAGCGTCGCCGTGCTGCGGCGCTTGCAGGCGCAGATGCCGCAGCTGCGGGTGATCCGCTTCCGCCGCAACTTCGGGCAGACCGCGGCCTTTGCCGCCGGGTTTGATCTGGCGCGCGGCGCGCACGTCATCACAATGGACGCCGACGGGCAAAACGACCCGGCGGACATCCCCCGCTTGCTGGAACTGATGGACACGGGCGATTACGACATCGTGAGTGGCTGGCGCAAAGATCGCAAAGAGCCGCTTCTCTCGCGGCGGCTGCCCTCCCTGCTCGCCAACCGGATCATCGCCCACACCACCGGCGTCCGGCTGCACGATTACGGCTGCTCGCTCAAGGTCTATGATTGGCAAGTCGTCAAGAACGTCCAGCTCTACGGCGAGCTGCACCGCTTCATCCCCGCCCTCGCCTCCTGGATGGGCGTGCGCGTCGCCGAGCTCCCCGTCAACGACCGGGCACGGCGCTATGGGCGCTCCAAGTACAACCTCACCCGCACCGTGCGGGTCGTGCTCGATCTCTTCACCGTAACCTTCCTGCTCAACTTCCTCGCCCGCCCGATGCAATTCTTCGGGCTGCTGGGACTGGCGAGCAGCGGGTTGGGCTTCTTGCTCGGCCTCTATCTCACCCTGCTCAAATTCATCACCGGCGTGGACATCGGCAATCGCCCCCTGCTCTGGCTGGCGATCTTGCTGATCATCGTTGGCGTTCAGCTGTTGATGATGGGGCTGTTCGGCGAAGTCCTCATCCGCACCTACTACGAGGTGCAGGACAAGCCCATCTACACCATCCGCGACGAGCTCTAAGCCGCCGCACCGGGGCCAGGAGGATGGCAAAACAGCGACGACCTGTTGGGCGCGGATGGCGGCTGCTGGCCCTGTTGCTCCTGGCGCTGCTGGTGCGCCTCGCCCCGCTGGGCCGCTACGTCACCCCCGACGAGCCGATTTGGGTGCTGCGCAGCATCCATTTCGCCGACGCCGTCGCCGCCGGCGAGTGGGCCGCGGTCCCGCAGACCGGCCATCCGGGTCTGCTCACGATGGCCGTGGGCGCGCTGGGCGTCCGGCTGACGGCGCTCTGGTCGCCGGAGAGCGCCGCAGCGCACCTCGCCTGGCTGCGCAACCTCGCCTGGCTGGCCCCCGAAAATGGCGCGGCCTTCCCGCGCCTCGTCTTCTTCCTTCCGGCAGCGCGGGTGTTGATGGCGCTGCTCACGGCGGCGGGCGTCGCGGCGAGCTACGCGCTGGGACGTGGGCGGATCGGAGAGCGCCCCGCGCGCTGGTTGGCGCTCTTCCTCGCGCTCGATCCCTTCTTTGCGGGCCACGCGGGCCTGCTGCACACCGACGCGCTTCAGGCGACCTTCGTGCTTCTCGGCGTACTGCTGGCCCTGCCGCTGCGTTCCCCCGCTCCAGGCCGCCGCCTGCTCTCGCTGACGGGCGCGGCGCTCTGCCTCGCGCTGGCGGGCCTGAGCAAGAGCCTGGGCCTGGCGGTCGCGCCGGGCGTGGCGCTTGCCGTGTTGTTGCTGACGCACGGCCCGTGGAGGCAGCGCGTGCTGCACGTCGGCTGGCTGGCGGCGGCGACCACGGCCTTCTACCTGCTGCTCTACCCGCCCTTCTGGGTTGCGCCAGGCGCGGCGCTTGCCTCGCTGTTGGGCGCGGCGGCCTACCACGAGGGCATCGGCCTGCGCGAGGTCTTCTTCTGGGGACAGATGACCACCGCACCGGGGCCGTGGTTCTACCCGGCGGTGCTGCTCTTCCGGCTGACGCCGCCCGTGCTGGTGGGGGTGCTCTGGCTCTGGCGTCGGCGTGATTTGTGGACACGGGCGCTGTGGTTCGCCCTGCCGGCGGCGGTCTACTGCGCCGCCATCACGCTGGGCGACAAGAAGTTCGACCGCTACGCGCTCACCCTCGTCCCGCTGCTGACAGCCTGTGCCGTGCTGGCGTGGGGGCGGGCGCGCCCTCGGCTACGGTACGTGCTGCTCGCGGCGCTGCTGTGGCCGTGGGCCTGGGTCGCGCCCGCGCCGCTCCTCTACGCCAACCCGCTCTTGGGCGGGCCAGAGCTGGCGCACCGGTTGATCCCCCTGGGCTGGAACGAGGGCTTCGGGATGGCGGCGGCGTCTCTCTCGCGTCAGCTGCCCGCTGCCGAGTCGCACCTCCTCTATACGCCGAGCGTCCCGACGACGGCGGGCCACTTCGCCGGGCTGACCCTTCCCGCTACTGAGGTTCCGGCGGCTTGCGCGGGCCTGTGGATACAAGAGGGTGACACCGCGCCCCTGCAGGCGGATGGCATCCCTGTGCTGGCGACGCGGCTGGCGGGCCTTACGCTGGCGACAGCTTACACGCGCGCGCAATCGCTCGACACGCTCTGGCCCGTTCTGTTGCCCGGCCCGTTGCCGGTGACGTCCCCGGAGCTGTGGGTCGCGCCGGAAGTGGACTCGGCAACGCTGGCGGCGTGGCTGGCCGAGCGCCTGCCGCCGGGGCAGCGCTTTACCTGGGTGCGCACCCCCGCCTGCCATCCGCTGGCCGATGCGCAACTCCACGCGCTGCTGGCCCCCGTTGCCGTCTGTCTGGAGCTGTCGCCCTCTTCTGAGGAACTGCGGTTTGCCGAGTGTGAAATCATCGCGCCCATCGAGGAGATGCCGGCGCTGGCCCGGTTCGCGGGCGAGCTGACGCTCGATACGGTTGTGTTCCCGCAGTGGGCGCAGGCCCCCGACGCGCTTACGGTACAGCTGCTCTGGCTCCCCCACGCGCCCCAGGGCGCGCTGCAGGCGCGGCTGGCGCTGGAAGATACGGGCGGCAGCGTCTGGGCGGAGGGCGGAGGGCCGCTGCTGGATGCGCGCACCTGGCCCGCTTCGGCGTGGGCGGTGGGAGAGCCGGCTTCAGGGCCGCTCTATCTGCCGCTGCCGCTGACCGTCCCGCCGGGGCGCTACACCGTCACGTTGCAGCTCGCCGATGCCGAGGGGCGGCGGCTGGGGCTGTGGCTGCCGGGCGGCGATTTCGGTGGAACCTCGCTACCATTGGGAGAGGTCATCTTGCTCTCGGCGCGCTATCCCGCCGAAACGCTGGCGCTATCGCTGCCGTTGGCCGTTGAGGTGGAAGGCGCGCGCTTGCTCGGCGCGGAGCCGCCGCCCACAACGCACTGGGCGGGCGATTCGCTGCCCTTCAGCCTGGGCTGGGAGCGGTTGCCGGGCGAGCCGCCGGAGATGTTGGGATGGACTTTGAGCTGCGAAGAAGGCGAGGCGGGCGGCTGGTTGCCAGTCGCGCCGGGGCCGCTGCGCCATTGGACGCTGGGCGAACGCTACATCGCGCAGTACGCGCCGCGCACCGATCCCCTGCTCCCGGCGGGGCGATGCCGGCTCTACGTCTGGCCCGATAACGCGCCGCTGTGGTGGGCCGCGCCGGTCTATCTGGGCGAGATGGAGCTCTTGCAGCGCGAGCGGTCGTTTGCGTTGCCAGAGACGCCGGCGATCCCGTTGGCGGTTACAGTGGCGGATTGGGCACGGCTGGTGGGGGCGGAGGTCGCGCCCCGCACACTCGCGCCGGGAGAGGCGCTTGAAGTCATGCTCTATTGGGAGGCGCTGGCTACCCCGCCCGCCGATTACACCGTCTTCCTGCATCTGGTGGGGCCGGAGGGGCGCGTGTGGGCGCAGCAGGATGCGCAGCCGCAGCAGGGCGCAGCGCCGACGCGCAGCTGGGTGGCGGGCCAGGTGATCGTGGATCGCTACACGTTGAGGCTGCCGGAGGCGGCCCCGCCGGGCGACTATCAGCTCTGGGTGGGGCTGTACGATGCGGAGAGCGGGGTGCGCGTGTCGTTGGGGGACAGCGCAGGCGCACGCTTGCCGGAGGAACGTCTGTTGGCGGCCCAGGTGATGGTCGCGCCATCGGGAGATTGACAGCTACATCCTTCATGGTATCATGTTAGCGGTCGCTGTTTTAGCACTCTTGATTAAAGAGTGCTAGTGTTTATGAAAAGGCAAAGGCATGGATGCGCTGACACCCTCTGCGCTGACAGAACGTCAGGAGTTACTGCTGAAGCTGATCGTGCGTGAGCATGTGCGCACGGCGATGCCGGTTGCCTCACGCGCGTTGGTGACGCATTACGAGCTGGGCTGTAGCTCGGCGACGGTGCGCAACGAGATGGCGCATCTGGAGGAGTTGGGCTATTTGCGGCAGCCGCACACCTCGGCGGGGCGGTTGCCCACCGAGGCGGGGTTCCGCTATTTCGTGGAACGGCTGATGGATGAGCAGACGCTTCCCATGGCCGAGCGGCGCACCATCGCGCACCAGTTCTATCAGACGCGGGACAATATCGAGCAGTGGATGCCCCTGGCGGCGTCGGTGCTGGCGCGCTCGACGCGAGGGGCGGCGCTGGTGACAGCGCCACGGGCCATCCGCCCGCTCTACAAGCATCTAGAGCTGATCGTCACGCATGGGCGGGCGGTGTTGCTGGTGCTGGTGCTGCGCGGCGGCGTCATCGAACAGCAGATATTGGCCTTGCCGGAGCCGATGACGCAGGCGGCGCTGAGCGAGGCGGCAGATCGCTTGAATCAGCTCTGCGCCGGGCTGGATGCGGAACAGGTCGCGGTGCAGCTATCCCAGCTCCCGCCCCTGGAGGCCGACTTCGCGCAGCTGATCGTCGGCTTGATGCGCGGGGCAGAGCGCAGCGCCACCGATGAAATCTACCATCACGGGCTGGCGGCGCTGTTGCAGGAGCCGGAGTTCGCCGAAGGGGAGCAAGAGTCCGCCGGCGTGATCCGCGTGTTGGAAGAGCGCAGTATCTTACAAGCGGTGTTAGCGGATGCGCTGACGCCC
Organism: Anaerolineae bacterium; assembly: GCA_034435555.1. Classification (GTDB taxonomy): domain Bacteria; phylum Chloroflexota; class Anaerolineae; order B4-G1; family SLSP01; genus DAOTXC01. The sequence continues at coordinate 34,442 of DAOTXC010000197.1, forward strand.
TCGGTGGGCATTGGCGGGGTCCGCGTGTTGATCGGCGGGGAAGGCCGTTGGGACGAGCTGCGGTCGTGCAGCGTGGTGCTGGCCCGGTATGGCGTAGCGAACCACGCGACCGGGGCGCTAGGGGTCGTCGGCCCCATCCGCATGGGGTACGGGCGCGCGATTTCGGTGGTGCGTTTTGTGGCCGATGTGTTGGGCGAACTAGTCTATGATATGTATCAACCCGGCTCTCTGGAAGCGTTTCACGCCCTGGGGCCGGTAGATGAGACGTGAATCTAAATCTGTGGTAAAAATAGGGGTGCATAATGACAGAGGAACACGAAGCGGAAGAACTGACGATAGAGGAAAGCGAACCCGTCGCGTCGGATGAGGCCGTAGTCGTGACTTCAGAGGACGCAGACGCTGCAGCGGTCACAATGGCGGATTTGGAAGCGGAGATCGCGGACTTGACGGCGCAGCTGGCAGAGCTGGAGCAAACCGCGAGCGCCAATCTCGAAGGGTGGCAGCGGTCGCAGGCGGCGCTGGAGAATTTTCGCAAGCGCGCCGCGGTAGAAAGACAGGCCCTCATCGAGAGCGCCAACATCCGTTTGATTGCGGCGCTATTGCCCGTGTTGGATGATTTCGAGCGGGCCTTCGCCAATCTGCCGGAGGAGCTGCGTGGACATAGCTGGCTGAGCGGGATCGAGCTGGTGGAGCACAAGCTCCGCTGGGTGTTGGAAAACGAGGGCCTCACACCGTTGATGAGCGCTCCCGGCACGCCCTTCGATCCGTTTTTGCACCAGGCGGTGATGTGCCAGGAATCCGCTGAGGTTGAAGATGGGCAAATCGTGGCTGAGGTGCAGCGCGGCTATCTGCTTGGTGAGCAGGTGGTGCGCCCGGCACAGGTGGTGGTCGCGAAAGCCCCTGCCACGCCGCCGGCAGAGAGCGAGGAAACGGACGACGAAAACGCGGACGCGGCTGAAACAGATGAGGCATAATCAACGGCGAGTAGGGTGTGCTGGAGGGTAAGATGGGGCGAGTGATAGGCATTGATCTGGGCACGACAAATTCCGTATGCGCGATCATCGAGGGCGGCGAACCCATCGTCATCCCCAATGTGGAGGGGGGGCGTTTGACGCCGTCCATCGTGGCGCTCAATCCCAAGAATGGGGAACGCTTGGTGGGCCAACTGGCGAAACGGCAGGCGATTGTCAACCCCGATAACACCATCTTCTCCATCAAGCGCTTCATGGGGCGCAAGTGCAACGATCTGGAAGTGCAGCGCGCCATCCAGGCCGTGCCGTATCGCGTCGCTGAGGCGGAAAATGGGGATGTGCGTGTCCAGTTGGGCGACAAGCTCTACAGCCCCCCGGAAATTTCGGCCATGATTTTGCAGAAGATCAAAGCCGACGCGGAGGCCTATCTGGGCGAGGCGGTGACACAGGCGGTCATCACCGTGCCCGCTTACTTCGATGATGCACAGCGGCAGGCGACCAAGGATGCCGGGCGCATCGCCGGGTTGGAGGTACTGCGCATCTTCAACGAACCGACGGCCTCATCGCTGGCCTACGGGCTGGATCGGGAGTCCGGCGGGATGATCGCCGTTTTCGATCTGGGCGGCGGCACCTTCGACATCTCCATTTTGGATATGGGCGATGGCGTCTTTGAGGTCCGTTCGACCAATGGCGACACCTTTTTGGGCGGCGATGATTGGGATCGCCGCATCGCCGAGTGGATCATCAAGGAATTTGTCAAGCAGACGGACATTGATCTGCGGAGCGACCGGCAGGCGTTACAACGGGTGCGCGAGGCGGCAGAGAAGGCCAAGATCGAACTTTCAACAATGCAGGAGACAGAGATCAACCTGCCGTTTATCATGGCGGATTCACGCGGGCCGCATCACCTGCAGATGCAATTCACGCGGGCGCAGCTGGAACAGCTGACGCGCGATCTTATCGAACGCACCATCGAGCCGTGCGACCGCGCGCTGATGGATGCGGAGCTCAAGCCGAAGGACATTGACGAGGTGGTGATGGTGGGCGGTATGACACGCATCCCCGCAATTCGACAGCGCGTGGCAGAATTCTTCGGGCGCGAGCCGCATCGCGGCGTGAACCCGGACGAGGTGGTGGCGCTGGGCGCGGCGATCCAGGCCGGGGTGCTGAGCGGCGCGGTGAACGACATCCTGTTGTTGGATGTCACGCCGCTGTCGCTGAGCATCGTGACGCTGGGCGGGGTCGCCACCCCGATCATTCAGCGCAACACGACGATCCCCACCCGCCGGAGCCAGATCTTCTCCACCGCCGCCGATAATCAAACGCAGGTGGAGATCCATGTGGTGCAGGGGGAGCGTCCGATGGCGTGCGACAACAAGAGCCTGGGGCGGTTCATTCTCGATGGCATCCCCCCCGCGCCCCGACGCGATCCGCAGATCGAAGTGACCTTTGACATTGATGCGGACGGCATCCTCAACGTGACCGCTGTGGATCAATCCACCGGGCACGAGCAGTCCATGCAGGTGGTGCCCTCCAGCGGGCTGAACGAGTTGGAGATCGAGCGGATGGTGCGGGAGGCGGAGGCGTATCAAGAAGCGGATCGGCGACGCCATACGTTCACCGAGGCGCGCAATGAGGCGGATAACGCGCTCTACACCAGCCTGGCCTTTTTGCGCAAGTTCGCGCAGCAGGTGCCGGAGGCTGAGCGGCAGCGCATTGCCTTGCAGATGGAAGTGGTCAAGCGCGCCAGGGATCAGGAAAATATCACCCAGATGCAGGTGGAAAGCCAGCAGCTGATGAAGACCGTACAAGAAATCGGCACGCGACTGTTTGGCAAGAGCGGGCCGCCGCCGCAAACAGATAGTTTGATCGGCGCTTAACGAGAGGGAAGGCATGGCAAAAGATTATTACGCAGTGTTGGAAGTAACGCGCAATGCGACGCCGGAGGAGATCAAGCGGGCCTATCGGCAGCTAGCGCGCAAATATCATCCAGATGTCAGCAGGGAGTCGGAGGCCGAGGAACGTTTCAAGGAGATCAACGAAGCGTATGAGGTGCTGGCTGATCCAGAGAAGCGCGCAATGTATGACCGCTTCGGTACGGTCTCACCGAACAGCGGGATGGGCGGCTTTGACTTCGGCGGCGGGTTCCGGGACCCCTTCGATATTTTCGCGGAGGTCTTCGGCAATCTGGGCGGCTTTGGACGCGGGGGACGCACCGGCGCGCGGCGCGGCAACGATATCCGCACGCGCGTGGAGCTGACCTTCGAAGAAGCGGCGCAGGGCATTGACAAAGAGATCGAGTTCCAACGGATGGAGACGTGTACCGCTTGCACCGGAACCGGCGCGGCGCCCGGCACCAGCCCGACCACCTGTTCGGATTGCGGTGGCTCTGGGCAGGTGCGGCGCGTGCAGAACACGCTGCTTGGTTCGTTTGTCAACATCGTCGTCTGCCCGACCTGCGAGGGGCGGGGCAATGTGGTGACAACACCGTGTGAGGAATGTCACGGCTCAGGCAATATCTACGCGCGCCGCAAGAAGATGGTGCGGATTCCGCCCGGTGTGGATGATGGGATCAGCATCCGGTTGGCGGGCGAGGGCGAGCCGGGAGAGCGCGGCGGGCCGCCGGGCAATCTCTACGTGCAGATTCACGTCAAGCCACACCCTTACTTCAAACGCCGTGGCGATGACGTGGTTGTCGAGTTGCAGATCAACGTGGCACAGGCCGCGTTGGGCAGCACGATTACTGTGCCCACGTTGGACGGAGAGCGACAGATCACCGTGCCGGCGGGCACGCAGGCCGGGACGGTCTTTCGGCTGCGCAGTCTGGGAGTGCCGCATCTGCGCAGCAATGGCCGGGGAGATCATTTGGTCGTGGTGCAGGTGGCTGTGCCCACGCATCTCTCCGCCGATCAACGGACGTTGTTCCAACAGCTGTCCGAGACGCTGGGGAGCGAGACCCTCGTCGAGGAGAAGCAGAGCTTTGTGGATCGCGTGAAAGACGCGCTGGGATTGTGATCGCGCGGGCGCGGAGGTGCGATGATGGAGTGGCTTGAGGTCAGTGTGACGGTGATCCCGGAGATCGCCGAATCGGTCGCGGAGGTGCTCAGCCGGTATGCCCCGCAAGGGGTAGCGATTGAGCTGGGCGAGGGGGAGCCGGAATCCCCGGTGACGGTGCGCGCCTATCTCGCCGCCGATGAGCAGCTCGCGGAGCGGCGGCAGCAGGTGGCGGAAGCATTGTGGCATTTGGGGCAGCTGGGGCCGGTACCGGAGCCGACCTTCAAGCCCATCGCCGATACGGATTGGACCGCCGGCTGGAAGGAGACCATCCCCATCCTGCACCTGAGCGAGCACATTGTTATCAAGCCCACGTGGCGCGAGTACAGGCCGCGCCCAGAGGAGCTGGTGTTGGAGATGGATCCAGGGATGGCCTTTGGCACGGGGCTGCACCCCACAACACAGCTCTGCGTGGAGGCCTTGGAGGCGCTCATCCAGCCGGGGATGCGCGTGCTCGATTTGGGAACGGGCACGGGGATTTTAGCGTTGGCGGCGGCGCGGCTGGGCGCAGCGGAGGTATTGGCGATAGATAACGACCCCAACGCGGTGGCGGTAACGCGGTTGAACGTGCGGCAGAACGGGGCGGCGCACGTGGTGCGCGTGTTGCACGGGTCACTTCAGGAAGTAAGCGGCACCTATCAGCTGGTGCTGGCGAACATTTTAGCGCCGGTTCTGATCAAGATGTTGGAGACGGGACTGAGCGCGCGTGTTCATCGGGGCGGCGCGCTGGTGCTTTCTGGCATTCTGGATGAACAGGCCGCCGAGGTGGTTGCAGCTATCGAAAACGCCGGCCTGCAGTTAGCAGACCGGCGTCAAAAGGATGATTGGGTCGCGTTGATTGCGACAGCGTAAGTTTTACTCTTCGCCCGCCCGCCGCTTATAGCGGTAGACGATGCGCCCGCGCGTAAGATCGTAAGGCGAAAGTTCCACCCGCACGCGGTCTCCCAGGAGGATGCGAATGTAGTATTTACGCATCTTGCCGGAAAGATAGGCCAGCACTTCGTGTCCTGTATCTAACTCAACGCGAAACTGTGTCCCAGGCAAGGCCTCGACAATCGCGCCTTCAACTGTAATCTTTTCTTCTTTGGCCATCCGGCTGTGTTACTCCTGATTGCCCGCTAGTCTGCGGGAGTTTCAGCCTCGTCCTCGGCTGGCGATTCGACGACTTCGGGTTCATCCACGTCATTGTCGTCATCTGCCGGGGCAGTTTCATCTGCGGCGGCCTCTGGTTCTTCCACGGTGGCCTCGTCGTCGTCGCTCTCAGCGGCGGCTTCCGGCTCTTCCACGGTGGCCTCGTCGTCATCGCTCTCGGCGGCGACTTCCGGTTCCTCCACGGCGGCCCCGTCGTCATCGCCCTCGGCGGCGACTTCCGGCTCTTCCACGGTGGCCTCGTCGTCATCGAAGTCCATCTCGAAGTCTTCTTCCAGATCTTCTTCGGCTTCGAGAGCAGCGGCGGCCTGCCGGGTAGCTTCATCCGCGGCCCAGGCTTCCCATTCCTCCAGGCGCACCTGGCGCACACTGAGGCCGATGCGGCGGCGGTTAGGCTCAATGCGGATGATCTTGACCAGCACGGTGGCCTTGGTCTCCAGCTCCTCACGTTGTTCCATCGAGAGCAGCTCTGAATTGTGGAGCAGCCCCTCGACGCCCGGTTCAAGTTCCACGAAGGCCCCAAAATCGGTCATCTGCGTGACCTTGCCTTCGACCAGTTGCCCTTCCGCATAGCGCTCCGGCACCGATTCCCAAGGATCGGGCTTGAGGGCCTTGATGCTCAAGGCGATGCGCTGGCGATCGTGATCAATGCTGAGAACCTTGACCTTGAGGCGCTGCCCGATGCGGTAGACATCGGCTGGGTTGTCAATGCGGCCCCAAGAGAGCTCGGAAACGTGAACCAGCCCATCCAGTCCGCCGAGGTTGACAAACAGACCAAAGTCGGCGATTTGGCTCAGCCGCCCGGTGCGCACCTGTCCCGCTTCTAGCTCTTCCAACAATTGCTGGCGACGCATAGCGCGCCACTCTTTGGCAGCGGCTTGTTGCGAGAAGATCAGGCGCTTGCGACGGCGATTCACTTCGATGACTTTGAGAATAATGGGCTTCCCCACCAACGCCCGCAGGCGGCGATGACGTTCGGCAGCTTGGCGGATGCGGTTGAATCCGATCAGTTGCGACATGGGCACAAAGCCCCGCAACTGCCCGAATTGGACGGTAAGTCCACCGCGATTGGCTTCCAAGACCTCAGTTTCGTAAGTGGTCTCTTCGTTCTTGAGCCGCTCGGCCTCCAGCCAGTCTGTCTGGAGCTTGGCCTGGGAGATGGACAACTGCACGTTGCCATCGTGGCCCTGTGTATGCGTGACTATGACTGGGACGCTTTGTCCGACTTTGAACTCGGTTTCTTCTTCATTGAGGTATTTGAAATCTTCGCACGACACAAAACCGTCACGCTTGGCTCCAATATCCACCACCAAGCCATCACCCCGCACTTCCAGGATGATCCCCTCACGCAACTGATTGCGGCGGGGTTCGTCGAATTCGAGCGCCTCCTCCGTCAGGCTTTCCATTGAGATGGGTTCGGTAGGTTGACCCTTAACTTCTTCCACTTCCAACTCCTCGTTCACCGTAAATTGCGCGTCTTTTTCATGCGCAACGCAGATGATGTGTGTAAATTTGAGCGTATTCTATCATAGAGGTAGAGAATGTCAAACTTCGGCGAAATGCGCGTTTTTCAGGCCAGGCCGACGATGGACTCGCCCCCATCAATGGGGATGGTGGCCCCCGAAATCCAGGTGATGCGCGGGTCGGCGAGGGCGACGAGCACCTGCGCGACATCTTCGGGAGTGGTGAGGCGCTGTTGGGGATGGTGCGCGGCGACGGTGGCGAGGATCTGTTCGTGGTTGGGGATGGCGCGCAGGGCGGGGGTGTCGGTGACGCCGGGGCGGAGGCAGTTGACGGCGATCCGCTGCGGGCCGAGTTCCAGCGCGAGCTGGCGGGCGTGGCTTTCGAGCGCGGCCTTGGCTGCCGAGACTGCCCCGTAATAGGCGCTGGCCCGCTCCGCGCCGATGCTGCTGAGGGTGTAAATGCGACTGCCCGGCCCTAACAGTTGGGCAGCGAGCAGCTCTTGGGTCCAGTAGACGAGGCTATGCGCCATGACACGCAGGGTCATCTCGAGCTGCGCCTCGGTGGTGCGCTCGGTGGGATCGTCGCTGATGAAGGGGCGCAGGCTGCCGAAGGCGAGCGTGTGGACGAGCAGATGGATGGTGGGATGTGGATCATCGGCGAGCATCGCGGCGAGCTGCTCGATGGCGCGAGCGCGGCGGCGGGGATCGGCGGCGTTGGTGTTGAAGAAGATGGCCCGGCTACCGGCAGCCTCGACATCGGCGACGACCGCCTGGGCCTGCGCCAGGCTGCGACGCGGGTCGAGGTGTATGCCACAGATGTTCATGCCCGCGCGCGCCAGCGCCCGTGCAGCGGCGGCGCCAAATCCGCTGGATGCGCCCAGAATCAGCGCCCAGCGTCCAGATAAAGATGGGTGTGTGTTCATGGTTTTCCTCCCTGTGAAGCAAGCGATGACCGTATCATAGCATCACTGGGGAGGAACGCCAGAGCGGTGGCTATGCTTCTTTGATCGTTTTCTCGGCTAAGGATGCGCCCACGCCCAAGACTCCGCCCAAAAGCGTCACAAAGATGCCAAAGACGGTGAGCCAGAAGCCATACTCGATCTGGATGAAGCCGCCCATGCCCAGATTGCCGGGATCGTTGCGGGCGGATTGGATATTGGTAAAAAATAGACCGGAAGGGCAACAGGATAACAGGGCCAGCAGAGTGATCAAGGCCATCCCGATACCCTTGAAAGCGCCGGGGATTTTTTTCCAGAAAGTCGCGGGGATGGTGATAATAGCAATGCCCAACATCCCTATGGCGAAGAAGGGGATCAGGCAGAGGAACATACCGCTGCCATCTATCGTGTTGCTTGAGGTGCTTTGAGTGACGATATCCAGGCCCGACAAGCGATAATTTCCGCAGGAGGCCCAGGGCAAAACAAATCCAATGAGTACCAATAAAGACCCGATGATGCTGGCGGCGCTTCCTGCAATGAGGCCACCCTTACCTATGATTTCTTTCTTGCCCAATGCACTGCCTTGTGGTTCTAGATTATCCGACACGATTAAGCCCTCCGTTGAGAGTGGGGGATTTTGTGGAACTGGTATCGGGTGCGGTTACTTGGGCAGCAGCACATGGAAGCTGCTGCCGGGGCACTGTGTTTCATCGCAGCCGGGGCTTTCGGCCCAGATGCGCCCCCCATGGGCCTCGATGATGCCTTTGGCAATCGCCAGGCCCAGGCCCGGCCCGCCGCCCTTGAACTTGGTGCGCCCGGAGGAGTGGCTGGCGACCTCGCCCAGCTGGTAGAATTTCTCGAAGATGAGCTCCTGATTTTCAGGATCAATCCCAATGCCAGAATCGGACAGGGTGATCTGGAGATAGGGGATGCCGTTATGGGTGATCTCCTGCCCGCTAATGGTGATGCGCCCGCCATCGGGCGTGTACTTGATCGCGTTGCTGAGCAGCTCGTCCATTGCGCGATGAAGGAGCGGCCCATCGGCCATGATGGTGGGCAGGTCTTGCGTAGCGTTGGTGAGGCTGAGCCGCCGCTCCTGCAAGGGCTTTTGGTAACCGGTAGCCACCTGGACAAAAATGTCATGGAGGTTGACGGGGCGCTTGGCAGCGGTGAGCGTTTGGTTGTCAATTCTGGCGATGTCTAACATGCTGTTGACGATGGCGTGCAGCCGGTCGGTGCCGGAGAGGATGCCATCAAGCATCTGTTGCGAAGTTGTGTCGCCGCTATCAGGCAGGCGGGATTTGATGACTTGGGTGTAGCCTCGGATGACGGTGAGCGGGGTGCGCAACTCGTGGGCCGTGACCTGGATGAAATCGGTCTTGTTCTTGTCCATCTTTTCCAGGGTGGTGTAGGCCTTGTTGAGCGCCTCGGTGCGTTCGGCGACCATCTGCTCGAGCTGTTCGTTGAAGCGGCGGATTTCATCAACGAGGCGGGCGTTTTCCAGGGCAATGGCGGCCTGACCGGTGAAGGCCATGACCAGCTGCGTATCAGCGGGGGTAAAAGCGCCGGCCTCGTGGCGGGTGAGTGAGATGATGCCGACGACGCGCTCTTTGGAGATGAGCGGCGCGCCCAGGAACGAGTGGTGAATATCCAGCCCTGGCGTCTGTTGGTAGCGCTCATCGCGGACAGTATCTGCAATCAACAGTGGGGCCTGGCTGGCGACGATTTGCTCGAAGAGATCACCGCTGCGGATGGCGATCTCGAAGCCGGTGTCCTGATAGCTGCGAGGATAGCCGCGCTGTGCGATACTGTGCAAGGTGTCGCCCTCGCGGATGAGCACCGAGCCGCGCCCGTAGGGCACGACGGCGGCGAGCTGATCGAGGATGCGTCCGGGGACCTCGCTCAGGTTGAGGCTGCCGGAGAGAACGCGGGCGGTCTGCTCCAGCGATTCGGCCAGCTGGCGGCGGGACTGTTCGGCGGTGTAAAGCTGGGCGTTGCGGATGGCGATGGAGATCTGGTTGGCGAGCGCCTGCATCACGGCACGGGCATCATCGTTGAAGACATTGGTCTGCGTGTGCTGGATATCAAGCACACCGATGGTCTCATCGCCAAAGAGTAGCGGCAGCGCCAACTCGGAGCGCGTATCGGGGAGCTCAGTGAGGGGCAGATAATCCGGCTCGCTGTTGATGTTATCCACCCGCCGGTAGCGGCCCTGTTGATAGACGCTGACAACAATACTCTGAGTCTTTTGCGAGATGCGGAGACCTCTGAGCGGGACGCGACTGCCTCCCATACGCGCGCCGGCGTTGAGGACGAGCATATCGCTCTTCTCATCGGGCAACCAAATGCCAACAAAATAGTAATTGAAGTTTTCCTGGATCAGCGTGACAACCTGCGGGAGCAGATCGTCCAATCTGAGAATTGAGGTAACCTGCCGCCCGACCTCGGTGCTGGTCGCCAGGGCGCGGTTGGTCTCTTTAAGCTGATTGTTCAGCCATTCCTGGGTGGCCAGGGCCTTGCGCAGCTGCTCCTTGTTTTCGAAGAACTCATCAGCGCGGCGCTGCGCGGTGAGATAGCTCTCGGTGGAGTATTGCGCCATCAAGTAGAGGCTGCCCGACGTGACCACGGTGACACCGTTAATCAGGCCACTGATCAAAATGGCCGCCCAATCGTAAGGGGCGATGCTATCCAATCCCGCGCGACTGGTCAGCAGGCTCACAATAATGGTCCAGATAGCGCCAACGATGGTGACGCTGATGGACTCGCCGATGGGCAGCATCACGCCGGCGATGGCCGCCACCAGAATCAGCATGAAGGGCGCAATGTGGCGGATGACCGGGTTGTACTCAGCGCCGTAGCGCATCAGCAGTCCCATCCCAATGAGCAAGCCCACTAGCAGGAGGTAGAGCGGCGGTTTGAGAAACTCTTTCTTTTCCATCAGGCGCAGGGCAGCGAAACTCGTCAGCAGGATGAAGCCAAACGGGGCCAATACTAACGGCGCGAAGGTCGGCCCTTGGGTGAGCGCCGTTGTCCCCAAAAAGAGTCCCAACAGCCCAGAGATTCCCAGGCTCCCCAGCAACAGCGTGTGCAGATATTCACGGCGCATCTGAGATACCAGGTTGGTGTTGACCTGTTCGGTATCTTGTGTCACTGCTTGCTCGTTCACTTTAGCCACGTTTTGCTCCCGGTTGGCGTCGCGCTCACAAATAGGAAGGCATATTAACTGTATGATAGCAGAGGGTTTGAGAGTTGTCAATTCAAGGCGTGGCCCAGCCAGGGCGCTGTTTTGACTTTTGCGCCTGCCCGAATAAGATGTAGGCAACACGAAACGAGAGAGGTGGCAGATGGACGAGGAATTGAACTCGGTGGAAGAAAACATCAACGGGCTGGAAGCTTTTGCCACATTGGAGCGTTTTCTAATTGATGATGGATGGTTCCCACAACGTCTGGAGGACAAGTA
>DAOTXC010000198.1:0-6021 GCA_034435555.1 Anaerolineae bacterium
AGCCAGAAGTTGACGCGCTCGTTGGGACGGAAGACGCTAGCGCCCGCCAGGATCAGCAGCCCGCCCGACATGACCCCGAGCACGCGCAGAAAACCCCACTGCACGCCGATTAGCACCCCCGCACCGGTGATGGCCAGGGCCGCAAGGATACTCGAAAGGGCGATGACAAAACGCGTGGCGCGGAAACCATAGGCGGAGGGGAAGGTAGGAATGCCCCCGGCCCGGTAATCGTCAAAGCAGCGCATAGCGAAGGTGAGGATGTGCGTGGGAATCCAGAAGAGGATCGCCAGGGCAAGCAACAGGCCCACCCCATCCACATAACCCATGCCGTAGGTCCGGCCTGCAAGGATAGGCATCGCGCCGGCGATGCCACCCCAGACGATACTCCACGGGGTGCGGCGCTTGAGCCAGAGCGAGTAGATCACCACATCGAAGGCCCAGCCCAGGAAGACGATCAGCCCGTAGAGCGGGTTCATCGCCACCGCCATTCCCACACCCAGGATGGAGAGAACCACCCCCAGGCGCAAGGCCTCGTTGGGACTTATCCGCCCATCCGCCAACGGCCGGTGATGGGTGCGATTCATCACCGCGTCAATATCGCGGTCAATCACCATATTGATGATCGTGCTGCCCGCGACGGCCAGGTACAGGCTCAACCCCAACGCTAGCAGCGTCATCCAATGCAGCACGGGACAACGGGCCGTCATATAGCCGGCCAGGCCGGTGGCCAGCAGCAATCCCGTCTGCAGGGACTTGGTCAGTGACCAATAGAGCCGCAGTCGTGCCTTAATCGTGGTAAGTGTAAGCATAGGTCTCGCTCCTGAGTTGATGGCTACGGTGTGCGAACGCAGCGGAAACCCACTCCTGGCCCGAAGTAGCTGGGCACGGCGTTGTTGCTGGCCCAGATACGCAGGTCCATCTCATAGCAGTCTTTTGATCCGCCGCGCATAAAGCGCAGGTGCGTATCCTCGTAGATGTCTCCTGTCCACTGCCACACATTCCCGGCCATATCATAGAGTCCATAAGGGCTAGCCCCGTCAAGCGTGGCATAGCCGGCATAGGTTTTGCCATTGTAGAAGCCCACCGGGGTGGTGCGCGAGCCGAAGGATCTCATATCCTCAAATGGGTCGCGGCTGACCTGGAAGTTAGCCTGGTTGCGGGCGATTTCCTCACCCCAAGGGAAGGGCCAGTCCGTCGCGCCCCGTGCGGCCTTCTCCCACTCCATCTCCGTGGGCAGGCGCCAACCGTAGGTGTCGCAATAGGCCAGCGCCCCAAACCACGAGACGTTGGTCATGGGATGGGCCTCATAACCGGGCAGGGCGTGGAAGCTCTGCCCGTCGAAGGTGAAGCGCGACGCGGGGTCAGCGGTGGGGACGACGACGTAGTGGCCCGCGGCGATTTCCATCTCGTGTCTAGCGCCGTGGAAGGGGTCGCCAGGGTAGAAGACGGTGATCTCCCCATCCCCTACCTGAAGGACACCAGCGGGCAGCGCCGAATTAAGGAAGGCAACATATTGCTCCACAGTCACATCGGTGACCATCATCTCATAATCGTAGGCGATTTCGGCAGGGGTGTTGAACTGCCCCGATAGGAACTTGCCCGCTGGGATGGATGCCCAGGACTCCGGCGAGATGCCCGTCTCAAAAATGGGGACGGGAGCGTTGAGGTCCACCGGTGTACAGGCAGCCAACAGCAACACGAGCAACGACAGCCTGCTGATTATACGGCTCATGCGCTCACCTCCGTAGAAAGTTCCTGTTCCACTTCTACGGTCCACCGTCCCTTTCGCTTGAAGAGATCAAGGAGACGCCAGACCATGACCATGGCGAGAACGATGAGCAAGGTCCCCAGGCCCAGGTCCATGAGGACAGTCACGGTATTCACCAGGGGCTGCTGTGTCGCTTCTGAAACGAAGAGACGTTTCATCTCCAGGACCGTGACCGCCGCGAAGGCCAGGTTAGAGGCCAGGATGATGGCCCAGCCATAGGCCCGGCGCAGCTTGCCCCGCAGGCCGATCATGTCGCCGTAGTAGAGCAGGATGATGGTGGCGATGATGGCAGCGAGAACGTGCCAGTGGCCGGTGAGTTCGATGCGTTCCTCGCGGGCGGGCCACATCCGGAAAATCTCGTCGAGGCGCACAGCCATGAAGATACCCAGGCCGCTGACGGTGAAGTTCATGAAAACCATCTGCCAGAGGGGGCCGAATTTGAGGGGATCGCGGAGCAGAGCACGGAGTTTCTGTCCCGCGGTGGGTTCTTCAATTCCAGCCGTGCCCTCGCGGATGAGCTTGTCCCAGGTGTAGATAACAAGCATGAGTGCCGCGAGCATGGCAGGGGTGGCCCCAACGTAGATGATCATGTGGGCGACGGGCTGCCAGGGGGTCACTATGCCCCAGACGCCCAGGTTGAGAATGAGGGTGCCGAGAATCATCAAAGGCATAGCGATCTTCTGCAGGATGCCCTTGAAATCGAGCCAGCGCCCGATAATGAGAGTGAGCATGATAGCGATGAGGGCAAGCATGATGTGGAGATGGCCGATGAGGGCATATTGCAGAACGCTCTTATGGGGCAAACGGACGACGTTTTCGGCCATGAAGGTCGTGAAACCGTTGCCATAGTAGGAGCCGGCGACCGCGCCAAACATGGAGGAGATGACAGTGGTCAACGCCGTGGTGAAGAAGGCCACGCGTTCCAGATCCACACCACCCCGGGTGCGAGCGTAGGCCGGGTCGCTCTGCCGGACCTCACGGGACCAGGGCCACAAGGCAACGATAAGGAGCACACCAGCGAAGAAGACGAGCGTCAATCCCGCGATGTAGAGGCCGTGTAGGGGCCAACTGTGGCCCCAGTAGGCAAAGGCCATACCAAAGATCATAGCCATGAGATAACCGACGGTCACCAGCGCGCGGATGGCGGTTTTGTAGGCGCTGCGCATGCGTAGCATGCCGGTGACGATGGTGACTTCGATGGCGACCACGGCCATAGCGATAGAGTGATAGAGAATGATAATGCGTCCCTCACGCTCGGCGTGCACCAGATCGATACCGAGCGCCCGGACGACGACATCGCGCACGCCCAATTCGGCCATCGGACCGGAGAGCATGCTGAAAAGGGCGGTCTCCATGGCAATCATGGCAATGGCGACCAGGATCAGCCCTTTGGTGGAATTGAAGAGATAATTCAGGCGGTTTTTGATATATTGCATAGGTCATCCCTAGATGTCGCTCGCTCCGGTCCAGCGCTGCCATAGCCCGGGCCAGACCATGACCACGACCAGGAGGAAGCAGGCGATCGGTGCCATGGCGAAAAGGGAGAAGCGCCCCAGTTCCACGCCCGTGGCGATGGCCAGGGGGATCCCCATCACCAGCTCCGTCACCCCGGCAATCAAGCCCACCACGCGGAGCCACTCCCGGGACTGCATGATAATACCCACTGTCACCACGGCCCATCCGATCATAGCAAGGAAGTGCAAGCGCTGAACGAATGTGAAAATGGGCGCGCCCTGAGTGACGATGCGGCTGGTGCTTGCAATGCCATTCATCCAGCAAAAGATGTAGGCGATGCCGGTGAACAGCGCGAGCAGTGTGCGGCTCCACGGCACCTTCCCGACCGGCACCAGAAACAGAAAGTACAGGAGGACGTAAGGTAGGAAGAGGATGAAGTAGACCGGGGGCAATCCGGCAGCCATATACGGCACGTTGACGAACCACGCGCCGAGCAAAGCGAGGACCAACGCAACCACGGAGAGGAAGAAGGCCCAACGCTTGCGGGTCAAAAATCCGTACGCGCTTATCGCAAAGAGCACGCCACCCAGAATGCCGAAATCGGCCAGCAGCGGGTGGATGGTTTCAAGCAAGATTTCGCAGCCAGGCTCAGCTGACTCAGCTTGCATACCGACCTCATACCAATCCATGAAGAGCACGAAGTGCCCGATGATGCCCAGCAAAGCGGCAACAATGGCCAGAATGGCGCCCAAACGATAGTTGATTTTCATATCCGATCTCCTTATGTGAAATAATGGTGACAACGCGGGCAAAGCCCGCCTCCAGGCGTGATGCGTGGTTTGTAAACGCGGCGCACCTTGCCCGGGAACAGTCTATGGGGCGGGCGTCCTCTCCGCTCCGCCATGACACGAAGCACAGCCCTTGTAGTAAGCCGCGTTGTTGTGCGCGGCGACGTAGACGACCGTCCCCGGCTCAATCACCAAATCGCAGTCCTCCAGGAACTTCGATCCCTCCTCTTCGGTCCAGGCAACGATCTGGATATCGCAATCCACGTAGACGGTCCCGCTCCAGTGATCGTTACAGAGCGGCCCATGGATCACGCGGTCGGCCTCGATCGTCTTTCCACCGATCTGAACGGTGAAGGGCCCCCCCGATGGCACGGCTTCCAGGACGGCGGCCAAATCGGGCAGCGAGGCTGCATCGGGCACGTACGTAATGCTTGCGGCGGGGCAGACGTCGGCCTTACAGGCCACGATCAACAACATCCCCATCAAGATAAGCCAGGCAAAACGTAATTTCATCTATTCCCCCTGTTCCTCTTGATAGCTGCTGCACGCAAGGGCTGCCGTGCAACCACCAGCGCGTTCACGCACGCGCATATCTTCGTGTCCTCAGCATCGCAGCGCCGGGGCTCGCCCTGGCTCTTCCAATAGCGAATGGTCTGGTCGCAGGTTGATCGCGCGCGCCGGACTGGGAGCGCCCGGGGCGTCGATGCGATTCACAATGCCGCGGACGCCGGGGACCTGGGCAGCAAGCTCTTCCGCCACCTTCCGGGTGGCGAGCGAATCGACGGCGCCTGCTAAATGGACAAAGCGGTTCAGAACGCCCACCCGTACCTGGACTGCAGCCAGGCGGCGATCTGCGGCGAACGCAGCAAAAATCGCGGTCCGCAAGTTTGTGTCAGAGATCGCCATCGCTTTACATTCCATCGTCCCTCGCGCAGAGCTCCCCTACGGCGGATCGTCCTGCCGGGCGCCAACAGGGAAACCACCCGGTTTTCAAAAGATCACAGCCCGAATCTACAGAACAGCTTCGATTTCTAATGTAGGGCGCAGTTGCGGTTCCGTATACGACTTTTGTCGTATACCACAGAAATCTGGTACATACAGGCAGGCACGCAGCCACATGCTTGACGTTGGGGCCGAAAAATGGTGGGGGTCCTTGTAGGGGAAGGGTAAACAGGGAACAACTGCGTCGCAGGCAGGACCGTGCATCCTGGCCCTATATGCGGCACAAGAGACTTGCGGAAAGCTCCGTGGTTAAGGAATGAAAGCTAATCCAGGGTCAAAACTCCCTGTGCGCGGCCAGGCACTCCGGATCGAGGATCACGATCTCGTGTCTTTCCACACGCAGCACCCCCTGCTCCTCGAGCGTCTTCAGGGCACGGGAGAGCACATCGCGCACGGTGCCCAGGCGCGCAGCCATCTCGTCAAACGTCGCCCAGGTCCGGCGCAGCACCACGCACTTGCCCTCACGGAGACACATGTGTTTGAGCAAGGTGCTAGCCAGCCGCGCTTCCACGCTACGTAGCGAGAGGTCTTCAACAAGCTCGACGTAGTAGAGCACGCGCTCACCAAGCCTGCTGATCACCGCCATTGCAAATTCCGGGTAACGGGCCAGCAAGGCCAAGACATCGGCCTTCTCGACCCGCCACACGTCAACGGCTTCGAGCGCCACAGCCGTACCAGGGTAGTTCGTAGCGGTGAACACGGCGATATCGCCAAAGATCTCGCCGGGGTGCACCACCAGCACGACCTGCTCGCGCCCCTCCGGCGATATGCGCGTCGCCTTCACCCAGCCAGACTCCAGGATGTAGAGTGCTTCCGCCGGCTCACCTTCGAGGAAGAGCACCCGCCCGCTGTCGAAGTGGCACGGGGTTGCGACACGAGCCATCGCCTCCCGGGTCGGGGGAGGCAATTCCGCGAAGTGCTTCACGCGACTGAGCGCTGCGATAGCCCTTGCCAGCCGCTGTGTCTCTAAAAGCCTACGGGTGTTGCTCATCGTCATAGCTCCGTGGC
>DAOTXC010000199.1:0-13614 GCA_034435555.1 Anaerolineae bacterium
GTTCCCGAACCTGTGCTGACTCTGACAAAGCTCGGTCCCAGTGTGCTCGCGCCCAATCAAACTGCCACCTACCACGTCGTCCTGAGCAATACCGGGACGTTGACCGCCACCGGTATCGTGGTGACCGATACGCTGCCCGGCGCGCTCGAATTCATCACCCAGACCTCAGCTTATCCCTTCAGCCATGATGGGCAGATATTGCGTTGGGAGATCGCCGCGCTGCCTATGGATACGCGCGCGACCCTGACCTTCACCGTGATGACGCGCGATATCGCCACCGACACTGTGACCAACTACGTCATCGCTGCTGATAGTCTGGGAACGGCGCTCAGCGCCTCGACGACTGCCTCGGTGGTGCCTTACGTGCGCCTCTATGCCCTGCATCCGGTCAACTCCGAGGGCAGCAAGGAATCCGTCGCGCTCATCAACCAGAGCGAGCAGACCGTCAGCCTTGCCGGTTGGTGTATTGATGATCGTGTGGTTTCCACGAGCCGCGCCTGTTTTCCTGAGGGCGCGGAGATCGCCCCTGAGCAGATCCTCTGGATGGCCGAAGATGCCGACGGCTTTTACCTCGGCTGGGGCTTTGATGCTGATTGGACTTCCACAGTTATCAGCCGCACGGGAATCTCCTTGCTGGATGGTAGCTGGCCCGGCTACACCGATGATGGCGAGGTCGTTTATCTTCTCGAACCCAGCGGGTTGGTGGTGGATGTGTTGGCCTATGGCAAGGGGGCGCCAACCGAGGGCTGGTTGGGCGATGCGCTTCCCTATCCCTCTGCTGGCTTCAATGATTCAGCCCAGGTCATCTACCGCAAACTTGACCAAGCCACCGGGTTGCCGGTTCCCGACACCGATACCGCCGCGGATTGGGCACAGGACCCGAACGACCTTAGCGACGGGCGACGCTTGCGCTATCCCGGCTGGGACCTGGAGGCGCTATTCTTCCCTGTTGAAGTCGCCGCCACGCATCCTGTCACCCTGGCGGTAGCCCCTGACGCCATGCTTAGCCTGGTGCTGGAGACCGTCGCCAGCGCCCAGGAGACGCTCGTCATCGAGGGGTACTCGCTGGAGAGCATCCCTCTCTACGAAGTGATCAGCGATCGGGTGGCCTCCGGCGTCGAGGTCACGATTTTGCTTGAGGCCAGTCCGGCGGGGGGGATGGGCAATCAGCAGAAGTGGGTGTTGCAACAATTGGCCGCACGAGAAGGCGTGACGATTTACTTCATGGGCGGTGCTGGCAGTCGTTATCGCTTCCAACACGCCAAATTCATCCTCGTTGATGGTCGGCTGGCGCTCATTAGCAGTGATAACTTCGGTGAGAGCTCCATGCCCTCCGACCTTATCGCTAATGGGACGATGGGGCATCGTGGTGTCGTTGCGGTCACGACCGCGCCGGAGATTATCGAGCGATTGCAAACTATCTTCGACTACGATTGCGACCCGGAGCACCACCGCGACATCATCTCCTATTCCTCGGACTATGCCCCTCCCGCTAACTATATCCCGCTGCCCGTCCCCGACTGGACGACCTACACCGCCCCCTTTAGCCAAACGTTTGCCACTACCGCCGACCACTTCACGCTGTTGCACGCGCCGGAGCACACCTTGCGTGACACGGACGGGCTGTTGGGGATGATCGGGCGAGCCGGCGTTGGGGACACCATCGCCGTGATGCAGATGAATGAACCCCTTACCTGGACGCAAGGGATTGGCGAGCTGGGATTGAATCGGCGCATTCAGATGCTGGTGGCTGCGGCGCGCCGTGGCGCAGCGGTGCGCATCTTGTTGGATGCCAACTACGATGATCCCACCGCACCTAACAAGAATACGGCTACCTGTCTCTATCTCAACGCAATCAGCCGGGCGGAAGGGATAATGCTCAACTGTCGTCTGGGCAATGTGACCGGGCTAGGCATCCACGCCAAGATGTTCCTCGCGCATGTTGGCGGAGAGCATTGGGTACACTTGGGCAGTCTCAACGGGACTGAGACCTCGAACAAGGTCAACCGCGAGGTGATGTTGCAAATTCGTTCACCGGAGGCCCATGTCTATTTGCTCGAAGTCTTCGAGTATGATTGGGGCCGCAGCCACGGGCCGATGATCTTCCGCATCAACTTCCCGCTGGTCTTCAATGATTATTACCTGCCTGCCACCTATCCGCTCATCACCGAAGTCTACATCAATCCGCCCAATGCCCCAGGAGAGCCGGAAGACCACAAGGAGTGGATCGAGATCTACAATCCATCTCTCAATCAGAGCTACGATCTGGCCGGCTGGCTCATCGGCGATGCAATTGCCCATGGCGATTACGGGGACGGACGCTACCGCTTCCCCGACAACGCCGGGGTGTTGTTGCCCCAGCAAGTCATCATCGTGGCCGGGTGCGCTACGGAGTTCGCCGCCACCTATGGCTTCAATCCAAACTACGAATGGCTCGCTTGCGACCCCAATGTGACCGATCTCATCCCTGAGGGGGATTGGGAGGGCTTCGGGATCGCGTTGGGCAACACCACGGATGAGGTGCTTTTGCACAATGCGGAGGGGATGCTCGTGGACGCCGTCGCCTGGGGGGGCGATCCGAGGCTGGGGGTGCTCCCTTACCTGGACTATGAGCCACCTTTCCCTACCAATGCTTCGCTGGAGCGCCGCCCCGCCCACACCGACCGCAACGACTGCAACCGCGACTTCCGTATGCGCTTCACGCCGGAGCCGGGACAGGTACGGCTGCGCTGACTGGCACACGCCAACACAAAAGCGGCTCGCAAGAGCCGCTTTTTTTATCCAAAAGCAGGCGCGTTATGCGTCGGCCTCCTCTTCATCCTCATCAAATTCGGGCAGATTGAGCGCCGCTTCGATTTGCGAGCGGGCGGAGTCCAGATCGAGCTCCTGGCTCAGCGCCAGCTCCACCGCCAGGAAGTCCTCGGCGTCGCTCAGGAGATCGAGATCCGTCTTGGTGACTCTGTCCGCGGCCTTGCGATGGGCCAGGTCGCGCACGACCTCCGTCACCTTGATCACATCCCCGCTGTGGATGTCGGCGCTGAGCTGTTTCTGCGCGCGTCCCCGTAGATTATCGGGTAACTCGTTGGGTTCTGCGCCCAGGGCCGCGATCACGCTTTGAATATCCTCCACGGCCAAGCGCACGCCCAGCTCCTCGGCCCGTTCCACCGGCACCAGCAGCAGCCCATCTCGCAACACCAATTCGATGGCGTAGTATCGCGTTAACTCGCCGGCGATATTCCGCTCTTCAATCTGTACAATCGTTCCCCCGCCATAAGCGGGATGCACTACCTTATCGCCAATTTTGAACATACCTTCTCCCTCCACAGCTCACACATCCATTGGATTGAACGAGGGCGGCAGGGCCGCTCCCTTTTCCATATCGGCGCGCGCCAGGAGCCCGCCTCCCAGCAACAGCACCGCGCCCAACCATTGCTCCCATGACATCCGCTCGCTCAACAACAAGAAAGCCAGTCCCAGGCTGACCGCCAGCTCCGTCAGGCTGATGATGGCCGTCTGCACGCCGCCGAGACGTTCCAGGCTGAGGAACATCGCCAGCCGCGATACCGCCGTGGTCAGCGCCAGCGCGATGATCGCCAACCACGCCGGCCCCACCAACGGCTCGAGCGCATCGGTGGTGGCGATGCGCGCCAGCCCCACGGTGATCGCCATCCCGGTGAGGATGTAGAGCGTCGCCGAGCGGGCTGGCACGTCGGCCAGCACCCACTGGCCCATCACAATGTACCACCCATTGATCGCCGCCGAAGCGATCATCAACATCACGCCCAGATAATCCGGCGGGTTCTGCGTCGCCCACGGCGCGGTCACGAGCACCGCACCCAACAGACACCCCGAAAGGCGTATCAGGGAGAGGCGCGTCATCCGTTGGCCGGAGGCGCTCAAGAAGATGACCACCCACACCGGATAGAGCGCACTCAATAGCGACGCGCGCGAGGCATCCAGGCGCTCCAGGCCGCTGTAATAGAACAGGGAGCCGAAGCCGTTGATCGCCCCCACCAGAAAGCAGTTGAGGAAGTCCTTGAGCGAAACTCGCAGCAAGGCGCGCCAGAAAATCAGGTAGAAGCCCCAGAGAAATCCTGCCGCCGCAACCGTGCGCAGAGCGGCCAGCGAGGTGGGGGTCACGCCGAACAGATAGGCGAACTTGCCCAATATCGGCGCCCAGCCCAGTAAAAACGAGGCGAATAGGCCGCTGTAAATCCCCATCAGCCGGCTGCTGCGCCCATCATCTGAGACCTGATGCCGACTCACTTTCAAGAGGGGACTCCCCACATTATTCTGGCGCTCAAGACTTCTCAACCCCCGCATCCCGTGCTATACTGCACGCATGAACCGTCGTCAAAAAATAGTCCTGGGCGCTTTGGCGCTGATTGATCTGCTCGTCATCACGGTTTTGCTCATAACTGTGATGCGGGCCACGCAATACGAAGCCGTCGCGCCCATCTCCTATCTTCCGCCCTGCACGCGACGGTTGCTCACCCGTGTCGAGCCGCTGGGACAGGCGCAGGTGGCCTGGGATGTGGAGACGCTCTATGTGGCCCTGACGCTTCCCCGCGAAGCGCAGCCGCCCGCCACAGAGGCGGCCCAATACCTCTGGGAGCTGCTTGACGTGGTTGGAGAAACATTGCAGACCGGTTGCGAACCGCCACAAACGATCACCCTCCAGATCATTGTCCCTGGGACGCTGACTACCACGTATCACACCGCACAGCTGAGCGGGGCGGATGTGTGGGCCTGGGCGACGGGCGAGCTCTCCACCGAGGCGCTCACCGCGCAAGGTCGCTACCATGAGTTCAGCACAACTGCGCCACAGTGATTCAACGCCATCAGCGATTCGCTAATGCGGTCAGGAGCGCCTGCGGCTCGTTGCTGATCAACACATCCACGCCCCAATCGGCGAGTTGCGCCGCTGTTTCCGTGTCATCCACCGTCCAGGCAGCAACGCGCAAGCCGCGCTCGTGCGCCCGGCGTACCGACCGCTCGCGCAAAAGCTTGTAATGGGGATGGAGGGCGTCGTGCGGCGTGATCGGCGCTAACATGCGGGTTGTCCAGGTCGTCGCATTATAGAGCAGTCCGCACGGCAATGTCGGCGCGACGGAGCGCACCACTTGCAGTGAGTAGGGTTTGAAGGAAGAGATCCACATCCGTCCGAACATGCCCATCCAACGCGCCAGCTCCACCACCGTCTTCCCCAGGTTGTTTTCCTGGCGCGAGGGTTTGAGCTCTACATTGAACAACAACTGCTGACCCAGCTCCGCGAAGACCTCCTCCAACGTAGGGATGCGCTCCCCGGCAAACTCCGGGCCGAAGTGCGCTCCGGCATCCAACGCCTTGAGCTCCGCCAGAGTCAGCGCCCCGACCCAGCCGGTCCCGTCTGTGAGTTTATCCACCCTGAAATCGTGAATCACGACGGGAACGCCATCCGCCGAGATGTGGACATCCAACTCGACGCCATCAATGCCCAGCTCCGCAGCCTTGCGAAAGGCCGCCAGGGTGTTCTCCGGCGCGAGGCGATTTACGCCACGGTGCGCAAAAACCAGGGGGCGCTCAGCGCGCCACCATGATGCAGGAAATTCTGCCATCTGTCCTCCCTACAGCTCGACGAAGTAAGAATCCGCCGCGCGATCAATCAGCTCCTTGCTCATCGTTGGGCGAATGTTGAGGTAGCCGGCGATGTCAATAATTTGATCCAGAAGATCGCGCGCGTGGCAGGCGCGCGGCGGGCGGCGCACTTTGATGTAGTGCTCCTGGATCAGATAGGCCAGCGCCCGTTCATCAAACGGTATCTTTTTGCCCTCCGAAACGCGCCGGAAAATCTCGCGGTACTCCTCCCATCCGGGGTCGCCCACCTCGATCTTGTGGCGGATGCGCCGGAGGAATGCCTCATCAACCAACTCCTTGGGTTCCAGGTTTGTCGAGAAGACGATCAGTACCTCGAAGGGGATTTCGATCTTGCGTCCCGTGTGCAGCGTCAAGAAATCAATGCGCTTCTCCAGGGGGACAATCCACCGGTTGAGCAGGTCACGCGGGCGCACCTGTTGCCGTCCAAAGTCATCAATCAGCAAGATGCCCCCATTGGCCTTCATCTGGAAGGGGGCCTCGTAGTATTTGTTGCTGGTATCGTAGACCAGGTCCAGCCCTTCCAGCGTTAGCTCGCCACCGACCACGATGAAGGGGCGGCGGATGCGCATCCATCGCGGATCAACATTGTGCGGCACTTCACCCTCATCCACCAGCATATGGTTGACGTTATCGAAGACCTTGATGATCTGCCCCTCGATCTCCACCGCATAGGGGATGTAGATGTCGCCCTCCATCAGCAAGGAGCCAATCGCCTCCGCGATCGAGGTCTTGCCGTTGCCAGGATCTCCAAACAGGAAGATGGAGCGCCCGGAGTTCACCGCAGGCCCCACCTGCTCGAAGGTGCGTTCACTGAGCACCAGGTGCGCCAATGCCTGACGCAGTTGCCGCTGATGCACTTTGACCTCTTTGAGGCCCTGCGCGACCACTGATTTGTAATATACAGGCAAGGGTACCGGCGCCGGCCCGGAATATTGGCTACGATCCAGCGCATCGCGGGCCATCTCGCGCCCGCGCTCCGTCAGGACGTACTCATACGTCGCCTCGGAAAAGCCGCCGCGTCCCTGTCCGGTGGTCCCGCGCACCTCACATAGACGCTCCCGCTTGAGGAACTCCAGAACCTGGTCCACGACCCCGGCGAAGGGCAATGCCATGCGCTCCGCCAGATTGCGCCCCGATAGATAGCTTTCAAAATAGAGGATCTTCAATGCCAGATCCGTCAACATGCCGATGTTCAGGCCGGTATCTTGGAGCTTACGGGGGGCTGGCGGGGTAAAAGTTTCACTGATGATAATACCTCGCGAGTCAGCCATATCTGTCGCCTCCTGAGTTGAATATGCCCTAGATTATACGCCAGGTTGAAGCCTGAGCAACCTGGGATGGCTCAGCACGAGATCACAAAGGGCGCGTGTGGCAGCGTCGTGAGCGTCTGCGCGCCTGACGCTGTGACCAGCACGTCATCCTCGATGCGCACGCCGCCCAACCCCGCCACGTAAATTCCCGGCTCTACCGTGAAGGTCATGTCGGCCTCCAGCCTTGCGGTGTTGCCCGCGACGATGTAAGGCGGCTCGTGCGTCTCCAGTCCCAGCCCGTGGCCGGTGCGATGTGTGAACGCCGCGCCATAGCCGGCGGCCTCGATCACCGCCCGCGCTGCGGCATCCACGGTCTCGGCGCTCACGCCGGGGCGCACTGCGGCGCATCCGGCTTCATTGGCTCGTACCACAATCTCGTGGATGTTGACCAGCTCTCCCTGTGGCTCGCCGAAGACCACCATCCGCGTGATGTCCGAGGCGTAGCCGCCAACGAACGCGCCCCAATCCACCACGACCCAATCGCCCGCCGCAAAGGGCCGCGCGCTCGGAACCGCGTGGGGCGAAGCGCCGTTCGGCCCGCCTACCACGATGGGATCGAAGGCCAGTCCCTCGCCGCCGTGGGTGAGCAGCGCCGCGATCAGCCGTCCCGCTGCCTCTTGCTCCGTCATGCCGACGTGCAGTTGTGGCAACCACGCCTGGAACGCCTCTTCAGCGACGGCAATCGCGCGGCGCATCTGCGCAATTTCAGCGGCGCTCTTGTGCATCCGCAACGCCGCAAAGAGTTCATCAGCCTGGATGAGCTCCGTATCCGGCGCGTAGCGTTGCAGGATGCGCGCCTCCAGCAGACGCATCCGCAGCGCCTCCACACCGATGCGCGCCTCCGCCAATTCGAGCGCCGCGCAGGCCTCGTGAAAGGCCAGCGTGTACCCTTCCTCATCGGTGTAGGTAAAAACTTCGATGTCGGGGACTTTGCCGGCCTCGAAGGCAGGCAGCACCAGAGCCGGCGGCGCATCCACGGGGAACAACCCCAGCACCGGACGCTCGCTCAGGTGGAAGCTCAATCCTGTGAGATAAAACAGATTCGGGCCAGGCATGACCGCCAGAGCGTCCATCCCTTGCGCCAGCGCCAAATCCAACAATGATTCCAACTGCCTTGTGTTCATAGCAACTTCCTTCTAAAATAGTCGTAACGCGAAGCGTCCGCTTCGCGGGCGCGAACTAGACGGTTCGCGCTATGTCCTTCGAAAATAGCAGTCGTAAGACAGGTTGCCAACCTGTCCTACATTTTAGTGCTGGATGGTGTGCGCCAGCAGCGGTGTCTCCCTTGTGGTACAATAGGCACACGTTACAGAAAGGACTACACAAGATGATCTTTGGGCTTCCCATTGGAATGCTGCAATCCAATTGCTATGTCGTCTACGATGAGCGCGACAAAGTCGGGGCGATTATTGATCCCGGCGGCAAGGTCGAACCGCTGCTGGATGAGATCGAACGTCGTGGCATTACCCCGCGCTATCTGCTCAACACCCACGGGCATTTCGATCACATCGCGGCGAACACGCCGCTGACGCAGCGTTTTGAGTTGCAAGTTGGACTTCATCCTGCCGATGCCGAGTTGCTTGCTAGAGGCGGCGGGGCCTCCTGGTACAATCTCGCTTACATCCCCGCGCCAGCGCCGACCCTGGAGCTCACCGATGGGCTGGAATTAGCTCTTGGTACACTCACGCTCACGGTGATCCATACCCCTGGGCACACACCGGGGAGCGTTTGCTTTTACTGCCCTGCAGACCAGGCGCTCATCACCGGAGACACGCTCTTCGCGGGCAGTGTGGGACGCACCGACTTGCCGGGCGGGTCCGCGCAGGCCCTTAGCGCCAGCCTCAAGCGCCTGCTCGCTCTCCCGTCCGAAACCCAGCTTTATCCGGGACATGGCCCTGTGAGCACACTGGCCCACGAGCGGCGACATAATCCCTGGCTGCAGCGCTTGCCAAGCTCTCCTCAATAAAAAGACGGCTTCCTCCATCTTTTGCATGGGAGGAAGCCGTCATGCGTGATCCTTAAGCGCCAGCGGCGATTTGCCGCAGCAGCGCCAGCAATCCCAGCCCCAATTTGAGCGAATCTCCCGCCGAAGGGGCCACTATGCGCTCGTTGCCTTCTGTATCCACCTGAATTTCAGCAGAGTTAAGATATAGCCAGGCGCCCAGCACGCCTATCAAGGCCCCGAATATGCCCCCGATCATCAACACACGTGTACGTTCGTTCATAACCGACCTCCTTGTAGTAATTTGTTTAAGACCGTGGTCAACCAACGCACGGCGCTATGCACTCGAATGAATGGTTCGGCAATCTGGCGCGAGAGCTCATCTGCCTTGATGCGGACCAGTTCCGCATACGTCAATCCGATGCGGAGCCATTCGCGCATCAGTCCGCGCAGGCGGTAGCAGCCATACGCCAGCGCCCCTAACAAAAGGAAGGGAATCAATCCCATAAAAAGGGCTTGCAAACTTAGAAAAATCAGAGCGATATCACGCGCATTTGGCATCTCCATCCTCCCTAGAAAATAGCCTGAGCGTAAGACAGGTTGCCAACCTGTCCTACATTTTCATCCTCGGTGGTGTGCCGAAGGAACATGAGGACTCCCTCGAAAATCTGTAAATCAGCAAATCAAAAAATCACTTGCGTGGCGAGCGTAGCGCGAACTTTAGTTCACGCTCTCATTTCTGATGATAGCTACAGTATACATCGAGAACGCAGAGCGAACAAGTGAACTTGGAGCGAGCCTGGGTTGTGCCAGGGACGCACATCGAGACGGCAATTTGACAAATCTCGCGCCCGGATTATAATCAGCCTGTCTGTAAAAATAACGAGGAGCGTGTATTAGAATGACTGACAACGTGCTGCAACTTGGAGGAAGAGGGCCGACCTTATCCTTGCTTTGGTAGTTGGCAGCAGTTGTATTGCTGAACATCCGAGCCGTGGAGCCTAAGGCCCCACGGCTTTTTGGTGTCCCTCCAATGGAGGTTTGTATGCTTAAGGTATCGAATATCACAAAACGTTATGGTGATGTGTTGGTGTTGGATCGCGTCTCCTTTGTGCTCAATGTGGGTGAGCGCGTCGGCTTGATTGGGCCGAACGGCTGCGGCAAATCAACGCTGTTGCGTGTCATCGTAGGGCAGGAGGCCGCCGACGCGGGCGGGTTGCTCTGTGATCCGCCGGACTTGCGACTCGGCTATCTGGAGCAGGGGCGCGACACCGCCGCCGATGTCACCGTCGGCGCGGCGCTGGGGTTGCGCGATACGGCGCTCGAAGCGGCGGAGGCTGAGGTCGAGCGGCTGGCGCAGGCGATGGCCGCCGCTGCAGGTGAGGCGCTCACGCGCCTGTTGGATGCGTATGGTGAGACGCTTGCCGAGCTGGAGTCCCTGGCTGCGACGCGCCCGGCGGCCCACGAGATCGAGGCGGTGCTCGCCGGGTTGGGGCTGGCTGACGTGGCGCTCGAAACGCCCGTGGCGATCCTCAGCGGCGGGCAGAAGACCCGGTTGGGGCTGGCGGGGTTGCTGCTACAACGCCTGCAGGTGTTGCTGCTCGATGAGCCGACTAACCATCTGGACATCGCCGCGCTGGAGTGGCTGGAGGCATGGTTGCAGCGCTATCCAGGGGCGGTGCTCATCGTCTCGCACGACCGTGCCTTTCTGGACAACATGGTCACGCGCGTCCTCGATCTCGACCCGCTGACGCACACGCTCACCGAGTACGTGGGCAACTACACCGCCTATCTGGAGACCTGGGAGCGCCAGCGCGAGAAGCAGTGGAGTCAGTGGCGCGATCAGCAGGAGGAGGTGCGGCGCATCCGGCAGGACATCCACCGCACCGCCATGCACGCGATGAGCGTGGAACTGACCACCAAGCCGAGCCAGTCCACAATCCGCCGCTATGCCAAGAAGGTGGCGAAGAAGGCCCAGTCGCGGGAGAAGAAGCTCGAGCGCTACCTGGAGAGCGATGAGCGGATCGAAAAGCCGGAGCTCACCTGGCAGCTGAAGCTCGAGTTTGTGGAGACCCCACAGAGTGGGCAGGAGGTCTTGCGCCTGGAAGGGGTATCCGTCGGTTACGATGGCGTGCCGCTGCTCAGCGGCGTCGAGGCGACGTTGGGGGCGGGTGAGCGTGTGGCGCTTATCGGCGCCAATGGCGCGGGCAAGACGACGCTGCTGCGCGCGATCCTGGGGCAGCTCGTGCCGTTGGCGGGACGGGTGCATCTGGGCGCGAATGTGCGGCTGGGCTACTACGCGCAGGAGCAGGAGACGCTCGATTCCCAGAGCACGCCCTTCGCGGTGGTGCGCGCGGTCGCCACGATATCAGATACGGAGGTACGCTCCTTCTTGCACTACTTCCTCTTCAGCGGCGACGCGGTCTTCACGCCGGTGGGATCGCTCAGCTGCGGCGAGCGGGCGCGGCTGGTGCTTGCGCGATTGGTGGCGACCGGTTGCAACTTCCTGGTGCTGGATGAGCCGATCAATCATCTGGACATCCCCAGTCGGACGCAGTTTGAGCAGGCGATGACGGCCTTTTCGGGGACGGTGCTGGCCGTGGTACATGACCGTTACTTCATCGAGCGATTTGCGACGCGGATCTGGCTCTTGGAGTCGGGGGCCTTGCGCAGCTATCTCGATCTGGAGGATTTACGGCGCGTGCGTCAGCAGCAATAGCGGAGATAGAGCGCGACATGACGAGAATGTGCGCGAGTTGATCCACGAGGGGGCCGCGCCAGTCGGTCCAGCCGAATTTGTCGGCTGCGTCAACGCCGACGTGGGCCACGGCCCCGATCAACAGGCCGGGAAGCCCGCCGAGCAGCAGCCCCGTCCAGCCGCCGGCGATGCACCCGTGATAGAGCAGCGCGCTCCATTTGTGGCAGGATTTGGCGCGGGCGGTGGGGGTGCTCTGTGCGGTGAAATCCAGCAGCAGATGCAGGGCGAGCGCCCAGATGAGCGGCGTGCGGATGTTGAGCAACACGAGGAGGGGCGGGAGTAGCCCGCCAAGCAGCTTGCCCCATTGCCACCAGGCCCATTTCGGCCAGCTCAGGTGAAGCGCCGGTTTCCTTACAAGGGGCGATGCTTGCGTCAGTTGTGTCATGTTACCCTTCCTCGCGTTGTCACTCTTTACGAGTATAGCCGCTGAACGTCACGGAAACGTCACGGGAAGCGCGATCTGGGGGCGATTTGGCGAATTTGTGCTACTATTGCACGTGAGAACGTAAAGTCGAGAGGTGATGATGAGCAAGGTTGAAATTCAAAGCGGCAAGGAACCGATTCGGTTGTTCGAGTCCGATTTTCTGGAATTTTTCACGCATATCCATCCGGCAGTGGTGTTGGCGATCTGGTTGCCGGTGGTGGGATATTTCCTGGCGCGGGCGGTGATCTTGCGCTCGTCTGCGGGTGGCTGGCTGCACATTCCGCTGGGCTTCGCGGTGGGGCTGTTTGTGTGGACGTTGGCCGAATACGTGCTGCATCGCTTCGTGTTCCACTTCCACCCGCGAACGCCCCGGCAGGAGCGGATCTCGTTCCTGTTCCACGGCGTCCATCACGCGCAGCCGATGTCGAAGACGCGGCTGGTGATGCCGCCAGCGTTGAGCATCCCGCTGGCGCTATTGTTCTATGGGTTGTTCTACGGCGTGGTCGCTGGCCTTCTGGGGGCTGGGCGGTGGGTCGCGCCCTTGTTCGCGGGCTTCGCCAGCGGCTATTTGATCTACGATATGCTGCACTATTCCATGCACCACTTCCGGCTGAAGGGGGGCTATTTGCAGTGGATGCGTCGTCACCACATGCGCCATCACGCGCAGACACCGGAGCTGCGCTTTGGCGTGAGCTCGCCGCTGTGGGACATCGTCTTCCGCACGAATCCACGGGGGTGAGGATAGAAGGCAACCGGCCCAGGGATCACGCCCTGGGCCGTTGACTTGTGATGGGGTTACTTGAGGTCCAGCTCGACCAGTTCCCCGGTGGCGGTGAAGATGACGCGCTCGCAGATGTTGCTCACGCGGTCGGCGGCGCGTTCCAGGTTGTGCGCGGCCCAGAGCAGGTAGTTGGCCTGCTCGATGTGGCGCACGTCTTGTAGGATGTAGGAGATCAGCTCGCGGTAGACCTGATTGTAGAGCGCGTCTACCTCATCATCTTGCTTGGGGATGGCGTAGGCGGCCTCGACATCGCGCTCGATGAAGGCGATCAGCGCTTCGTGCAGCATGGCGCGGGCCTTCTGCGCCATCAGCGGCACGTCAATGAGTGGCTTGAGCAGCGGCTCATGGCCGATCAGCAGCGCGATGCGCGCGATACCCTTCGCGTAGTCCCCGATGCGCTCGATCTCTTGCGTGATATCGAGGACTGCGGCCAATACGCGCAGATCGCCGGCCATCGGCTGGTGCAGCGCGATGGTCGCCAGCGCGCCCTCTTCGATGGCGTAGCGCGAGGCGTTGATGTGGCGGTCGCGCGCGATGAGCTGCTGCGCCGCTTCCAAATCCTGGCGCTTGAGGATGTCCACCGCTTGTAGCAGCGTCTCTTCGACCAGGCTGCCCAGGGAGAGCACCTCATCTTGGAGGCGCTGTAACTCCCGATCCAGGGTTGCTCGTGGTTCAGGCATCATGATTGGCTCCTTGTGATGTGGCGCTGTCTGCGTCAATTTCTGCCAGCCAGGCTTTGACGCGCGCCTCGATTTGGTCGCG
>DAOTXC010000200.1:0-6534 GCA_034435555.1 Anaerolineae bacterium
TTCCTTGCCTCCTTAAATCCTACCCACCTCCTTCAATTGACTGACACACACCGGAGCTTTTGCCAGCGCAAAAGTCATGCGCTTCACAGACATCAGACATCTTGCATCGTTAATTATACTGTCGAAGTAAGCCAGCTGTCAAGCCGCGGGCCGGGCGTCCTGTTCCGCGCAACGCGCAACTCGTCAACTGCTAATCCAATCCTGCGTTCTCACCCTCCCAGGCTTCCATGCGGGCGTCATCGTTCAGCTCCTCGTAGAGCAGCTCCACGCGCTCGCGTGTGATGCGCACGTGATCGAAATCCCGCGCCACGGTCGTCTCGGGGAAGAAGGCCCGCGCCTCATCGAGAATATCGCGGATGCGGTAACGCTGCGAGATGTGCGTCAGCAACAAGGCGCGCGCGCCCGTCTCACGCGCCAACCACCCCGCCTCCCCCGCTGTGAGATGGCCGAACCGTTGCGCCATCTCCAGGTCGGGTTTCAGGTAGGTGGCCTCCGAGACGATTACGTCCACGCCTTGCAATAGCGGGAGCAGCGCATCAACGCGGCCCACATCCCCCAGGATCGCCAGCGCAATTCCGGGGCGCTCCGGCCCCAACACCTCATCCGGCGTGATGCTACGTCCATCCGCCAGCGTGATCGCCTCGCCGTTGACCAGCCGGCGGCGTTCCGGCCCATGCGGCACGCCGAGCGCCTCGGCCTGTTCGGGCAAAAAGGGGCGGCGCGGCTTCTCGCGGAAGAGATAGCCAAAACAGCCCGGCCCCCGGTGCTTGACCGGGAAGGCCGTCACCTCGAAGGTATCGCTCTCCAACAGGACGCCGGAACGCACCTCGACCAAATCCACCGGCACCGGCGGGCGCGCCCCGCGCAACACCACGCGGAAGAGCAAATCCTCCACGCGATTCAGCGCCCAGCGCCCGCCATAGATTTCCAGGTGATCAACCGCCTCCCAGCGCGCAAAGGTGGAAATCAGGCCGCCCAACCCCAGGATGTGATCGAGATGCCCGTGGGTGAGCAGCACCCGCTGCAACCGCCGAAAGCCGATCCCGCTGCGTAGAATCTGCCGCTGCGTGCCCTCGCCGCAATCAATCAAAAAGCGCTCATCCTGGTAAAGCACGAGCTGCGAGGGCAGGCCCCGCTGAATCGTTGGCGCTGAGGCCGCCGTCCCCAAGAAAATCAGTTCAATCATCCATCTTCTCCAAGATAAGTGCCCCCGGCTCTCCCAACGGCCCGACCACACGCGGAGCCTGCAATCCAAACAGCCGCACCGTCTCCACATTGGTCAGGAGATGCTGGGTGATCTTTGATACGGTCAAGATGCACGCGCTGCCTGCCAGGGTCAGGGGCAACACGAGCTGATCAGCCAGGTGCGGATCGAGCAGGGCTTCGCTCCGGTGATACGCCACCAGCTGCGCACACGCCGAGGCCGCGACCTCCTCAGCCGGCAAGCCCTTGCGCCCCCACGCGCAGAAGCCGGCCTGCGCGTGGGCGTAGCGCGCGTGCAGGAAGATGCCCGCGCCCGGCCCATCGGCGGGGACGTGCTGCGGTTCGATTTGCCCTGCCAGGCCCGCTTGATGCAACAGCGTGCGCGCCCGGTCGCTCATCCGCTGCGGGATGTGCGAGGGCAGGTTCGCCACAAAGGCGATGCCCGTCACCGCTTGTAACGGGCCGCGCGCCTCCCAGGGCGGCGTGTGCCACGTCGCCCCGCCGGGGATCTCCGCCACAAGCGTCCCCCCACCGCGCGGATACAGGCCCCAGCGCGGATGTGCGCAGCTGACCTCAATCCCCAGCTGCGCGAGCATGGGCAGATAGACCTGCATCACATAGGGGGCGGGCGGACTCCAGGGGACAAAGGTGCCGCCACGGAGCCGCACGCGCGAGGGGCCAGCCGCCAAAGCCAGCGGCAGCAAGAGGGTCTGCAAGATCAGCGTGACCGCGCCCGCCGAACCGCCGGAAGCAGCGTCAGCCACGTCGAAGAAATAGTCGCCGGGGAGCGGCGCGGTAGTGGGCGTGAAGGTCAAGGTCTGGCTGCCTACCGCGTCGCCGGTGAGCTGGGCCGCGCAGATAGCAGCAGCGGCGCGCACCGCCGTCAAGTGTTGCGGGCGCAGCCCCGGCTTGGCGCGCCCGGCCCGGATTCGCTCCAGGCGGAGCGGCATCCCGGTGAGACAGGCCAGCGTCAACGCCGTGCGGAGGATCTGTCCGCCGCCTTCGCCGCGCGTGCCATCCAATGTCAGCATCGGCGGCGCTCCCTCAACGCGACACTCGCTTCAATAGGATAACGGCAGTCATAGCATGGCCCAACGTATTCATACCTCAATTATACTTATCCCTACAAGTTGACAAATAGGGCAAAAAGCATTATAGTTAGCATAGCAAATAATTAGTAGAGGTAATGAATTATCGTGGAAACGCTTAGGGACTATATCGAAAATATCAAGCGGTTTTCGCCAGAGGCGCGTTTGTATTTATTGGTCTCCATGCTGCAAGGTATCGGCTGGGGCGTCTTCCAGCTCTTCTTCAATTTCTACATCCTTAGCCTGGGCTACCAGCAGGGCTTCATGGGGCTGCTCATCAGCCTCCCCTCGATCACCGCGCTCTTCGTGGCGCTAGGCGCCGGCTATATCAGCGACCTGATTGGCCGCAAGCGCGCCTTTTTGCTGGGCGGGGTGTTGAGCGTGGCGGCGCAGCTCCTGATGCTCATTGTGCCCACTCAACCGATGCTGATCTTCAGCGCCATCTTGCGCGGCATTGGAATGAGCATCTTCAGCGTGACCGCCGCCCCCTTTCTGATGGAAAACAGTACCGAGCGCGAGCGCACCCACCTCTTCAGCTTCAGCTCCGGGATCAGCACGATGTCGTCATTCTTGGGCAATTTCTTGGGCGGATCGTTACCGGCGCTCTTTGCGATTCTCCTGGAAGTTGACCCGACCTCTAGCCCGGCCTACGCCTGGTCATTAGCCCTGACCAGTGTGTTGAACCTGGTCGCTCTGTTCCCGCTGGCACGGCTTGAGGTCAAGCAGAAGATCATGGCCCAAAGTCTCCTGGCCCCTTTCAAGATGCTCTGGGAGCACCGTAACATGATGACGCGCCTGTTGTTGCCGACGCTGGTGCTCTCACTGGGCGCGGGGATGCTGATTCCCTTCCTCAACATCTTCTTCCGCTTCCGTTACGCGCTTCCCGACGACACCATCGGCACGTTGTTCGGTATCGGCTCGCTGTGGATGGGATTGGCGATCCTGATTGGGCCGGTGCTGGCGAACAGGTGGGGCAAGGCCAAAACCGTGGTCATCACGCAGGCGATCTCGATCCCTTTCCTCATTACACTGGGCTTCGTCAACAGCCTGCCGCTGGCAGTCGCGGCCTTTTGGATTCGTATGGCGCTGATGAACCTCTCCGCCCCTGTCTACCAGACGATGGTGATGGAAGAGGCCGACGCCTCTTCGCGGGGCATGGCGGCCAGCCTCTACAGCATGATCTGGAACCTGGGGCGGGCGGTCAGCCCCTCGGTGAGCGGCCCCATCCAGGAGGTCTACGGCTTTGACCCGGTCTTCATCTCGACCATTCTCTCGTACATTCTCTCCGTCTATCTCGTCTATCGTTGGTTCGTCAAACGGCGCTATCACGCACAGACCTGCTCAATGGGGCTACAGCCGGAACTGGTTGAGTGAGTCCTGCTCAAGGGGCGCCGAAGTAGGTCTCTAGCAACGGCGTCAAATCCGCGTCGGTGTGACGGCGGAGCACGGTGAAGAAATCCTCGCGGGTCATGATACCATCTTGCCCCTGGACGCGATAGTCCCGGATAAAGTCCCAGAAGGCCGCCTCGCCCATCAACTGCCGCAGATCATCCATGAAGTAAGCCCCTTGCCCATAGATCATGTGGATGTAGGTGCGGGTATCACGATAGTTGTAGATCGTGTTATCGAGCGAGCCGACCGGCTCCCAGGCATGGATGCTGTTCCACCACCAGCCCACAAGCTCCGGGTGATAGCGCTCATAATAGAGGAGTTCGCTGTATTTGGCGAAGGCCTCATCCAGCCAGGGTTCGTGAACCTGGTCGTTGCCCACGGCCCCGTACCACCACTGATGGGCGATCTCGTGCACGGTCAACGTCACCAGTAAATCGCGCGGACTGCCGGTGTAGTAGGTATAGCCATATCCGGTCAAGCTGATCAGCGCCGAGTACTCCATCGCCCCGTAATAGGCGTTCTGAGCGATAACGAGCTCGGGATAGGGAAATGCCCCGTAAAGTTCCTCAAAGAGCAAGATAGCGCGTTCGGCGATCTCCAGCACCGCCCGTCCTGCCGCCGAATACGCCGGTAGATAATACGATGCGACCGGGATGGTCCCGACAACCGTCTCCACCCGCTGATAATCTGGGCTGGCGAGGAAGGCGAAGGTGCGCGCGCGCTCCAGGTGGTAGCGCCGCGTGGTCGCATCAGTACTTGCCCGCGTCCCCGGCGCGGCGATGACGATCTCCGCCGGCGCGTGGATTGTCACATCATAGTTTGCGATGTCATAGTGCGCGGGATCGCCCACTGGGTGGTAGTTCCAGCGCTGCCAACCTACGCCAGGCATGTAGGGGACGAGCGTGGGAATCCAGTCGCCGGCCTGGATGAGCCGTGCGCTCGCGCCCAAGTTCCCCTCCGGGGGCCAGGCCAGCGAGCGCACGGCAGGAATCTGCAACTCGAAGGAGAGCGCCAGCTCCAGTGGGGCCTCCGGGGGCAGAGGCGCAGGCAAGGCTACTGTGAGCATCCCCGCCTCGAGAGTTAAGTCCACAGCGGATTGCGACTGCGCTGTCGTGACCTCCGCCGCGTGGAGCGTGAAGATCTCCGACAAAGCGGCGGGCGGCGCGGAGAGCACCACCGTCTCCCACACATCCGGTGTGGCGTTATGCCACAGGATACGCTGTAACACCGTCATCCGGCGCGCCTCGTAGTCGAGCGTAATCTCTAAATTGTAACGTGGTATACCATCCACAGGCGCGATAATCAGAGGGGCAGGCGTTGGCGTTGGCGTTGCAGTCGGCGTTGGCGTAGGTATCGCAGTAGCGGTGGCGGTCGGCGGCAAAGATGTTGAGGTCACAGTCACGGCGGAAATGGGCAACGGCGTCACGCGCTCGCAAGCGGTCAACAGCAGCAAGAGCAATGCGCCAATCCGCAATCCCAACCATGACTCTGCCGAAAAAAGTCGGACTTTAACACGAGAAAGCCGAGGCCGGTAAGCTCCAACCGCAGCACACCTGCGACCACCAGTGTGCCAGCACCGCACGCCACCGCGGCCCAAAAATAGCGGGGACCGGGGTAGAACGGGGCTGCAAGGGTTTTTTCGGGCTGTTTCCCGTTCTGCTTGCCGATAGCGCCAGATCCGCCGCAGATTGAGCATCACGCCCGAGGCAATCACCACCATGGTGACGCGCGCCTGCCCGCGCACCGGGAGTTGGCCGCGTTCGTCCCCGAAAGGATGCTTGAGGCTGCGCACAGTCGCCTCGACCGCCGGGCGCAAGTACGGCGGCCCGGCGTTGTGAAGCGCGGCACACAGCTGCCGGGCCTGGGCCACGGCCACCTGCCGCTGCGTGACGCGCAACACCCGCACCGGACGCCGCTGCAAGGGCGCGGTGGGACAGCGTTCCCGCAGCGGGCACTGCGCACAAGCTTCAGCCGGGAAATCCGCCAGATAGCGCCCGGTGGCGCGCCCCGGGCGCACTGGGACGGTGTGCCCCTGGGGACAAGTCACCTGGGTGGGGACGGCGACAGCTTTCCCTGCCACCGTGGTCACGGTGGTCTCCCACTC
This sequence comes from Anaerolineae bacterium, assembly GCA_034435555.1. Taxonomy (GTDB): domain Bacteria; phylum Chloroflexota; class Anaerolineae; order B4-G1; family SLSP01; genus DAOTXC01. The sequence goes on from DAOTXC010000200.1 coordinate 5,788, forward strand.
GAAGTCCGCCAGTCCCACCTGCTCCGGGTCCGGCTGCCCGCCACGAATAGCGGTCGGCGCCAGCGTCACTTTGGCGGTGGTGGCCGTCTGGGTGGCCTCCGGGCCGTTGTAGCCGCCGTCGACGTACAGGATCTCTAAGGGCATCCGTGCTTGGAGGTCAGGGACGGCGCTGCACAGCAGCGTTTCATCGTCAGTGGTGTTGGGCGCCACTTGCAGTTTGGTGACCAATTGTACGGGATTGTCCGGGTCGCAAGTCTCGGTGACGTTGACGACGTAGCCGCGATAACCCTGCCCGTTTTTTGTGCGATAGGTCGCTTCGAGGTCGTCCGGGGATTGGAGGCTGCTGGCGCTGAGTTCCTCCGCCGGTTTGACCGTGATTACCGTCGGCGTCTCCGGCGCCGCAACACTGAAGTGCTCGTGGAACACCTGCTGCAGCAAGCGGTAGGCCTCCTCAGCGCCATAGTCTGCCGCCCAAGCGTCCAGCAACGCCGCGAAGCACTGGCCCAGGCGCTCCAGTTCCGCCGCGTAACTGCCGGGCTTGAGCCGGTAGCAATACTGCCCGGCGGTGCCCTGGAGGTAGGGCTGCAACTGCGCGGCGTAGCGTTCCTGATCCGCCGGGGTGAGCATCCGCGCCGCGCGGTGGAGCACTTCAACCAGCAGCTGCAGGCGGCTGTAGGTGCGGATATTGCTGCTCAACTGGGTCGAATCCATGCGCTGCTGGCGGGTGTCGAGGCGCAAGGCCGCGCA
>DAOTXC010000201.1:0-10656 GCA_034435555.1 Anaerolineae bacterium
CGCTTCGATCACCTTCGACGAAGGGCCGCATCTGGCGACAGGCTACGCGACGCTGCGCACGGGCGATTTCCGGTTGCAGCCGGTTCACATCCACCCGCCGCTGGCGAATGTGCTCGCTGCCGCGCCGCTGTTGTTACAAGACGACCTCCCCGATCCACGCGCGATTAGCAGCTGGGAGATCGCCAGCCTCTCGGCGGTGACGGATGCGGTGGCGTGGCAATATCCGCACCCGGCGCGGCTGGCGCTGGCCTCGCGGCTTCCCATCCTGTGGCTGGCGGTATTGCTGGGCGCGCTCATCTGCCGCTGGGCGCGCGATCTTGGCGGCACGAAGGCTGGCCTGCTCGCGCTGGCGCTCTACGCTTTCGATCCCAACATGATCGCGCATGGGACACTGGTCACGACAGATATGGCGGCGACGTTTTTCATGGTGGCGACACTGTATGCGGCGAATCAGCGAGTCGGCGAGTCGGCGAATCGGCGAGTCAACGAATCAGCGAATCAGCGAGAGCTTGTAAAATGGATGGGTGTGGGGGTATTGCTGGGATTAGCGTTACTCACGAAGGTTTCGGCGCTGATGTTGGTGCCGGTGCTGGGTCTGATGGTTGTGATTTGTGAATGGCGAAACACGCATCATGTTTCACATCTCATACAATACGCAATACGTATTACGCAATACGCAGTATGCATCGCTCTCCCTGCCGCGCTGGTGTTGTGGGCCGGATACGGGTTTGAAGTAAGCCAGGTTGCCGGGCTACCCTTCCCCATCCCCGCCGCGACGCACATGCGCATCTATCAATCGTTGCAGGAGCACTATCACCTGGGGCATCCCACGTTCCTGATGGGGCGGGTGAGTTCCCACGGCTGGTGGTGGTATTTCCCAGTCGCGTTTGTGCTCAAGACGCCGCTGCCCGTGCTGGTCTTGGCCCTGTTCGCTATTATCCGTACTGCGTATTGCGCACTGCGTAAGATTCTTACCCGCCGGTTTCACGCCTTACGCATTACGCATTACGTATTGCTACCCTTTCCCACCCTCTACGCCGTCACAAGCCTGTTTAGCACCGTGAACATCGGCTACCGACACTTGCTGCCGCTGTTACCCTTTCTTTACGTTGGGCTTGGGCTTTTTGGGAGTAGGAAGTATGGAGTAAGGAAGTATAAATCGCCCAATAAGCATGTTACACGCTCCCATCTGCGCGCCTTACTTCCTAATCCCTTACTACCTACTACTCTATTTCTCTGGCTCATTCTCGGCACACTTGCCGTTTCTCCCAACTATCTCGCCTACTTCAATGAATTCGCAGGCGGGCCGGCAGGGGGCTACCGCTATCTGGTGGATTCCAATCTGGATTGGGGACAAAATCTGTGGCAGTTGCGGGATTGGATGGCCGCACACGACGAGGCCCATGTCTACTACGCCCACTACAGCCCCGCCAGGCCCCAAGTTTACGGCATCGAAGCGGACTTCCTGCCGCCCGACCCGCGCGCAGTGGACTTCATCCCCTGGCATCCTGCGCCGGGCCTCTATGCCATCGGCGCGACGGTGCTGCAAGGCCCCTATGCACCCGACATCAACACCTACGCCTGGTTCCGAGGACGCGAGCCGACGGCACGGCTGGGCCATGCGCTCTTTATCTATCGCGTTGCTGAGACGTACCAACCCCCGCCAGGATGGGCGGTCGTCTGCAACAGCGGCGATCCTCACGGCGACGCGCACCAGCTCCGCACCGGCCTCGCTACGCCCAACCTGCGCGTGGTCGCCGCCGATTGTACGCGCAGTTGGCTCTATCGGGCAGAGAAAATACGAGGTATCTACCTCCTCCCTTCCAATATGGGATCACCACCCGACGCGGAACCGGCCTTCCGCATCCGCGAGGCCAACGGTAGCGAACGCCCGCTCTTTACCGTCACCGCACCGCCGGAGATTCATAGCGGCGACGCGCTTACTACAACCGGCCCGCTGACCTTCCTCGGCGGCGCTCTCGCGTCGGAGACCTCCCAGACCGTTGCTTTCCTGGCCCTCTGGCGCGTTGAGGCGCTGCCCGACCGCCCCCTCTCACTGTTCGGACACCTGCTCGGCCCCGATGGGATCGTCGTCGCCGGCGACGATGGTCTGGGCATCTCCAGCGATCAATGGCAGCTGGGCGATCTGCTGGTACAACAACACCGGTTCGCCCTCCCCCCCGATGCCCCGCCCGGACGTTACACGCTCGTCACCGGCGGCTATTGGCTGGATGACATGGCCCGCTGGCAAGGAGCGGACGCGCCAGACGGCGCGTTCGTCATCGGCGAGATCACAGTGAGCACACCATGAAACTTTGGCAGCGCGTCGGCGTTCTCCTGTTGCTGTGGCTCTGCTTTGCGCAGCTCCTCAACGCGGCGATGTCGCTCTCCGCCACCGTGGACGAAGGTTTCCACATCACCAGCGGTTACGAATATCTGCGCACGGGAGAGCTGCATCTCTTCGACGAACACCCCCCGCTGGCAAAGGCGCTCTTCGCCTGGCCGCTCTTCTTCGTGCCCGATCTACCGCCTCCCGAAGTTGCTTCTGACTACGCGAAAGAAGACCTTATCGCCGTCACACAGGAGACGCTGCTCGCCTATCGCCCCCTCGACCGCGTGATTGTCGCGCCGCGCGTGGCAGCCGCCCTGCTCACCCTCTTCCTCGTAGCGACACTCTTCCGCTACACCGCCTCCCTCGCCGGCCCGACAGCGGGTTTGCTGGCGCTGACATTCTGCACCTTCGATCCCAACTTCCTGGCCCACGGCAGCCTTGCCACCACGGATATGGGCGCGACGGCGCTCATCTTCTGGGCCATCTGGGCGGGGACGCGCTGGCTGGAACGCCCTACGGCTCGACACTGGGGAATCGCGGCGCTGCTGCTGGGGCTGGCGCAGGGCGCGAAACTCACCGCGCTGATGCTCTATCCGGTGCTGGGGTTGGGCGCACTAGTTAACGCAGAGGCGCAAAGGCGCAGAGGCGCAGAGTGGAAGAGTGTGCTGTTCGCCTTTGCTGGAATGGCAAGCGCGTCGCTGCTGGTGCTCTGGGCGCTCTACAGCTTCGAGCTGCGCCCCGTGCCCGGCGTTCTCAGCGGCCTCCCCCTTCCCGCCGCCAGCCACATCGAACGCTGGCTCCGGTTGCAAGAGAACCTCGCCTACGGGCGCGAGGCTTTCCTGTTGGGACAGAATAGCATGAGCGGCTGGTGGTACTACTTTCCGGTCGCCTTCTTAATCAAGACGCCGTTGCCGGTGCTACTTCTGGGCCTATTCTCCACATTACACACGGTGTACCACGTACTAACAAAATACGCAATACGCATTACGCAATACGCAACACGCATTACAGATTACGCATCACACATTACGTTTTACCTCTTCCCACTCCTCTACGCCGCCGCCAGCCTCACCAGCAGGCTCAACATTGGGTATCGGCATCTGCTGCCGGTGCTGCCGTTTCTATACGTAGCAGTCGCAGGAAGTAGGAAGTATGAAGTAGGAAGTAAAAGGGCCGAATCGCGTGAATCTGTTCCAACACCTCGTCATCCCCTACTCCCCTACTCCCTACTCCTTACTGCCCTGCTCGCCTGGCTCGCCCTCGGTACGCTTCGCATCGCGCCCCACTACCTCACCTTCTTCAACGAGCTCGTCGGCGGCCCGGCCCACGGTTGGCGCTATCTGGCCGATTCCAACACGGATTGGGGACAGGGCCTCAAGGCGCTGGCCGACTACCAGGAGCAGCACGCCCTCGGCCCGGTACGGCTGGCGGCCTTTCTGTTCTACGATCCGGCGGCCTACGGCGTGGATTACATCCCCAGCGCGCCGATGACCGGCGCGCCCCCCGTCCTGCCGCAGCGCTTCAACCCCGCGCCCGGCTATTACGCCATCAGTGTCACCGCATTGGATGGCGTCCCGCTGCCGCTCCCCTCGATGTACGACTGGTTCCGCCACCGAGAACCGCTTGCCCAGATCGGCTACGCCTATCACCTCCACGATGTGCCCGCAGCGCCGACCGGCGCCGGCGCGTGGATCGCCCAATGCACCCAGCCGCAGGCCCCGCTGCCCACGGACATTCTAGACGAGGGCTTCGGGCTTTCGGAGGCGCGGTATCTCGCCTTCGATTGCGAACAGAGCTGGCTCCTCCCGCCGGGGCGCGGCTGGTACGTCCGCACCATCCCCCCGCTAACCGGCCCGCGCCGCCCAGAAGACCCCGCGCTCGACGCGGCGTGGCCCGACTGGGTGGCAGAAACGCTACAGCCGGCGCTCTCGCTGAGCTACGTCCAGCCGACGCCGGGCGCGCTCCCGCCCTTCACCATCTGGGAAGCCGCACCGGATGCGCTTCCGATCCCCAGCGCCGCTCCCGCCACCTCGCTGGCGGAGACACTCGCTTTGGTGAGCGCGACCCAACCAGCGCAAGCCCATGCGGGAAGCAGCGTCGATGTCCTCACCTACTGGCGCGTGCTAACCCCGCCGGCGCGCCCGCTCTCGCTCATGCTGCACCTGCGCGACGCCGCCGGGCAGCCCATCGCCGTGGGCGACGGGCTAGGCGTCCCCATCGAGCAATGGCAAAACGGGGATCTCATCGTCCAACGTCACCAGCTCACACTCCCGCCCGAAACGCCGCCGGGGACCTATCACCTCGTCGCCGGCGCTTATTGGCTCGACTCCCTCGAACGCCTGAGCAGCACCACTGGCCCGGACATCCAGTTGGCTGAGTTGGTTATTACCTTGCAGTAGCCCTTTTCGCAAGCTGTGGTACAATATCCCGCTGGAAGCAAGTTCTACATGGAGGCTGCGATCAACAATGCTGCACAATAAAGCGATCTTATTCGTTCTGTCCATCGTCACGCTGCTGCTGGCGGGGCTGCTCTGGCCGCTCCCCAGCGCGCCGCGCAACCCTGCGCCTTACATCATCAACAAGGTCAACCCTGGGACAGTATCGCGTCCGGCCTACTTCATCCACAACCCCACCGATGATACCTTCTACGGCTACGGGAGCCGCCTGCACATCACCGCGCATGGCGATGGTCTCACATTGCGCAACCAGCAGGCCGATCTGACGCTCCACTTTGTAGGCGCCGCCCCTGAGCGCCAGTTACTCGGTGAGGCGCAGCTCCAGGCAACGGCCCATCGCTATCTGGGGAACGATACCGCCCGCTGGCAGAAGAATATGGCGCTCTACGAGCACATCCGCTACGAGGCGCTCTATCCCGGCGTGACGCTGACCTATCACATCGTGGAGGGCAATCTCAAGTCCGAATTCACCCTGGAGCCGGGCGTCCCGCTCGACACCATCGCCATCGAGTGCGCCGATTGCACCTTCGCGCTCGACCATGACGGCACCTTGCGCATCACCGACGCGCAAGGTGCGCAGCTCCGCGAGCAGATCCCCCTCGCCTATCAGCTGATTGACGGGCATCACGTGGAGGTCGGCATCGCTTTCCGGCTGCTTTCGGAGCGACGCTACGGCTTCATGGCACTCACGCCCCTCGATCTCGACGCCCCGCTCGTGATTGACCCTTTACTGCTCTACGCCAGCTATCTGGGTGGCTCCGAGAAAGACGAAGGGCTGGCCGTGGCCGTGGATAACATCGGCAACACCTACGTCGTCGGCATCACCGAATCGCCCGACTTCCCGCTGGTCTCTCCTCCGCAACACCTCCCAGGCGAACAGAAAGACGTTTTCATCGCCAGATTCGGGCCTGATGGGGATTTGATCTACACCACCGTGATTGGGGGCAGCAACAGCGAGCGTGGAAATTGCATCACCACCGACAGGTACGGCAACGTCTACATCGCGGGGCAGACCTTCTCGCCCGATTTTCCCACGCTCAACGGCTGGCAGCCCGAATTCGGCGGGGATGAGGACGCCTACGTGATCAAACTCAATCCTGATGGCACGCTGGCCTACGCCACCTTCATCGGCGGCACCGAATCCGAAGAGATCAATTCCATCCTCGTTGATAGCCGAGGCTACGTCTACGTCGGCGGCGAGGTCTACTCAGAGGACTATCCGCTGCTCAATCCGTGGCAGGATACCACCTATGGCGAAGAAGATGAGGATGCCTTTATCTCCATCTTCGATCCCGCCGGGCAGTTGGTGTACTCGACCTACATCGGCGGATCGGAGCGCGACCAAATCTTCGCAATGGCGCTGGGACCGGATGGGCACATCTACGCCACCGGCATGACCTCCTCGCCCGACTTCCCGGTGGTCAACCCGCTCCAGCCGGAGTACGGCGGCGACTGGGACGACTGCTTCGTGCTCCGGTTCGATCCCTGGCGCAACGAGATGCACTACGCGACCTTCCTGGGTGGCATCGGACGCGAGGAGTGCTGGGGCATCGTTGTCGCACCGGATGGCAGCGCCATCATCGCCGGGAACACAAAGTCGCCCAACTTTCCGGTGGTCAACCCCATCCAGGAGGAACATGCCGGCGGGGGGCGCGACGCCATCGTCGCCCGCCTCACACCGGATGGACAGGCGCTCACTTTTTCCACCTTCCTCGGCGGCAGCGGCAGCGATCAGGCGTGGGGATTGGCGCAGGATAGCGGCGGTAATCTCTACGTCGTCGGTGAGACTGCGTCGGAGGACTTCCCCACGCTCAACGCGCTCCAACCGGAGTACGGCGGCGGCGAGTACGACGGGTTTCTGGCACACTTGCGCCCCGACGGGACGCTCAACTATGCCTCGTACCTGGGTGGCAGCGGCATGGATCGCATCTGGGATGTTACCGTTGATGAGCATTGGGTTGTCCACCTCACTGGCGTGACCTTCTCGTCGGATCTGCCCATGGTCAATCCCGCCCAATCGGAGCGCGCGGGCTACACCGATGCACTGATAGCGCGTTTTAGCATCGTCCCGACGCCGACACCAACGCCAAGCCCTACCCCCACCCCTGTCCCCTCCGCCGCAACCACGATGGGGCCGGAGGGGGGCACGCTCACCCTGACCTATCCCGGTCACACCACTCGGCTCGACGTCGTGTCCAACACACTATCCGGCGCGACCTATGTCACACTGACCTATCAACTTGATCCAAAAGCAGGGCCATTGCAGGGCATCTATCACGCCTTCAATCTCAGCATCGCCCCGACGGATGGCAGCACCCTCACCCAACCCATCAGCCCCACTCTGGAGCTCTATCTGACTTACGAACGGCTATACGGGGTCATTTCGGGGACACAACAACTCTATCGCCTGAGCGCAGGGGACTGGATCACCACGGAGATTAACATCCTGGAACAAACGTACGGATATGTGCATGCGCGCACGCCCTACACGGGCAGCTATGCGATTTTGGGGAGGACAAATCGGGTCTACCTGCCGCTGATGCTGCGACAGAGATAAATCGCGGCGCAGCCTATCTCCCCCACACCCGCGCCCACCACAACGCCCAGCGCTGCCCTGGATTGAGCGCGCCGGGCGTGAGGATATTCACCGCGTCCAAACACACTTCATCGCCCGACTCGCACGCCGATGGATCCACGATCCAGTCGCGCGCGCCGTCGTCGTTGTCGCCGAGACCCGTGAAAACCGCGCCATCATCGCGCCCCAGGCGGCGGAAGGGGTGCTCGAAGACGACGCCATTCGCCAGCACGCCGAAGGAGTACGGCGTCACCGCCGTCCCCTCGGCCACAAAGTCAATGCCGATTTCCCCCTCCGGGCCGGGCGCGAGCAGCACGAGATTGTCGTTACGCGTCCCGATGCCAAAGCCCGGATCGGTGATCGCGTCCAGTGTGCCGTTGCCCACATAGAGGATCATCCGCCCGTCGCTGTGATCCAGGTCGTCGCTGGGGAAATAAGCCGCGTTCTCCAGATGCTCCGTGGCGAGGATAAGGATCACCGTCCCACGCGGCACGGCAGCGAAGGCGTCCAACTGCGGGAAAATGAGCGAGCCTTCGTCTGTACCTGTCTTCGTGTCGTTGTCCGTGAGCCGCCAGCCGCGCAAGTCCACCGTCGCCGGGCGCTGTACCAGCAGCTCGATCCAATCGCCGGTGATGGGGCGGTTCTCCAGGCTGCCGTAGCGCGTGCCATTGTCGTTGATCCAGAACTCATTGATGATGACATCGTTGGGGAAGGGGCCGGGTTCGTCAGCGTCAATGGGGCGAAAGCGGGCCGTGATCTCGCGGGGCGCGTCCACCTGCCAGCGCAGCAGTGCTGCGTCGCCAGGAACGCCCTCCCAACCATCGAAGGTGAACCCAGGGTGCGGCACCGCCATCAATTCCACCGTCGTCGCGGGGAAGAATTCACCGCTGGCGGGCAGTGGCAAGCCGCCCATGAAGATGCGCCCACCCTCCGGCGGCGCGACTCGCAGCTGCACCGTCACCGGAGCGGGTAAGCCCCACAGCTTGCCAAGCGCGGCCCGCACTTCTACCGGGCGCGCAGCGACGAAGTCCCGCAACTGCGCTACGTTATCCGCCCAATTGGTGGGCGTGGGCCAGCGGGCTTCCTCGTAGCGGATGTCGGCGGCGAGCGTTGCTTCCAACGCCACCACTCGCGCCGCCAGCGCCTCCGGCGCGAGCGCCGTGTTGAGCAGCACCACAGCCCGCGTCCGCAACCCCTGGCGGAAGTCGGTGTTGTCCATCAGCGCGCGCAACAGCAGCGCGAAATCCGTATCCTCCAGCGCCAGCGCCGCGAGCGGCTCGTCCGGGCGTTGGGCGAAGTGCGCCGCCCCGCCACCGTAAACGAAATGCCAGCGCCCGCCGCGATCCCGCACGGCGTACAGATCGTCGGCGGAGAAACCGAAGTACAGCTGCAATACCGCGAAGTCCGTGAAATTCTCCACATCCAGCCGCTCAGCAACGTAAGCGTAAGCCTCCGGCTCGGCCAGATCGCGCGCCACGGCCCAGTCTACCAGCGCGTCCCAATCGGCGGCGCTGCCCTCCCGCGCCGTTCCCTCCTGCACCACATCTACGTTGCGATAGCCGAAATTGTCACGCAGGAAGAAGCGATTCACCCGCTCGCTCAAGCGATAGAGGCCCCACGAGCGGCCATTGAGGAAGAGATGCACGGTGCGCCCCTGCGCCGTCGGCAGGTCAAGGGAGCGGGCCGTCTCGGCGACCAGTTCGTCGCGGAAGAGCGTCCACCAACCGTTGCGGTCACCCGCCTGGAGCAGCAGCCGGTCGTAGGTCTGCGCCAGCTCCGGCTGATCGGGATGGTCGAGGAAGAGTGGATATTCCAGCCGCGCCGCGCCGTAGTCGTTACGGAAATAGAGGCGCAGCGATTGCTTCTCCGCGTCCAGCGGCTCCGGCCTGCCGTGGATGCGCACCCCTGCCGGGATGCTGAAGCCTGTATCGCCCTCGATAAAGATCATCTGTACCGGACGCTCCCACGCCCCGCCCCGGAAGGAGGGATTCGCCAGCACCCCCGCCTCCGCGCCCCAGAGGTCGTCCGGATCGGCGACGAGGGAGAGCACGGGCAATTGCGAATCCAGGCCCACGACGTACACTCCTGTCACATCCGGCCCGGCGACGCCGTTGAGCACCTGCACCGCGCGGATCACAGTGAGGCCAGGATGCGCGGCATCCAGGTGCAAGGGGCGGCGGTAGACCGCGCCATGTTCAGGTGTGGGCAACGAGCCATCAGTGGTGTAGATGATGGTCGCGCGGCGGTCATCGGGGCGCAGTTCGACGCTCAGGCTACGTTTGTAGCTGCCCGGCGGCGGATAGAAGCCGGGCTGGCCCGGCCCGCCGAGATCCGGCGGCAGCACCATCAGGCTCTCCACCACGCGCCGCCGCCAGCCGCGCAGCACGGGCGCATCCGCCGCGACCGGGGCCAGCGGCAGGCGATCCAGCGCGTCCGCCAGGAACAGCAGCCCGCCGAGCGCCAACGCCAAGAGAAGCAGCGTCAACCACTGCCCGATTTTAGATTTTGGATTTGCAAGCATCAAGCCTCAAGTCCCAAGCCGCAAGTATCCAGCAACCAGCAACCAGCAACCAGCAACCAGCAACCAGCAACCAGCTTCCAGCAACCAGCTTCCAGCTTCCAGCAACCAGCTTCCAGCTTCCAGCATCCAGCAACCAGTTCATCGCACACGGAGGATGAACAACGGCACAGCGTCATCCGCGAGCGGCGTCCCCTCCGCGTCGCGCAGGGGCAAGCGTGCGCCCGTCACCGGGTCATACATCCCCGCCAGCACGCGATAGTCGCCGCGCGGCAATTCCGCATCCAGCGGAATGATGTGGACATCCCGGATAGTCTCGCCCGGCTGCCATGCCGTCGTGGGATACGTCCAGTAGACGGGGATAGCGTCCGATTGCGCCGCGAGCGTTCCATCGGGGGCAAAAAGGTGAACGAATACCTTGAAGTTGCCACCGACCGTACCCTGCACCTGCCAGGTGAGCGCCACCCGGAACGTATCGCCCGGCGCGATACGTTCCGGCGCATCGTAGCCCGCCAGCGTGATGGCGTCGCCAACGGCAATTTCCAGCGGATGATCCGGCGCGAGCGGCTCGCGGCTCACGTCCGGCGGACGGGAAAGCGTCGTTATCCGCACCGGTTCACCGAAGAGCGCGAGATTAGGGCGCGACAGACTCAGTTCCAGCACGTACTCGCCCGGCGGGAGCGCATCCGGCGGCGCGACGACAGTGCGCTCCGTCACCGTCCCCTGCGTGGGCCAGGCATCGGCGGAGAGGGTCCGCGCATCGCGCAGCCAGACC
>DAOTXC010000202.1:0-16321 GCA_034435555.1 Anaerolineae bacterium
GGGCCTTCGAGCAGGGAGACCAGGCCATCGTAGCGCCCGCCCCCACAGACGGCGGCCTGTGCGCCGATGTTCTGCGCCCAGACCTCGAAGACGGTCTTGGTGTAGTAGTCCAACCCTCGGACGAGCAGGGGGTTGAGCGTGTAGGGCTTTTGCAAATCATCAAGATAGCTGCGCAGGCTGGCGAAGTGTTCCGCGCACTCCTCGCAGAGCATCTCGGTGATCTTGGGCGCGCCGGCGATGATGGGCTGGCACTGCGCCTGCTTGCAATCGAGCACGCGCAAGGGGTTCTTGTCCAGGCGGCGCTGGCAATCCTCACAGATGGCGGCGTGGTGCTGAGCGTAGTGGGCCTGAAGAGCCGCCATGTAACCGGGGCGGCAGGCCGGGCAGCCGGTCGAGTTGAGCTGGAAGGAAAGCCCGGTGAAGCCCAGCGCCGCGTAGATGTCCCAGGCCAGCAGCATCGTCTCCAAATCGGCGAGGGGGTCTTGCGCGCCGAAGATTTCGGCGTTGAATTGATAGAACTGCCGGAAGCGCCCGGCCTGGGGGCGCTCGTAGCGAAAGATCGGGCCGATGGAGTAGAGTTTGACAGGCTGGGGGAGCTTGTGCATCCCGTTTTCGATGTAGGCGCGCACGACACCCGCGGTAAATTCGGGGCGCAGGGTCAGACTGTTGTCGCCCTTGTCGGTGAAGGTGTACATCTCCTTCTCGACGATGTCGGTGGCGTCGCCAACGCCGCGCGCGAAGAGCTCGGTGGACTCGAAGATGGGGGTCTGTAGCCCCTCAAAGCCATACAGTTGGGCGACGCGCGTCATCGTGGAGACAACGAACTCCCAATAGGGTTGATCCTCCGGGAGGATGTCTTGTGTGCCGGTTGGACGTGAGAATTTTGCCATAGTTCACCTCTCTGGTAGTCCCCTTGTTAAGTGTTGCTGAACAATGAGGGCAGAATTTGCCACGAATTTCACAAATTAACTCAAATTTATCTTCTATCTTTGTGAAAATTGGTGTTAATTCGTGGCTAAAATAGCGCCTGCGCCCATGCAGAGTTATCACCACACTCAAGAGGTTGCCTATCACCTCTCTGGGGATGATTATAAGCGTTAAGGGCGAGATGACAAGCCCTGCGAATTGCCTCTGGGGAATTGCGTGGTATCCTCAGAAGTCTTATGGAACAGCCACTAATCTTACTGACGAACGATGATGGAATCAAATCCGCCGGGCTGTGGGCGGCGGCGCGGGCGCTGGCCCCACTGGGCGAGCTGCTGATCGTGGCCCCGGATCGCCAGTGGTCGGGCGCGGGCCGCTCGATGCCGCCCTTCGTGACCGGGGCCTTGCAGGAGATTGCCTTACCGGCGGATCTGGTGGGCGCAGGGTGCGCCTTCGCCGTTGATGCGACGCCGGCGCTGACCGTGACCCACGCCTGCACGGAGCTGAGCACGCGCCCCCCGGCGCTGGTCGTCTCCGGCATCAACTCCGGCGAAAATCTGAGCACGGAGATCACCGTCTCTGGCACGGTGGGGGCGGCGCTGGAGGGCGCGGCCAGCGGGATTCCGGGGCTGGCGGTGTCGCTGGAGATGCCGGTGAGCGCCCATCTCACCGGGCAGGCCGATACGGATTACGCGGCGGCGGCCTACTTTACGCGCCACTTTGCCGGACTGATGCTGCGTCGCCCGTTGCCCTACGATGTGAACGTGCTCAACATCAATGTACCCTGCGACGCGACCGCACAGACCCCCTGGCGGCTGACGCAGCTCTCGCGGCGGCGATATTTCGAGCCGTTGTCGCCCGACCGCGCCAACGGCGTGGGCCGTCCCGGCTACCGGGTGATGGAAGACCCTCGGCAGGCCGAACCCGACTCAGACATCTGCGCTGTGGTGGTGGAGCGGATCGTCTCCGTCACACCGCTCTCGCTCGATCTGACCTCGCGGGCGGGCTGGGGCGCTATCGAGGAGGAATTGCGGCGGTGAGGATGGCTGCAAAGTGCACACGGCTTGACAGAATATCCTGAGCGCCGTACACTTGGTACAGGGACACAGGGCGATGCAAAACACGAGTGAGATCCTCCGCTTTCAGCAGGGCCAGCGCAGCCAACATCCGACGCCGGTTGCCAGCGTGGAGCCGCTGCCCGCCAGTATCTTGGGCGAGCAGTTGGTGGTGTTGGTTGACCTCGAGCCGCCCCACCCACATCGCAGCCGCGAACTGCGCGCTATCGTGATAGACGCCTACACGCGCTCCTCTGGCAGCGTGGTGGCGCGGTTGCGTCGCGCGCTCGCCGAGGCGAATCGCCACCTGGCCGACGACAACGTCGCGGCGACGTTCGAGGGCCAGAGTGGGGGGAGTCTGACCTGCGCGGTGATCGCCGGCGAGGAGCTCTTCATCGGGCAGGTAGGGCCGGGGCAAGCCCTGGTCTACACCCCGGCGGAGCCGGTACTCATCTTCCCCCGTCAGGGGCGAGCCGTGTTGCCCCTGGGCGCGTCCCTGCCGCCCGTGATCCACATCGGCTACGCGCCGTGGCTGGCGGGCAGCACACTGCTCGTCGCAACCGGAGCGGCGATGGCAGCGCAGGCGCACGAACGATGGATCGAGGTATTGTCCGGCGGCGCGCTGAAGACGGTCGCACCGCTGGTCGAGACGGCCATGGCAACCAGCCAGGTGACGGGCACGTTGGTGTTGACGCATTGTGGCGATTCCCAGTCGCCGCTACCTGCGCCCCCATCGCGCCGGCAGTGGCCCTTCCACAAGCCAACCGCAGCGCCGATTGCAACAGCGCCCCCATCCCACATCACGCCAGAGCCGCCTGCCGAGCCTGAAATGCCCATCGCCCCGGTGACGACGCTTCCCCCTTCCGCTCCCCCAGTCACACCGGAGCCGGAACCGGAGCCAGAGGCGAAGCCCCCCCGTGTGTGGGATACCTTTTCCATCAAGTTGCCTGCATTGGGCCGCCCCACGATCCAGTGGCCAAAGCTGCGATTGAGATTGCCGCGCCGCCAGCGCGTCGGCGCTGCGCTGCGAAAGGGCTGGCTGCGCTTGCGGGCGCTGTTCCAGGCGTTAGGCAGCGCCTTGTTACCGGGCCAGGTAGCAAGCAATCGCCGACGTGCCCCACGCCCCATTCCCAAAGAGAACCCCACGTTGATGGGCGGCTTGACGCTCGGATTGTTATTGCTGACCATGTTCATCATGTTGATCACCTACTTCGAGTCCGGAGGAGCGGGGCGCGCGCAGGAGCTGTTGATCGAGGCGCAATCGGCCCGCGCCCTGGCCTACAACACTCAAGCGGTGGCGGATTGGGAGCGCGTGCGGCAGCTGAGCGCCGCAAGTTTGCAGTTGGATTCCGAAAGCGTCGAGGCGCAGACCTTGTTGACGGAGGCTCAGCAGGCCATCAATGCTTTGGAGAGCGCGGCGCTGCTGGCGGTCTATCCGTTGCAGGAGTTGGGGACGACGCCCACCTCGCGGCGGCTGCTGGTGGCGGGCGGCTGGGCTTACGTGTTGAACACGGCTGCCGATGAGGTCCTGGGCATCCCCTTGACAGCGGATGGGCTGGCCCCGGCTTCGGATGCGGCCACGCCGATTCTGCGGCGCGGGCAGCTCTTCTACGGGCAACCGGTCGAGCGGCTGGTGGATCTGGCCTGGGTGCAATCGCCCTTCGATTATCCCGATGGCGCGGTCTTCGTCTACAGTGATGGGGGCGTCATCTACATCTACGAGCCGACCTTAGGCCCCGAAAGTATCACCCGGCAGACATTGCCCGATCCCCTGTTGCCGGGGGCAGTGACGTTGATCGAGGCCCACGGGAATCGCCTGTATGTGCTCAATCGGTCGGACAACCAGATTTTGAGCTATCGTCCCATCAATGGCCTGTACGACAACCCCGGACGGCTCTATTTCGCACCGGAAACCGCGCCCTCGTTGCAGACCATTGTGGATATCAATGCAGATGAGCGGATGTATCTGCTAGGGACTGATGGGGCATTGCAGGTCTACATCGAGGGGGCGGAGGATCTCTCTTTCGAGGTGCAGAGATTGCCGGATACGGAGCTCTCCCCGGCGCTCTTCACCCTGGAATCCGATTTGGAAGCGGGCCATATCTACCTGGGAGATCCACAACGTGGGCGCATCGTAGTGCTAGATAAGCGCGGCAACTTCCAACACCAGTTCCAGCTTTCTGGGACGACGCTCCTGCGGAATCTGGAGGCGCTGGCGGTGGACGAGCGCACCTCGGTGCTTTACTTCATCGCCGAAAATCGCTTGTATGCCGCGCCGATACCAGATTTTGTGCGGTGAGGTGCAGCGGTGACCGTTGAAGTCGTGCGCGCGTTTGTAGCTTTGCCCATCTCCGAAGTGACCCGGACGCGGCTCGCTCGGGTGCAGCAGGATTTGCAGGGGGCGTGCCCGGTCGGGGTGCGTTGGACGCGCGCTTCGGGCATCCATCTGACGCTCTTCTTCCTCGGCGATGTACCCACGTCCCGCCTTGAGCCGATTGAGACGGCGCTGGCGGTGGTCGCGCGCAACGCCTCCCCGCTGGTCTTGCAGGTGCAGGGATTGGGCTGCTTCCCCAATCTACAACGCCCGCGTGTGGTCTGGGTCGGCCTGGAGGAGCGCACCGGGCGGCTGGCATTGACGCACCAGGCGGTCAACGAGGCGCTGGCGCAGGTAGGCTTCGAGCCGGAGACTCGCCCCTTCAAGCCCCATTTGACGTTGGGACGGGTGCAGCGCGGCGCTTCGCGTGACGTGGCCGCGCAGCTGGGCCAGGCCGTGGCCCGCCGCGCCGAGCGGGGCTTGACGCTGGGCGAAGAAACGGTGACGGACTTGGTGCTCTTCCGCAGCGTGCTCAAGCCCACCGGGGCGGAGTATTCGCGGCTGGCGACGTTCACGCTGGGACAGTAGGAGGTCGTATGCAGCGCGTGTGGCAGGGAATGCGACGGTGGGGCTGGTGGTTCGTCTTTTTGATGGCGGCTGTGCTGCGTTTAGCGGCCCTGAACGCGACGCCGTTGGCCCCGGCAGAGGCCGCGCGCGCGTTACAGGCGTGGGACGCCGCCCGCCTGGGCGTGTGGCCCATCGCCACCGATAGCGCCTTCCTGCTCACCGGCAATACCCTGCTCTTCTGGCTCTTTGGACCGGGAGATGGCATCGCGCGGCTGTGGCCGGCGCTGGCCGGGTGCGCGCTGGTGGCCGTGCCGCTGCGCTGGCGACGGCACATCGGCGGCCCGGCGGCGCTGGCGGCGGCGGGGCTATTGGCGATCTCGCCGCTGCTGGTCTTTGCCTCGCGGCAGGTCTCTGGGGTGATGCCGGGGCTGTTGGGAGGCGCGCTGCTCTTCACCGGACTATTGGATTACCGCAAAACCTCGTCCTACCGCCCCACCTCGGCGACGGCGCTGGTTGTCGCGGGGGTGGCGTTGGGCCTCACCGGAGGCAGCGCCTTCTACGATCTGTTGCTGACCGGGGCGTTCGCCTGGGGCTTCTACCGGCTGACGATGAAATCCGCGCCAGGGCTGGATTGGGGCCGCCTGTGGCCCGCGCTGTTGTATGGCGTGGGCGGGGCGCTGCTCATCTCTTGGGGATGGGGTATGCGCTGGGGCGGTCTGGCCGGCCCCGTCGAAGGGCTGCTGGCCTGGCTCGCCGAGTGGCAGCCGGCTGCCGCGCCCAACGTCTTGATGCTTCTGGTATTGTACGAACCGTTCACGCTGCTGCTGGCGGTGGTCAGCATTGTGCTGGCCGCGCGCGAGGGGCAACCGCTGCCCCTGGCGCTAGGGCTGACGACAGTGGCTTTGCTCTTGTTGATGACGCTGCGGCTCGGGGTGACGCCTGCGGCCACGGCAGCGGCGATGTTGCCGCTGGCGCTCCTGGGCGGGCAGACGTTGCAACGACTGGCGCGGCAGGCGCATCACTTCACCTGGATCGGCGAGGGCGTCCACACGCCGCTGGCCTGCGCCTTTTGGATCTTCGCGGGGCTGGTGCTGGCGCGCCACACGGCGGGCTATCGCAGCAGCGGCTTAGAGTTTCCGCTGGTATTCCTCATCGTAATGATCCAGCTCTTTATGGTAGGAACCTTTGCAATGTTCGTGGGACGGGCCGCAGCCGCCCGCGCCTTCTTCATGGCGACGGCGACGATTCTCCTGTGCGTCCAGCTGGCCTTTGGCTGGGGCGTAAACTTCACGCGGGCCGGCAGCCCCGTCGAACCCCTGATAACGCAGGGCGCATCGCCGGACCTGCGGCAGCTACGCGCAGTGTTGGAGGACGTGAGGCGCGACCGTTACGCGCGTGATCCCGCGTTCACCGTGGCCCTCGTCGCCGGGGAGCCGGAGCTGACCGCTGTGCTGCGCTGGACCCTGCGCGATCTATCGCAGCTACAGGTGACAACGGCCTGGCCGGAGACAACCTCGGCAGCGATTATCGTCGCGCCGGAGGGAAGCACGCCGCTGCACACGCCCGATAGCCCCTGGCGCGGCCTGGCCTTCACCGCGTTGACCTCGCCCGGCCTGGCGCGTCCCGCCTGCGAGCATTTGCCCTCACTGCACTGCCCGGCGCCCATCGCATGGTATCTGTACCGCCGCACGCCGGAAAATCCCCAATTGCAGCGGGCCGTTTTGTGGGTAGCCCCCTGAGCGCATCCTTGCCCTCCGGCTCAATCCAGTTATAATGGATGCGTGATGGAGGAGCTATGAGAGCATATCGTAAAGCCAGCATTCGTGAACTATCATCGGCCGCCTACGAGTTGGGCGGTCATGTTGTTCAAGGTGTGCTGCGACGTGATCCAGAAACCGGCAAGTGGCTGGTAGGAGATAAGACCGTGGAGGCGTGGCTGGAAACATATGTCGATCAAGAGATTGTGCTGACGGCAATTTCGTTGGAAGCGGACGCCCCCCTGGAGACAAAGGTCTGTCGCACATGTGGCCGCGAGTATCGCGGATACGAGTGCCCACATTGTCGGCAAGCACGGGTGCGCCTGCGTGGATATTAGAGAGCACCTGGGAACCAATCGAGGGGGCCACCTGGTAGCCCTCTTTTTTGTCGTGATTACCCAAAGTGGGGTTGCGGCCTGGAAGTTCAATGGTACAATCCCCGCGTATCTCGCTAATGGAGGTTATGCGTGAGAATTCAGGACTATCTACGCGTGCTGCGCCAGCGCGGCTGGATCATAGCGCTGTTGGCTGTGGTCGCTGCGATGAGCGCGTTCGGCTTCAGCCTGGTGCAGATGCCGGTCTATCGGGCCAGCATCCAGGTGTTGATCGAGCCGGCGCGCCCCGATCTGGGGCTGACGCAATCAGCAAAAATTCTGCTGCGATCCTACGTCGCTGCGATGTGGACGACTAACCGCGCCCAGGAGGTCATTGACCGCCTGGGGCTGTACATGACTCCGGAGACGCTCAAGGGCGATGTGATCATCGCCTCGGATGATTCACGGATGCTCATCCAAATTGACGTGGATGACAACGATGGCGAGCAGGCCAAGCGCATCGCCTATGAATGGGCGCTGTTGCTGGTGGAGTGGCGGGACAGTCAGAACCAGCGGCAGGACAAATCTGACCGGGTCTACGCCGAGATTCTCGAAACGCCCACCTATCGCCTGTTACGTCCCCGCAAGTTGATCAACACTGCTGCCGGCGCTATCTTCGGATTGATACTGGGTGCGGTGGTGGTCTTCGTTCTGGAGTGGCTGGAGGCCGGCATCGTGCGCGAGCCTCGTGAATTGGAACAGACGCTCGGATTGACAGTGATCGGCGTGGTCCCGCCTGTCACACTCTCGAAGAAGCTAGTAGGAGGCGCAGATGCACACCAATAGACTGGTCACACTTGCTGATCCACACTCTGCGGCGGCGGAGGCCTATCACGCGCTGCGATTCAACCTGGCCTATACGAGCCTGGATAAGCCGTTGGAAGTGCTCGTGGTCTCCTCGGCGGCCCCCCAGACGGGGAAATCGTATGTGGCGGCTAATTTGGGCGTGGTGATGGCGCAGGCCGGCCAGCGCGTGGTGCTGGTGGATGCGGACCTGCGTCGCCCGCAACTGCACACGCTCCTGGAGCAGCCCCGCGACCCGGGCCTGACGACGGCGATTCTGGATGAGGAGGCGCTCAGCGAGCCGGAATTGCGGGAAACGAGCGTGCCGGGGCTGCGGTTGCTGACCAGTGGCCCGCTGCCGCCCAACCCGGCGGACATCCTCGGCTCGCAGCGGATGGCGCAGATGTTATCCGCGTTGCAGACGCAGGCCGACTTCATCATCCTCGACGCGCCGCCCATCAACGTGGCGGTAGATGCGCTGGTCGTGGCGACCAGGGCCGACGGGCTGCTGCTCGTGGCGCGCGCGGGACACACGCGACGCGATCACGTCGCACAGGCGCAAGAACGGCTGGAACGCTTCCGCGTGCGGCTGCTCGGCGCAGTGCTGCTGGATGCCACCGAAGGGAAATTGACGGGCGGCTATTGAGCGCCTGACACTGTAACAGCACACCAACAGGAGGTGATTAAACTTATGAAGGGTCTGATTTTGAGCGGTGGCAAGGGAACGCGGTTGTACCCCTTGACCTTCACCAGCGCCAAGCAGTTGATCCCCGTGGCGAACAAGCCCGTCTTGTTCCGGGTGATCGAATCCATCCGCGATGCTGGCATCACCGAAATCGGCATTGTGGTGGGCGATACTGCGGACGAGATCAAGCAGGCCGTGCGCCGGGGCAACAAGTGGGGTGTCAATATCACCTACATTCACCAGGATGCGCCCCTCGGTCTGGCGCATGCGGTCAAGATCAGCCAGGACTTTCTGGGTGAGGACCGCTTCGTGATGTTCCTGGGCGATAACGTGATTCAAGGCGGGATTTCCCCATTGATCAAGCAGTTCGCCGATTCCGAGTGGAACAGTCAGATTGTGCTCACCGAGGTGACGCAACCGCAGCAGTACGGCGTGGCGGAGCTCAACCCGCAAGGGCAGATTGTGCGGCTGATTGAGAAGCCCAGGGTCCCGCCCTCAAATCTGGCGCTGGTCGGCATCTATATGTTCGACAAGCACGTCTTCGAGGCGGTGCATGAGATTCAGCCCTCATGGCGCGGCGAGTTGGAGATCACCGACGCCATCCAATGGCTGGTGGAGCACGGGTACAACGTCTTCCCCTACATCCATCGGGGCTGGTGGATTGACACAGGCCAACCGGGCGACATGCTCGATGCGAACAGCCGCGTGCTGGAAGAGCTGATGCCCTGCATCGAGGGGTACGTTGACCGCGACTCCGAGGTAGACAGCCGCGTGACGGTGGAAAAGGGCGCGGAGATTATCAACAGCATCGTGCGGGGGCCGGCGATCATCGGCGAGAACACCCGCATCGTGAACTCCTACGTGGGGCCGTTCACCTCGATCAACCACGATTGTGTGGTGCTGGATAGCGAGATCGAGCGCTCGATTGTGTTGGAACACTCACAGATCGAGGCGTTGCCCGCGCGGGTGCAGGATAGCCTCATCGGGCGCCATGTGACGCTCAAGCAGTCCCCCATCCGCCCCAAGGCGCTCAAGTTGACGCTAGGCGATTACAGCCAGGTGGGCCTGCTCTAACGCCTTTTCGTTTCCGCCGCCCCCACGCACATGGGGGCGGCTTTTTTGTGGCTGACTCAGGCCGGGATTTGAGCGGCAATGCGCTGCGCCGCGCTGGTGATCATGTTGACGGCCAGATCGAGCGGCATCTTGGCGGTGTTGATGACACAATCGTAGAGCAAAGGATCCCGCCAATCCACATCGAAGAAATGCTTGAGATAACGGGTACGCTCCTTATCGCTCTGCCGAACGCGCCGCTCGGCCTCCTTCTCATCCAGCCCCAGGCGCTCCATCACGGTGTGGATGCGGCGCTCGACAGGCGCGATGATCTGCACATGCAGGACGCCGGGCAGGTTCCCCAAAACCATCTGCCCACCTCGCCCCACGATGATCACATCGCCCGCCTGGGCATACTCCAGAATGACGCGCTGGATCAGCTCCGGGTAGTTCGTCGCGGCCTCAGCGCGGTGCTCCTGCGCCTGCATCTGGGCAAAGGCCTCGTCACGGCTCAGCCCCTCCTGCGCCATCAACACGGCGATCATCTCATCGTAGGCGTAGCTCTCACGCAGGCTGGCGCTGGGAATGGTGGGGATGGGCGGCAGCCGGTTAAGCGCATCTAAAATCTGATCAATCAGGCCGGGGACCTTCTCCCGGCTTTCCAGATGGGCGACCATCTCCTCATCGGGGTAGCCGGCCAATTCCGCCGCGCGGTGCAGCACTTCCCGGTCAATGTAACGCAGTGATAACGCTTTGGCGACGGCGGTGGCGATGTAGCTGCCACGGCTGCCGAATTGACGTGAAACAGTAATCACTGTGCTCATGGTGTACTCCTTTCCTTCGCTCGGTATAGAGATAACTCAGTTGTATGTGGTACTTTCATGTTAACACCTGCCGCGCCAAGTGTCAATATCAGGGCGCGGGTGTGGCAGGAACGTAGGGGACAACCTGGAAGGTAGTGGTGAGTGGCGCCAGCCCCTCCAGAGCAAGGGTGGCGCTGTAGGTCCCATAGAGGATGAAGGGCGTCCCCGGCAGGCTATCCCACACCACCGGAACGGCGGGATTTGTCCATTGCCCGGTCGCGGTGCGCAGGAGCTCGTTATTGCGATACCAGCGCGCCTCCCATGCGGCGCCGGGTTCCAGGGTGGTGCAGTGCGTGCCCAGATAGATCGTTTGGACGTACCACTCGAAGCGGTCGCTGCTGTGGAGCGGCGTCCCATCGGGCGCGATCCCGGCAGCGGTGAAGAGCGGCTCGCAGTAGGGGGTGACAGCGACAGGGGGCGCGCCGACGCGGAAGCGCAGCTCGTGGCTCTGCTCGCCCATCAAGTTGAGCGTGAGCTGATAGTCCTCCCCATCGGGCAAGGGCGCGGTATCGGCCTGGTAGCAGGGGATGGCGTCCGTGGCGCGCTCCTCCTCAAGAGCGATCTGCGCGGTGCAGATGATCTGCTCGCCCTGTTGGACGGTCAACCAGAGCGGCGCGCCCTGGCAGGCCCCCGCATAGCTGTAACGCACGTAGAAGTGCTGCACGCCGGAGGGTAACTCGGTAACGGCGGGACTGCCGGGGGTGAGGGCCAGCTCGGCCTGGATGATCTGAGGGATGGCGGCGGTGATGGTGAAGGGCTGGGTGACGGTCTGATCGGCGAGGGTGAGGCGCAGCGTGTAGCGCCCGGAGGGCAGGGGCGCGCTCTCCGGGAAGGTGGCGAGCAGCGGGCCTTGCTCCGGCGTCCAGCTGCCGGTGCTGAGCGGCGTGTCATCATCAGCGGGGAGGATCTCCCAGGCGGCGGTGAGCTCGCGGGGCCAGCTGCCCATCACGAGCGGGTTGCGTCGCAATTGCGTGGCCGCCTGGCAGAGCGTGCGGGACGGTTCAACCAGGCGGATGGTGGGAGCCGGCGGCAGGGTCGGCGTCGCGGCGGGGCCGGGCGCCGGCGTCACCGGCATCTGGCACCCTGCCAATCCCAGCAACAACAGCAGGGTCAACCAACCATACTTCAGTGAGAACACTCTTGGGTGGGCCATTCTTGGAGCTCCTGGATCATTTTTTCTGCGTAATCGCGCCAATGAGGATGGGTTCCCATCTTGAGGTAGGCGCGGAAATCGGCGATGGCCGCTTCGTATTCGCGGAGCTGCTGGTGAGCGACGCCCCGATTGAAGCGGGCCTCCACCAGCGCCGGATCGAGGGCCTCGGCCTGGGTCAAATCGTAGATGGCTTTGCGGGGATGATCGAGCTCGCGCCACCAGAGGATCCCCCGATCCAGGTAAACCTGGGCGAAGTGGGGATCGGCAGCGAGGGCCTTGGTGAAGGCGTCCATGGCGCGCAGATAGCCATCTGGATCGCCGAAGCGATTGGCCTGGTAGCGATAGACGCGCCCTTGCAGGTAGTGCCAGCGGGCCACAAGCCAGTGGCGCACACACGCCAGGTTCACGCCAACACCTCCCGATAGACGGCGAGGGTCTGCCGGGCGATGTGCTCCTGGGTGAAGTGCGTCAGCACGCGCGCGCGGCCCCGCTCGGCCAGCTCGCAGCGGCGGGCGGGATCGGCACTGAGGGCGGCGAGTGCCGCGCGCAACGCCGCCACATCGTCCTCAGGAAAGGTCAGACCCGCCTCGCCGATGACGTGGGGGATTTCGCCGCTCTCGGCCCCCACAACCACAGCCCCGCAGGCCATCGCCTCGATGAGCGTGCGCCCGAACTGCTCCATCCAGTTGGGCCGCGCGCGCGAGGGCAGCACGAGCACGTCGGCGCGCTGGTAGAAGCCCGGCATCTCCACGGAGGGGATGGGCGGCGCGAAGCGGATGCGCGCCGCGCAGGAGAGCCGGGCGGCCTGCGCCCTGAGCGCCGCTTCCTCCGGGCCGCTGCCCAGGATCGTCGCCCGCCATTCGCCAGCGAGGCCATCGAGCGCGCGGAGCAGCAAATCCACACCCTTTTCGGGGACGAGACGCCCGGCGTAGACGATGTGCAGCGGCGCATCCTCGCGCGCGGGGGGCGGCGCGAAGAGCGCCGGGTCAACGCCGAACTGGGGGATCACGGCCAACGGGCCGCGATAGCCCTTGGCGCGCCAGACTGCGGCGGCGGTCTGACTTCCGACGAGCGCGTAGTCGGTGTGGCGAAGGTTGTAACGCTCCAGCCAGGAGAAGGGTGGCGGATAGCGACGGTGCAGGTTCTGCCAGGAAAACCAGAGTGTCCTGGCCCCCAGGTGGCGGGCGACGCGGTTGGCGTGGTAGGTAGCGAGGTTGTAAGGTTCCTCATCAATGTGGACGAGTTGCGGGCGCAGCTCGCGAAGCGCCGCGCGCAAGTCGGGGTAGTAGTGGAGGTGAAACTGCCCGTTGAAGCGCATTGGGAGGACGCGCAGGGTGTAGCCGTGCGTGTGAGCGCGCTCTAAAGGGATGCGCCCGCGCTCATCCTGCCAGTAGGGGGGGACGAGGACGGTAAGTTCGAGTTCTGGGGCCAACGACGCCAGCGCCTCCAACTTGCGCTGGTAGGCGCCCACGATACAGGCTTTGGATAGCATCACAACCCGCATGGCACTCTTTCCCTTTCACGTTAGCTGGCTTAGTATACCCCAAAAAGACGGGCCGGGGAATTCCCCGGCCCGTGACTGGTAAGCGTAAGCGTCAAGCCAGGACGCAGATCGCGCCGGGCTGCTTGATCCGCAACGCCAGCGTCTCCATGATGCGGAAGCAGTGCTCCATGTTGACGGTTTCGATGAAGGCGGTCGCCATATCCTGGCCGACGGCCAGGTCAACGTACTGCTGCTGCGCCGCCAGCACCACGACTTTGTCCAGCGGCATGACGGGTGTGGACAGGATGCCGCTTCGGGCCTGCTGCTCCAACAGCTCCGCCTCCAGGATGCCGCGACGCCCGTAGACGCGCTGGACGTTGGCATAGCGGGCGGGATTCATCACGACGGCGTAGGGGCCGTAGAAGCCAGCGGAGACGAGCGCCGCGATGGCTGTGGAGATGTCGGCGAGGGCCTGCCCCTCCTCCGCCCAATCGCTGAGCGAGAGGGCGAGGTGCCCCTTGGCGGTGAGCAGACCTTCGAGGCCGGCGTCCGCGTCGCCCTCGAAGATGAGCCGATCCTCCGCGAAGGCGGAGGCAGCAGCGGCAGCGGCAACCGGGGCGGTGTCGAAGGGTTGCCCGCTGTTGAAGAGCTCCAGGTCGCGCACGCTGATGATGAAGTCCTGGTCAAGGGTGGTCATGGGGAGTTGCTTGACGAGACTGGCGCGAATGGCCTCCCCTGCTTCTGCGCCGTAGGCGTAGAGGGGGACGGTATACGCGCCATAGCCTAGCGGCCCATAGAGCTGGAGCAGGCGGCGTCCAACGAGAATATTTTCGGCCACCTCTTGGACGGTGGCATCAATGAGCTGCCATTGTTCGGCAGAGAGGGGGGCATCTTCACGCATTAAGACTTGGTTCATGCTATTTCTTCTCCTTGTTGATGAGACTGCCTAGGGTCCAACCAGCGCTGGATGCGCGTTGCAGGCGCGCCAGCAGCCGGTTGAAGAGGCTTTCGTGGTATAGTTCCTGGCCCCGCGCCTCGTCCACGACCTCTTGAAGCTCGGGATCGGACATGCGGCCCAGGTAGTCGGTGTAAGCCTGGGTGGTGTCGCGCTCCAGTTGGATGTCGGCGCTGAGCATGGCGGCGGCAGAGGCTGGTCGCGCGACGGGGTGATGATCGAGCGGCATCTCGATGCCGCGCTCGTTTAGCTCCTCGCCGAACCAGCCCATGTGCTGCATCTCGTTGATGGCCTGCATCTCGAGCTGGCGGGAGACCTCCTCATCCTGAATGACGAAGGAGTGGGTGAGATATTGGAGGATGGCGGTGTACTCGTGGCGGACGCCCCAATCGAGCGCCTCCTTATCAACGGGAGCGAGGGGCGGTTCGGGAGCGGCGAGGGCCTCTGGGTCGGCCTCCGGTGCAGCGGCGAGCTCGGCCTGAGCCTCGGCCACGAAGGCGTTGAATTCCCGATGATGGCGCTCCTCGTCGCCAAGAATGTGTTCCAGGTCGGCCTTGAGGTCGGGATCGTTGAGCTGGGCAATGATGTCGCGGTACATGGCGATGGCGCGATCCTCAGCGGCGACGTCGCGCTGGAGCCACTCCGGCGGATCGGCCCCGGCGAGGTCGGTGAAGCCGCGCTCGATGGTGGGATCGCCGCCCAGCTTGACGATCCAGCGGGAGAGCATCCAGAAGTGGCGCATCTCGTCGCGGGCGATGCCCTCGATCTCGCAGGCCAGTTCGCTCTCGCCCATCATGTAGGCGTGGCGCAAGTATTGGATGATGGCCGCGTGCTCGTCCCTGGCGGCGGCATGGAGGAGTTCGATCAGTTTCGATTTGGTTAATTGAGCCATACTGTTCCTTTCTGCGTGTTATGGTGTAAGAAGCTGACCAGCGCGCAGCTGCAAAGGCGCTGGTCAGCAAAGTGTCAAGGCGCTTACTCTGCGATCTTGAGCGCGTGCGCGTTTTCCCACAGGCCGTGGATATTGCAGAGCGAGAGGGCGACGAGATCGCCAGGCCCCTGCACCTGCATGGAGAAGGTCGCCAGCGGATGGGTGTGGACCGGCCCCTCGTTCGCGCCTTTGACGGATTCGCCGTGCGCGGTGAACTCAAAGTGCCCCACATGGTAGGTGAAGTTATCGCCTTCAGGCTTGAAGTAGACATCAATCCAGCGGATGTGATGCTCGGTGGTGTTGGGATGGGGGATCTCCTTGCCGATGCTGACTGTGACCTGGAATGGTTCACCCACAGCGACGGTTTCCGGCGCTTCGATGACGGGCGCGTGTTTTTCTTTTTTCCAGTCTGCTTCACGAATCATATCACCGAATTGCATAAAGTTGCCTCCTTAAAAGGTTTGTTCAAATTGCTCCCGCCTCACAGCGACAGGAGAGTGTACCGAATCAGGGAATGCACAGGGTATCGCCGATGCGGATGTAGTTGGAGTTGTAGATGCAGTTGCAATGGACGAGCTCGTCAATGGTGGTTTCGTAGCGGGCAGCGATTTGGTAGAGCGTATCGCCAGTGACGATGAGGTGCTGGGTGATGCAGTTGCAGTTGCCACAAGTGACCGGTGGCGCGCCGCCATCAAACTGGCGCACGCACGTGGGGCCGGGCGGCAGGGTGACATGGACGTTGGGAATGGTGAGGGTCAGACCGGGATGGATGACATTGGGGTTGATCAGCCCATTGGCGCTGGCGATGGCCCAGGGGTCAACGCCATAAGCGCGCCCGATGCAGAAGAGCGTCTCCCCAGGGACAACAACGTGGCTACCGAGCGCCGTCCAACCGTCATTTTGGGGGGCGGCGGTAGCCGGTGTGGGTAGCGTGACACTCACCAGCACAAAGATCAAAATGATACCGATGCTGCGCCTCATGTGTTGCCTCCTTTGCTGCGTAACGGTCAGGGGTTTCTACTTTAATGATACTGTAATCTTGGAAAAAATGCAACTTATCCCCAGGTATTGGGGCCGAACAGGTCAGTCATCGTTGCGGAGCTAGAGTGCGTCGCCGATAAGAACCCCCAGCAATCCAATGATGATGCCCAGGTGGAGGAAGAGATGCACCTGCGCCAGCCAGCCGATCACCGGCCAGGCGGGGAGCAGTTGCAGGAGAAGATTGAGAATCACAAGCACCACACCGATCATAACCGGCAACCCTTTGTGGTGCGCCAAAAAATTGGAGGTATTCTTGAGCAGGTCTATCATGGCTGACTCCTTCGAAAATAGTGAATCTGCGAATGGTGAATGGCGAATAGCCAAACAAAAATCTGCTAAATCCGCCCAATCTGCTGATAAGCATTTTCGTGCTGGATGGCGTGCAC
>DAOTXC010000203.1:0-2917 GCA_034435555.1 Anaerolineae bacterium
CCAGCCCGCCGACGTAATCGCGGGCCTCGTAGACCGTGACCTGATGCCCCTGCCGGGTCAAATCGTAGGCGGCGGAGAGTCCCGCCACCCCCGCGCCGATGATGCCGATGTTCTGTGGCTTAGTATTCGCCATCGGGTCTCCTCATATGTGATCTGTCGTAACTACTCAGGCTCTAGCACGCGCCAACAACAAAGTGTTGCAAGCACAGCCTTTATAGCCCTGGAGCGGGGAGCTAACGCTCCCCTTCAAGCAGGCTGCGTAGTTACGATCTGTCCATGCAAGTATACCACGTCCCATCCAGGAAGGGTAATTTTCGCCTACGCTGGATGTTCCCGCAAGGCCAACGGCAGGGTCAGGGCGAGAAGCACGGACGCGAGAAAGGAACCCAGTGCATACGCGATGGCGAAAGTGTAGCTGCCCGTGAGATCGCGCAGCAGGCCGCCGATGTACGATCCGGCGAACGGGCCAATCCCCATGACGATGAGGGTCGCCAATCCCCAAATGCGCCCCAACGACTCGCAGCCGTAGAGCGCGCCGGTATAGCCCACCACCGAGCCGGGCACAATGGCCCAGTAGATGGCGAAGAGGACACAGGCCGCGTAGGCCAGCGCCAGTCGTTGCGAGTGGAGCAGCAGCCCACACGCCGCCGCGCCTATCAACGGACCGATCACCAGCAGCAGCTTTCGCCCCAGCGCCTCGCGGCCCACCCTCGCCACCACCGCATCGGCGATGCGCCCCATCAACGGCATACTGACGATCCCCACCAGCCCGATGACGGCGTAGGTGTTCGTCGCCTGCTGTAGGGAATAGCCCACATCGTCGGTCCAGTAGCTCACCACCTGCGTCCAGATAAGGAACTCGGCCATCATGCTGGCGAGGAAGGTGAGCATCACGCCCCAGATGGCATAGCGGGAGAAGGCGTCTCGCAGCTGCCACGCGCAGACGGAAGGCTCTTCCTGAGGTTCCGCGCCAAAGGGTGTGAAGCCGTAATGTTCGGGGTGGCGCTTACCGATGAACGCCGCTATTGCCAACAGCGTCAGGACGATGGCGCCCAACAGCAGCATCTCGCCGCGCCAGGCAGCCTCCAATGCAGCGAGCGCCTCGGCGACCGGCGCTGCTGTGCGGATCAGGGGATTGGTGAGGGCCTCGACGAGGAGCGCCGAGCGCTCCGTTGCGGGGAACGCTGTCGTATCCATGCCCAGAGCGGAGAAGACGGTTGCTTCTAGCGCCGCCTGCGCCGCGCTCAACCGTGGCCCGACCAGTTGCGCCAGGGCAAATTGCGCCATCGGCGCGCCGGCGAAGGCGATGCCCCAGCGGGTGGCGTAGGTGCGCCCCACGTACCATCGGCGCACCGAGACGGTCGAAGTGACCCAGAGCATCCCCGTCGCCAGGCCGCCCAGCAGCCCGAAGGTGACGAGGTAAGCGGCATAGACGCGCATCTGTGCGGTGAGGGCGAATCCCAATCCGCCAAAGATAGCCGCGAGGGCATAGGTGGGCTTCCCGCCCCAGCGGTCGAGGATCAGGCCGCCGAAGTAGGCCGTGACCGCGTAGACGACCATCATCAGCGAGTAGCCCAGGGTGACTTCAGCGGCGCTCCATCCGAGGGTGAGGCTCATCGGCCCTTTGAGGATGGCGAAGGTCGCCCGATAGCCGAAGAGGCAGAAGACCGCCAGCCACGAGGCGCATACAACCGACCAGCCGTAGCGCGTGGCCGTCTGTTGTGATGCGGGCTGTCTGCTCATGCGCCCATTATAGGCGGTAGAGCGCGATGTGAAAAGCTAGGCGCACAAATCAGGTTGCCAATCCTGTTGGCCGCGTCCCGGCTGGCAGCGATAACGCCCACCCGCCCAGGTGACTTCCCATATCGCGCCCGTTTTGACGAGTTCGATGCGGTGCTCGCTGGCCGCAACCGAGTCGTCGCCTATGATGGGGTCTTGCAAGACGACCACTATCGTGGTCGCAGGGTCCTGGTAGAAAACGCTCACTTGATCCGGTGCGGTTTCATCCGGGTTGGGGAATCCCACCAGGCGCAAGGCGACCGCGATAGGGTCTTCCAGCCAGGCCGCTTGTGCCTGGAGTGCCTCTTGATACTCTTGAACGTAGCCAGCCAGCCACGGGTCACGGTCGAAATCGAAAGGACGGTATTGATCGCGTGGAGCCACCTGTGAAGCGTCGCTCAGAATGAGCGGCGTCTCAGGGGGTATGGCTGCTGGGGTCGCAGTTGGGGTGTCAAAAGGCGTCGTGGCAGGCGGGCTGGTTTGAGCGCGGCAGGATGCAAGGAGCGCCCAGCCCAGCCAATTGTAATCGCCGCCCAAAAGCCCCAGGCCAACGCACAAGAAAATCACGCCCAGGATAATACATACCCAGGCGGGAAGTAACTCACTATTGACCTGTTTCTGAATCGCTTCGATCTCGGCAACCTAATGTTCGATCCATGCGCCAGCCGAACGCGGCGATTCCGACGTGGTTTGTATTTCAGGTCTCTCTTCCATCCGTCTCACCCTCCTTGTTGCTGTGGACCTGCTCCTGTTCTAATCTACAAAGATGATGTGTACCTGCGACCAATCCAATCTCACCCTATTCGTGCCGCCACAGATAAACAACCGTGATAAGAATGACATCGTAATCTCCTTATTGTGATGACTCTGAAAGATAGTAGCCTGTCCAATGGTCGGAGTGATATTAGCTTCGACGAATAGCCGAATCCAGGTCGAGAAGCGTGGTCATTCCACGTCGTACATCCCCTACGGATCATACGTAGAATAACGGAGTAAGGATCGTAAGATAAGGATGGAGAGGAATCCTATGATGTCTTCATTATATAATTTCTTCTTACGAGAGTCAACTACCGTCGCGTACCACACACTGCACTGGCGCAAAGGAAGTGAACTTCAATAGGTCACAACTAACTAATAT
>DAOTXC010000204.1:0-4502 GCA_034435555.1 Anaerolineae bacterium
AAGCCGCGGGCTGAGCACCAGCCCGCTTTTTTGATGCAATTTGCGGAGGGCTTATGGTTGCAATCACCATCGCGGATGCGCGGCAGCTCTACGAGGCCGCCGATAGCGTCCACGACTTCGATCATATTCTGCGGGTACTGCAGCTGGCGGAACGCATCGCTCAGGCCGAGGGCGCCGATTTGACCATCGTGCGGACGGCGGCCCTGTTACATGACTGGGGACGCGCTGAAGCCGATGCAGAGGGACGCGATCACGCGGCGGTGGCCGCAGAGCGGGCGCGAGCACGGTTGCACGACGCGCCCACGGCCTGGTTGGAGGCTGTCTGCCACGCGATTGCCGCGCATCGGTTCCGCACCGCGCCCGCGCCAGCGACGCTGGAAGCGCAGGTGCTCTTTGACGCGGATAAGCTGGACGCCATCGGCGCGATTGGGATCGCGCGCGCGTTCGCCTATGGCGGCGCACATCAACAGCGGCTCTGGGCGCCTTTGGAAGAGATCAGCCGGGCGCAATGGGACGCGGAGGGCGACAACGCCGCTGAGCACACGCCCGTCCACGAGTTCGTGGTGAAGCTCTCGCGCCTCAAGGAGCAGCTCTACACAGAGACGGGTCGCCAGATCGCGGCAGAACGTCACGCCTACATGGAGGCTTTCTACCGCCGCCTGGACGCCGAGGTGCAGGGCAGCCTTTAGTTTGTTGGGGAGTATCTACTCAGGCTCTAGCCGGATCGCCAGATCCGGCGTGGATGCATAAGCAAATTCCAGGCTGCTACGCAATGTAGTCCTAGATAATTCTGACTTGACGGAGATCTGACGATCCCCTCGGAGCCAGGGTGAGTAGATACGTTGGGGAACAAAGACGCGGCGCGGACTTGCTCAGTCCGCGCCGCGTCGGTTTTCTGTACACCGGCTATACCGACTCTTTGTCTTTGGAACGCAGGTGCGGATAGAGCAGCACCTCGCGGATGGTGTGGCGGTCGGTGAAGAGCATGGCGAGCCGGTCAACGCCCAGCCCGAAGCCCCCATTGGGCGGCATCCCGTATTTGAGCGCGCGCAGGTAATCCTCATCCATGGGATGCGCCTCCTCGTCGCCGGCGGCTTCGGCGCGCCCCTGCTGCTCGAAGCGTCGCTCCTGCTCGAAGGGGTCGTTGAGCTCGGTAAAAGCGTTGCCCATCTCCATCCCGGCCACAAAGAGCTCGAACCGCTCCACGTGTGTGGGATCGTCGGCGCACTGCTTCGCCAGCGGCGAAATCTCCACCGGATAACGGTAGACAAAGGTCGGCTGCAAGAGCGTCGGCTCCACCTCGGAGAGGAGATTATCAACCAGATGGCCCCAAGTGGCGTTCGTGGCGGCCTGATAGCCACGACGACGCATCTCGGCGCGCAGCGCATCAGCATCGGGGTAAGCGGTGTAATCAATGCCCGTGCCGGTCTCGATGATCTCCTGGAGGGTGCGTCGCGGCCACGGCGGGGTCAGATCAATCTCCTGGCCCTGATAGGTGAGCTGCTGGGTTCCTAGCGCCGTCTGGGCCGTGTAGACGATGAGCTGCTCGGCGGTGTCCATCATCCCTTCCAGATCGGTATAGGCGCAGTAGAGCTCCAATTGGGTGAACTCAGGATTGTGCTTGTGAGAGACGCCCTCGTTGCGGAAATCGCGCCCGATCTCATAGACGCGCTCGTACATCCCCACCAGCAGGCGCTTGAGGTAGAGCTCGAAGGAGATGCGCAGATAGAGCTCCTGCTTGAGCTGATTGTGGTAGGTGACGAAGGGCCGCGCCGCTGCCCCGCCGTAGATGGGCTGGAGTACCGGGGTCTCCACCTCCAGATAGCCCTGGCTATCGAGCCAGCCGCGCAGGGCGCTGATCATGCGCGCGCGCGTGCGGAAGACCTCGCGCACTTCAGGGTTGACGGCCAGATCGGCATAGCGCTGGCGATAGCGCTCCTCCACATCGGAGAAGGCGCTGTAGCGCGTGCGCTGCCCCTGTTCGTCGGTGTACTCCTTGGGGATCGGCAGCGGGGTGATGGCCTTGGCGAGCAGTTGCAATGCCTGCACCTGCACACTGATCTCACCGGAGCGGGTACGCATCAGCGGGCCGCTGGCCTGGACGAAATCGCCCAAGTCGAACTCCTTTTTGAAGAGCGCGTACGTCTCATCATCCAGCTCGTTCTGGCGGATGAAGAGCTGGAGCCGGGCAGAGCCATCCTCGATGTGAGCGAAGGAGGCCTTCCCCATCACGCGCAGGCCGACCAGCCGCCCCGTCACGGTGACGGTGGGGGGATCGCTCTCCGCGCTCTCGGCGGCTTCAAAAGCAGCGAAGGCAGCGGCATTGGTGTGGGTGCGGGTCACACGGGCCGGGTAGGGGTCGTGTCCAGCGGCGATCAAGCGCGCGAGCTTCTCGGCGCGTTGCTGTTCCAGATCATTAAGTTCCATCGGTTTCTCCTCTTGTCAATCACCCTACAACACCAGCCCATACGATACGCACGTATGGGCTGGCGACAGACTCCAATTCGAGTTGGCTAACGAATGGAGATGATTTCGAAAGTGATGTCGCCGCCAGGTGCGCTGAAGGTTGCCAATTCGCCCACCTTCTTGCCCAGCAAAGCCTTGCCCAACGGCGATTCATTGGAAATCTTACCTCGTGCGGGATCGGCCTCAGCCGAGCCGACCAGCTGATATTCCTCGTTTCCGGGGAAATCCTTCTCGCTGACGGTGACGTGGCTGCCCAGGGTCACAGTATCGGCAGCAGCATCGGCGTTCTTCTCGATGATCTGGGCATTGCGCAAGGTCTGTTCCAACGTGTAGATGCGCCCCTCGACGAAAGATTGCTCTCGCCGGGCATCCTCAAGTTCGGCATTTTCGATCAGTTCGCCCTCTTTGAGGGCGTCGTGTAAACGCCGCGCCACAACGTCGCGACGATAAGTTTTGAGCTCGTCGAGTTCCCGCTCAAGTTGTTGATACCCCTCCGCAGTCACATATACGGGTCGTTCAGCCATGTAACCTCCTGGTCTGTTGGTAGCGTTGTAGGTTGTTCCCGAAGTTGCCCCACAAAAAAGCAATAGTGGGCGTCAGCAGGACTCCGCCATTGCTCCCGCCACCCACTAATTGCTTATATACTCTGGCTGCCCTGAAACAGGGCAGCCAGCATGAGGCTCGTTTGCACATCTATTGCCGGGGAACCTGACCCATCTTGTATGTTTTTAGGCATTGTTGTTGAGATCATAAACTATAAACAAAAACCCGAGAGCGCACGCGCTCACAGGCGGCAAGATAATACCACACTATTGGAATTTGTAAAGGGCATTTGCGAACTAATCACAGGGCGCAAGCGGTAAGGCGATGTAGAAGGTGCTGCCACTGCCAACCGTACTCTCGACCCAGATGCGGCCCTGATGCGCTTCGATAATCTGCTGCGTGATCACCAGGCCCAGCCCCGCACCCACGGCGCGCTGCTCGCTGCCGGGGAGCCGCACGAACTTCTGGAAGAGCTGGGACAACTGCTCCTGGGGGATCCCTGGCCCGGTGTCGGTCACGCCCAACACGAGCATCTCGCCCTCTTGCCGTCCCGTGACAGTGATCTGCGCATCATCGCCGGAGTATTTGAGCGCATTGGAGAGCAGATTGAGCAAGACCTGGTGCAACCGTTGCGAATCGCCGCAGAGAAGCGGCAAATCAGCAGGCACGTTGGTGATAATAGTCGCCCGACACTCGTTTGCCAGCGGTTGAATTACGTTGACCGCATGGGCGACCAGCGGAAATAACTGCAAAGGCTCGAGCGACATAGTCACACGCCCCGATTCCAGTCGCGCCAAATCGAGGAATTGGCTCACCATCGCGCTGAGCCGCTCGGCTTCACGGCTGATGATCTGCACGAACTCGTGAAACATCGTATCGTCAATGTCGGGGCGTTGGAGCAAATCAGCATAGGAGAGGATCGCGGTAAGAGGGGTGCGAATCTCATGAACGACCTGGGCGATCCAGTCGCTTTGATGAAAGAGTTGGGTATTCTTAACCGCCACAGCCGCAATGCCCGCCATCGTCTCCAACATCTCGATATCTTGCGGCTGAAAGTGGTGCGTATCTTTGAGCGTGACGGCCTCGAGCACCCCGATGACCGCTTCATTGAAAAGCATCGGCACAGCGACGATGGAGCGGGTGGCATCAACATCTTGAATGACATACATGCGCGGATCGGTGAATGCATCCTCGACGATAGCAATCTCACGGTTTTCCACGACCCATCCGGCCAGACTGTTGGCAAGCGGCACGAGAGTAGATTCGAGCTGGCTGGACTCCGGCCCGCTGGACGCGGCAAAGCGCAAGACGCCTTCGCTCTCCTCAGCGAGCAGAATGGAGGCGCCATCGGCGGCGGTGAAGTCGCGGGCGGCCTCGACGATCCGGATAAGCAGACGCCGCATCTCGTGAGTGGAGTTGAGCTCACGACTAATCGCCAGCAGCTGCTCCAAGATCCTGATGCGCGCGGCCAAATTTTGACGTTGCTCGTTCAT
>DAOTXC010000205.1:0-12277 GCA_034435555.1 Anaerolineae bacterium
CCAAACAAAAATCTGCTAAATCCGCCCAATCTGCTGATAAGCATTTTCGTGCTGGATGGCGTGCACCAGCACCGCTGTCTCCCTAGAAAATAGCCTGAGCGTAAGACAGGTTGCCAACCTGTCCTACATTTTCATCCTCGGTGGTGTGCCGAAGGAACATGAGGACTCCTTCGAAAATCTGTAAATCACTTACGCGGTATTGTACCACCGGTTGGGCGCTTGACAAAGTCCTCAAGCAGTATAATCTTAGGGCAAGATAGCGTTGAGAAGTTCCCATGTCAGTTCCCAAAATACCGGATAACGAGTGACGAGTTAACCCATCACTCCCTCCCATCTTTGAAGGAGCGCGCCATGAGCAAAGATGAATTTATGGTCAAATTTCGCGGAGTACGCGGCGGTTATCCCATGCCCGGCCCCACCACCGTCAAATATGGCGGCAACACCACCTGTATCGAGATCCGCGTGGACGGACATCTCATCATCATTGATGCGGGGACCGGCATCATCCGCCTGGGGCAGCAGATGATGGCCGAGTACGCCGCCACCAAGAAGCCCATGCACGCGACCATCCTCCTCACCCACCTCCACCACGATCACACGCAGGGCTTCCCCTTCTTTGTGCCGGTCCGCCACGCACAAAGCCAAATCTGCATCCTGGGGCCACGTCCCCAGCAAGAGCAAGACCTGGAAAGCGCGCTCAACCAGGTGCTTCAGCCGCCCGTCTTCCCCGTTGGGTTGGAGGAGATGCACAGCCGCCGCCGCGTGGGCCACATCCGCCAGGGCGAAACGCTGGCCTTCACCGATCCGCAGAACTACCCACAGTTCTTCAGTGTCCACGATGACCTCAGCTGCATAGACCCCAACACCGCGAGCGTCAAAGTCCTGCGCGGCTTCCATCACCCCCGCGAAGGGGTGCTCATCTACCGCATTGACTACCGTGGGCACAGTGTCGTCGTCGCCACCGACACCGAGGGCTACATCGGTGTGGATCGCCGACTGGTGGACTTCGCGCACGGGGCGGACCTGCTCATCCACGATGCCGAATACGATGAGCATGAATACGCCGACACGCCCCCCGTCCGCCAGGGTTGGGGACATAGCACCTGGCGTATGGCGGTGGATGTGGCGCTGGCGGCCCAGGTGCAACGGCTCGCGCTCACCCATCACAGCCCCGCGCACGATGATGCTTATCTCGAAGAGATGGAACGCAAGGCGCAGGCCCACTTCCCCAATGCCTTCATGGCTATCGAAGACGAACCTATCACTCTACTCTAAAAGGACACAATCATGAAACAAACACCACCCCGTTACACCCTCGCCATCTTAGGCGGGACTGGCAACGAAGGCCCTGGCCTGGCCCTCCGCTGGGCGCAGGCCGGGCATCGCGTGATCATCGGCTCGCGGCAGGCGGAGAAGGCCGAGCGCATCGCCGCCGAGCTCAACGCTAAGTTGGGTGAGGCGCTGATTGTGGGCATGGAGAATCTCGCGGCGGCCCAGGCAGGCGAAGTCGCCGTCCTCACCGTGCCCTACAGCGCGCAGAACGCCCTGCTCTCCTATCTGCGCGAGGCCCTCCAGGGCAAAATCCTGGTCAATGTGACCGTCGCGCTGCGCCCGCCCAAAGTCGCGCGCGTCTACATCCCGCCGGAAGGCTCCGCCTGCGAACAGGCCCAGGAGCTGCTCGGCCCCGAGGTCCGCGTCGTCGCGGCCTTCCAGAACGTCGGCGCGCACCACCTGGAAGACCCCGCCGCGCCCGTCCCCTGCGACGTGCTCATCTGTGGCGACGATAAGGCCGCCAAACAGGTCGCCATCGCCCTCGCCACCGATTTGGGCACACGCGGGATTGATGCCGGCCCTCTTGTCAACGCCAAAGTCGTCGAGGGGCTGACCTCCATCTTGATCGGCATCAATATCCGCTACAAGGTCCCCGGCGCGGGGATTTACATCACCGGCTTACCCGAAGGATAGGATGACTACACCCCATCTCTACCTCTACGCACTCCCTGGCATCCCCGATGTCCCGGCGGGCGCGGACGTGGCGGAGCTGCTCCATACCGCGCTACAACGCGCCGAGCTCACGCTCCAAGCAGGCGATGTGCTGGTCGTCACCCACAAAATCGTCTCCAAGGCCGAAGGGCAGCGGGTCAAACTGGACACCATCCGCCCCAGCGCGCACGCGCAAGCCCTGGCGGAGGCCACCGGGAAAGATCCCCGCCTCGTCGAGGTGATTCTCAGCGAATCACGGGGCGTGATTCGGCAACGCGGCGGCGTGCTCATCATGGAGACCCACCACGGTTGGATCTGCGCCAACGCCGGCGTGGATCGCTCCAACGTGGTCGGCGGCGCTGCCGATACCATCCTGCTGCTTCCGCGCGATCCTGACGCTTCCGCCCGCAACATCCGCGCCGGATTGCAAACGCGCACTGGCGTGACCGACTTCGCCGTCATCATCAGCGACACGCATGGCCGCCCCTGGCGGGAGGGAACGGTCAACGTCGCACTCGGCGTCGCCGGGATGCTGCCGCTGGCCGATTTGCGCGGGCAGCAGGACCTCTTCGGCTACACCTTACAAGTGACGGTGGTGGGACGCGCCGACGAGCTCGCTGCGGCCGCCGGGCTGATCATCGGCCAGGCCGCCGAAGGGCTGCCCGTGGCACTCATCCGTGGCGCGAGCTATCCGCGCGGCGAGGGACGTGCCAGCGATATGCAGCGCCCACCGGAAAAGGATCTGTTTCGTTAGACGCAATCCCAAAACATACCACAGACACTATTAGCCACGAAGTTCACGAATCAATTCGTGGCAAACCACAAAAAAGGAGAGACACTATGCCACAGAATGATATTCCTCGCGTTGCCCTCTATCTACAGGATGCCCACCCCATCCGGGATGGCATGAAATACGCGCAATACGCCGAACAGCGCGGCTTCGAGGCCGTCTGGCAGGCGGAGAGCCGCCTGGTGCGCGACGCCATCGTGCCGATGGCCGCTTTCGCCGCCGTCACCGAGCACATCAAGATCGGCTCCGGCGTGATCAACAACTGGACGCGCAACATCGGCCTGCTCGCCGCCACCTTCCTCACCCTCGACGATCTCGCCCCCGACCGCATCATCTGCGGTATCGGCGCGTGGTGGGACCCACTGGCCCGCAACGTGGGCATCGAGCGCCGCAAGCCGCTCACCGCCATGCGCGAAACCATCGAAGTGATGCGTAAGCTGCTGGCGCTGGAAAACGTCACCTACGAGGGCGAATTCCATACCGTCAAGGGCATCGAGCTCGACGTCATCCACGGACGGCGCGAGCCGCGCAACGTGCCGATGATGATCGGCGCGACCGGCTCCCAGATGATGCAGCTCACCGGCGAGATCGCCGATGGCGCGGTGCTCAACTACTGCGTCCCGCCGGAGTACAACGACCAGGCGCTTGAGCTGCTCGAAAAAGGCGCCCGCAAGGCCGGGCGCACCCTGGATGAAATTGATCGCCCCCAACTCATCGTCTGCTCCGTCCATGAGGATCGCGCCGAGGCCATCCGGGGCGCGAAGATGCTGCTCACGCAATATCTGGCGCAGCAACCACACATCGCTAAGGCCAGCGGCGTCAAACAAGAAGTGGTCGAACAAATCCAGAGCATCCTGGGCTGGCCCGCCACCA
This sequence comes from Anaerolineae bacterium, assembly GCA_034435555.1. Lineage (GTDB taxonomy): Bacteria > Chloroflexota > Anaerolineae > B4-G1 > SLSP01 > DAOTXC01. The sequence continues at coordinate 3,647 of DAOTXC010000205.1, forward strand.
AGGAGCAGATCGAAAAGGCGATGGTTTACGTGCCCGACGAGCTGATTCTACGTATCACCGCCACCGGCACGCCGGAGGAGGCGATTGCCAGAGTGAAGGAGTACGTCAAGCGCGGCGCAACCTGCCCCATCCTCTATCCGCTGGGCGATGTAAAGCTGATGATTGACACATTTGCAACGCAGTAACAACAGCTTATTCTAACGAGGAGGTCTACACCATGGCGGATCTCACGACCCATCTCTGTGGAATGACGCTTACCCATCCCATCATGCCGGGGGCGGGGCCGCCGGTGCGCGATGGCGTGGCGCTCCTTGCCTGCGCGGAAGGCGGTGCGGCGGCGCTGGTGACGAAGACGATCTCCAGCCAGGCAGCCGCAGTCCCCACACCCAATATGGCCGATCTCAAGACCCACTTCCTCAACACGGAACTGTGGTCGGAGCTGCCACCGGAGCAATGGCTGGAGGTGGAATATCCCACCGCAAAGAGCGCCGGACTCCCTATGATCACCAGCCTGGGATACACGGCGGAGGATATCGCCTGGCTGGCCCCGCAAGTCGCGCCCTTCGCCGACGCTATCGAGCTGAGCACACACTACATCGGCGACGATTACCTGCCGATGCAAGAGGCCATCCGCGCCGCGAAGGAGGGCGCGAACGTGCCGGTACTGGTCAAAATGAGTCCCTTCCGCGAGCCGCAGGGCGCAGCGCAAGCCGCCCAAGAGGCCGGCGCGGATGGCATCGTCGCGGTCAACTCCTTCGGCCCGGCCTTTGGCGTGGACATCGAGCATGGCGGGCGGCTGTGGATGGGCGGCAAAGGCTACGGCTGGATCTCCGGCCCGGCGCTCAAGCCCATCGCGCTGCGCATGGTCTACGATATCGCCCGCGTGGTGGACATCCCGGTCATCGGCGTGGGCGGCATCACCACCGGCGCGGATGTGGTGGAGTTCCTGATGGCTGGCGCACGCGCGGTGCAGGTCTGCACAGCGGCCATCACCAAAGGGGCGGGCATCTACGGCAAAATCGCCGCGCAACTCGATACCTGGCTCGACAAACACGGGTACGCCTCGGTGGATGACATCTACGGCCTGGCGCTGCGCCAGCCCATCCCGGAGATGACCGAACCGCCGATCTTGCTCCCAGAACGCTGCACCGGCTGCAACCTCTGCGTGACGAGCTGCGTCTACGGCGCGCTCTATCTGGTGGAGAAGAAGATCCGCATCCACGAGGAGCGGTGCGAGAAGTGCGGCCTGTGCCTGAGCCGTTGCCCGGTGGGCGCGCTACAGCCGCCGGCGTAATTGCCAAAACCATAACGGGGCGACCTTAGTCGCCCCGTTACCTTTATCTATGCCACCTACTTACAATCGCCGTGATAAATCTCCGGCACGAAGGTCTGATCCGTGATCGGCGGGCGAATGTAGCCGGAAGCCTTCTTGCGCGCGGGCAAGACGAGCGTCTCATGCGGAATCTCCTGGTAGGGAATCATGGTCAGCAGATGCGCGATGCAGTTCAGACGCGCATGGCGCTTCACATCGGCGTTGACCACGTACCAGGGCGACTGTTTAATATCGGTATACTTGAACATCTCGTCCTTGGCCTTGGAGTACTCTACCCAACGGGTGACCGATTCCAAATCCATCGGGCTGAGCTTCCAGCGCTTAGTGGGATCGTCAAGGCGATCCTGGAAACGGCGCTGCTGTTCCTCATCGCTCACCGAAAACCAATACTTGAGGAGAATGATGCCGGAACGCAGTAGCATCCGCTCAAACTCCGGGCAGGAGCGCAAGAACTCGCGATACTCCTCCTCGGTGCAGAAGCCCATCACCCGCTCCACCCCGGCGCGGTTGTACCAACTGCGGTCAAACAATACCATCTCGCCGGCTGCGGGCAGGTGAGGGACGTACCGCTGGAAGTACCACTGCGTCTTTTCACGCTCGGTGGGGACGCCCAGCGCCACCACACGGGCATGACGAGGATTAAGCGGCTCCATAATGCGTTTGATGACGCCGCCCTTACCGGCAGCATCGCGCCCCTCAAAGAGCACGACGAGCTTCAGTCCCTTGTGCCGAATCCACTCCTGCAACTTCGCCAGCTCGACGTGCAATCGAGCCAGCTCACGCTCGTAGACTTTGGCGCGCATCTTGGTGCGCGTCTTGCGGTTCGCCTCCGAGGAAAAATCCTGAACTACAGGATTGCCATTACAATCCAAAATTGTGCCTGGCGGAAAAACCATGGGCGAGGCGTTGTTAGCCTGGGGGGCCTCGGCGTCTTTCTTTTTCTTCTTGCCGCTCATTGCTACCTCCTAACGAGAGAATAAGGTGGAAATTGCTACCCGAAAAAATCCCGAAGGGCCAAAATCTAACCCTATTATAGAAGATTTTGCGGATACTGACAAATTTTAACTGCGCTAACCTCGCGCCACCGGCAGGATCAGACACGTAGGCCCGCCCGACCCCTTGAGGAATTCCGAAAGATTCAACGATTGCACAGAATAGCCCGCCCAATCCAACAGCTTCCGCGCTGCGAAGTTGCGCTGCTCGACAATTACTCGCCCATCCCCCAAAGCGATGACATTCCCTGAGACGAAACTCTCCTTGGGGATGGAGATGACCTCGAATCCCTCGAAGAAGCCCGGCGGGAAGGCCCCCTCGCACGCCAACACCGCGCGCGGCCCAACCATGCTCATCATCCCGCCGATGTGCAAAGAGGGTATGGGTACATCGGCGACACGGATCTCGTAGCCCATCGGCGCGAGAATGGCCCGCAGCTGGGCGATCCCCTCGTCGTTCGTGCGCGAGGAGCGCCCCACAAAGGCGACCTCCCCCGCCAGGATGATATCGCCGCCCTCGGCGATCCCCGGCGGTTCGATCACCCCCACCTCTGGGATGTTCAACTCCTCCAAGACCGCCGCCAACCACGCCTCCTCGCCCCGCCGCGAGGGCAATCCCATCCGCAAGCGCACAAAGCCCGCCGGTGCGCAAAAGAGCGGGTCTTGCGTGAAGATGCTGTTGGGATGCCTTGACAGCTCGGGGACGGAAATCACCTCAGCACCATGGGCCGCCAGCGCACGACACAACCGCTGATGTTGGGCGATGGCAACCTCACGTACTGCCAGCTGCGCGATGTTGTGCGCCGCCAAATCCTCCACCTGGAAATATGCCTCACGCGGCGGGCACACCACCACCCGGCGCAACAGATCTCCCTCATTGCATAACATGTCGCCTCCTCCTTCAAACGCGAAGCGGCCGCATCAACGCGACCGCACCACAAAATAGCGCGCCGCCGGATGTGTTACGATGAGCGCCGCCGTGCTGTGCTCCGGGACGAGCTGCCCCGCCGCCGTCAAGGCCATCCCCAGCGCCGCTTCCGCCGGCAACAAACGGAAGACCTCACGGTGCTGCGATACATCTGGGCAGGCGGGATACCCCCACGAGTAGCGCCGGCCTTGCTTTTCCGCCAATCCCAGATCGTCGCGCACCCGCTGATGCACCCAGGCCGCCAACGCCTCGGTGATGTGGGAAGCCAATCCGTGAACAAAGTAGGCTTCGCTGTAGGCCCCCTCCGCCTCCAAGGCCGCGTAGCGCGCCGTCGCGCCCGGCCCCACCGTGACAACCTGAAAGATCGCCACATCCAGCGGCCCACCCACCGGCGCGAAGTAATCCGCCAGACACAACCGCTGCCCCCCCGGCTGGCGCGGAAAGGGGAAGCGCGCCACTTCCTGCCGCGCGGATGGCGCAGCCGGGTCGTAGATCACCAGAGCCTCGCCATCCGAGTGGGCCGGAAAGTAGCCATAGACCGCCTGCGGCTGGAGATAGGCCCCGGCCTCCACCTGCATCACCCGCAAGCGCGCCGCAAATTCGGCCTCGATCTCCTCCCAGGCCGGCCCCGTCAGCCCGCCAGCGCCCCAGCCGCCACGGAAGAGCGCCTTACGATCCAGCAGCGGCCAGAGAAGGTCCAGCGAAATCTCCGAGAGCGTCTGCGCTCCCCAGAAAGGTGGTGAAAGCGAACCCGCGATCACAGCGCCTCCAAAACGCGCAGTGCATCGAAGGCGTCCTTGCAATAGTGGACGCCCGGCGCGTAGCCCGCGCCGATCCGCCGGGCGAACTCCACGTTGATCGCCGCGCCGCCCACCAGGAGCGGAATCTCCAGCCCGCGCCGCTGCAACTCCTCCACAGCGACGCGCATCTGCTGGCTCGTCGCCACCAGCAGCGCCGAGAGGCCAATCGCATCCGCGCCGACCTGCTGCGCCGTCTCCAGAATCTCCGCCACCGGCACCTGCTTGCCCAAATCATGCACGGTGTAGCCGTTGTTCACCAGAATCGTCTTGACCAGGTTCTTGCCGATGTCATGCACATCGCCGAAAACCGTGGCGAGCACCACCACACCCTTGCTCACGCCCTCGGCGCGCTCCAGGTGATGCTCCAGCTGCCCCACGGCGGCCTTCATCACCTCGGCGGATTGCAACACGAAGGGCAGGATGAGCTCGCCCGCGCCGAACCGCTCGCCCACCTCCTTCATCGCAGGGAGCAGCACCTCGTTAAGGACTGCCAGGGGTGCGCGCTCCGCGAGACTCGCCTCCACCAGCGCCTCGACCCCCTCGCGGCGGCGACGCAAAATCGCCTGGCGCAGCTGCTCCGAGGGCGAGAGCGCCGTCTCGAACACGCTCTCCGGGGCCTCGGTCAGCCCCTCGAAGTGCGCGATGTACGCCGCCAGCGCGTCGGGATGCCGGTTGAAGATCAACGCCTCGGCCAACGCCCGCTCCTCGGCGGGGATGTCGGCGTAGGGCGTGATCTGCGCCGGGTTGACAATCGCCATGTCCAGCCCCGCCTCTACCGCCTGATACAAAAAGACGCTATTGAGCACCCGTCGCGCAGGAGGGGTCAAGCCGTAAGAGACGTTGCTCACGCCCAGGTTGGTGAGCGCGCCCGGCAATTCCGCCTTGATGCGGTGCAATGCCTCCAGCGTGGCGACGGCGGCCCCGGCGGTCTCTACATCCCCGGTCGCCAGCGTGAAGGTCAGCGGGTCGAAAATGAGCGCGTGCGGCGGCAGGCCGAGATCATCCACTGCCAGCGCATAGAGCCGCCGCGCGATCTCCAGCTTGCGCGCAACCGTCTTCGCCATCCCCTCCTCGTCAATCGTGAGAGCGATCAGCGCCGCGCCGAACTCCCGCGCCAAGCCGAGAATCTCCCGCGCACGCGCCTCCCCACCCTCCAGATTCACCGAGTTGAGGATCGCCCGCCCCGGATAGCTTTCCAGGGCCGCCCGCATCACCGCCGGATCGGTCGTATCGAAGGCCAGCGGCGCGGGCGAGGCCAGCGCCAGCCGCTTGACGATCTCACGCATCGTGTCGGCCTCGTCGTCGCGCTCGGTGAGCGCCACGCAAAGATCGAGCACGTGCGCGCCGTAGCCCACCTGCGTCTCCACCAACGCGACCAGCGCATCGTAGCGCCGCTCCAGCACCAACCGGCGCGCCTGGCGGCTTCCCTGCGTATTAATCCGCTCACCGATGATGAGCGGGCGCGGCTCCTGGTGCAGCGCCACCGCCTGAACATTGCTCGCCAGATAGGGAATCGCCGTCGGCGCAAAGCGCGCCTCGGTCTCCACAGCGCGCGCATCAAGCTGCGCCCGCAGCGCTGCGATGTGCTCCGGCCCCGTCCCACAGCAGCCCCCCACAGCGCAAACGCCCCACGCGGCAAATTCGCCCAGCGCCAGCGCGAACGGCGCCGGCTGCAAGGTGTAGACCGCCTGCCCGTCCACATTCTCCGGCATCCCGGCATTGGGCAGAACCGACGCGGGCCGCCCGGCCAACGCCAACATCTGACGCACCGCCGCACGCATCTCCTCCGGGCCGGTGGAGCAGTTCAGGCCGATGAGATCCACCGGCAGCGCCGCCAACGCCGCGACCGCTGCCGCCGCATCGGGGCCGGTGAGCATGTGACCCGACGCATCCAGCGTGACCTGCGCCTGGATTGGGACGCGCGCATCCAGCGCCGTGAAGGTCTGCCAGATGCCGTGAATCGCGGCCTTGAGCTCCAACAAGTCCTGCTGCGTCTCCAGCAGCAACAGATCCACCCCACCCTCCAGGAGGCCCTGCGCCTGCTCCGCGTAGACGGCGGCGAGCTCCGCAAAGGTTGCGATGGAAAGCTCGGGATCGTCGAGCGAGGGCAGCTGGCCCGTCGGCCCCATCGAGCCGGCGACAAAGCGCGGGAGGCCCGTCTCCGCCGCGTAGCGGTCGGCGACCTCGCGGGCAAGTTGCGCGGCGCGCCGGTTGATCTCCAGCGTCCGCTCGGCGACGCCAAACTCCGCCAGGGTGAGCCGGTTGGCGCGGAAGGTGTTGGTCTCGATGGCCTCCGCACCCACCTCCAGATAGGCCGCGTGGGCCGCCTGCACCACCTCCGGGCGATAAAAGAGCAGCATCTCGTTGAGGCCCGCCGTCCGCTCGCCGCCGAAATCGTCAGCAGTGAGCGCGGTCCTTGCCAGTTGCGTGCCTGTCGCACCATCGAAGAGCACCACGTGATCCAGCACCGCATCCAGATAGCGGCGATTGGTATAAGGAATCATTGTATAATTGCGCATTTTCACCTCGTACATCTCACCTCTCCCCCATCGCTTCCAAAGAAAGCGCGCCAAGGGAGACCCAGTCCAGCGGCTCGGCGAGCGGGCGCGGATGCAGCCCCAACGCCTCGACGATGGGCGGAATCGCGGAAGGCCACCCCACCGCCATGATGTGCAATCCGGCAACCCCCTCGATCTCCCGCACCTGCTGGGCGATCTCGATGCACAGCTCGAGTCCGGCGCGCTGCTGCTCAGCCTTGGGCAGCCCCTCCAGCCGGGCGACGACCCAGTCGGGTACATCCAGGCCGGCGACCTGATCGCGCATGAAGTGGGCCGCACGCAGCGACCGCACCGGCCCCACGCCCGCGAGGATGTAGACCTGCTCGTGCAGCCCCAAATCCACCACGCGGGCCATGAACTCCCGGAAGCGCGGCACGTTGAAGATGAGCTGAGTCTGGATAAACTGCGCGCCGGCGGCGACCTTCTTCGCCAGCCGCAGCGGGCGAAAGTCGTAGGGCGGCGCGAAGGGGTTCGCCACCGCACCGATGAAGAAATCGGGCGCGGCCTTGGGGATCGGCTTGCCGTTCTCGAAGACACCATCATCGCGCATCATGCGCGCCATGCGGACAAGATTAATAGAATCGAGGTCGTAGACGGGCTTGGCCTGCGGATGGTCGCCGCCGGCGATGTGATCGCCGCTGAGGGCGAGGATATTGGCGATGCCGTGCCCCGCCGCCCCGACGAGGTCGGATTGGAGCGCCAGCCGGTTGCGGTCGCGGCAGGTCAGCTGCAAGACCGGCTCCATCCCCGCCTGCTTGAGCATGATGCAGGTCGCCAGGCTGGACATATGGACGGTGGCGGCCTGGTTGTCGGTGACGTTGTAGGCATCGGCGTAGCCGCGCAAGATGCCGATCTGCCGGGTGATGCTCTCAGTGGTGGGGCCGGCAGGCGGGCCGACCTCGACGGTGACGGCGAAGCGCCCAGCGCGCAACATCCGCGAGAAATTGCTGTCAGAGCGGTCAACGGGCTTCATCGGCCACCTCCTCCCAGCGCTCCGTGGCATAGCGAACGAGCGTCTCGCTGCCGGTGGGGATCTGATCCCGTTCCAGGGCGTGCGTCGCCCACGAGGCCATCCCCTCCAAACGCCAATCCACCGGCGGGTTCAGGCGATGCTTCTCGGCGGCGTAGGGCGTCCGCTCGATCCGCGTGAGCGCCTGCACCCAGACGCACGGGCGCTCCGGGTAGACCTCGCAGTGACCATTGGCGCGGACGCCGCCGCACGGCCCGTTGCGCAACTGCTTGGGACAGGTCATCGGGCAGGTCATGCCGGTATAGTGCAAGACGCACTGCCCGCACGCCTGGCAATCGAAGAGTGGCTTTTTGAGCGCCGTCTCGACCGGCAGAAGCCAGCGCGAGGCCCGCTCCAGCCCCACCCGCTCGAGCCAGGGCCGCGCGCGCCGCAACACCCACGCAGTCGCCTCCCAGGCCCAGCCCAGCGGCCCCGGATGATCTTGTAGATAATTTCGCCATGCCATCAGACACCTCCCCTCGACTGCCGTCCAGTATAACGCGGCAAGGCAAAGAAGCAAGCGCCAAATCTCACTTGACAGCCCCGCCGCTTTGAATACGATTAGAGACGGACAATCAAGTTACTGGTTGCTGGTTACTGGTTGCTGGTTGCTTGTGGCTTAATTTTTAACAAGGAGGTGATGCGCCATTACAAACATGTTTGAAATTTCCGACTATAAAAAGCCCCAACTTCACTAAAGGAGAAGAATCAAATGAAGAAAACTATACTTTCCCTACTAAGCGTGATAATGATTGCCGCTCTATTACTCACGGCCTGCGGCCCACGAGAGACCACCCCTACCGAGGCCCCCACGCAGGCGCCGACGACCGAGCCAGCGCCGCCCTCCAACGACACCACCTGGGACGCGATCCAGGAGGCGGGCGTCATCGTCGTCGGTACCTCCGCCGACTACCCGCCCTTCGAGTTCATCAACGAGGCTAACGACTTCGACGGCTTCGACATCGCCCTGATCCGCGAAATCGGCAACCGCCTGGGCCTGCGCGTTGAAAT
>DAOTXC010000206.1:0-3000 GCA_034435555.1 Anaerolineae bacterium
CTGGCGCACACCATCCAGCACGAAAATTCTTATCAGCAGATTGAGCGGATTTAGCAGATTTTTGTTTGGCTATTCGCCATTCACCATTCGCAGATTCGCTATTTTTGAAGGAGTCATCATGGGAGCTCAAGACAACGCCGCCCCTACCGCTACGGGGGAGACCGAAGAACGACGTAGCGACTTTATCCGCGAAATCATTGATGAGGACCTGCGCACCGGGCGCTTCGACCGCGTCCACACCCGCTTCCCGCCGGAGCCGAACGGCTGGCTGCACATCGGCCACGCCAAATCCATCTGCCTCAACTCCGGCATCGCCCGCGATTACGACGGCAAGTTCAACCTCCGCTTCGACGACACCAACCCCATCAAGGAAGAAGAGGAGTACGTCGAATCCATCATCGCCGACGTGCGCTGGCTGGTGCCCGACTTCGACATCGAACCGCTCTACGCCTCGGATTACTTCGAGCAGATGTATCAGTGGGCCGAAGATCTCGTCAAGAAGGGCCTCGCCTATGTGGATGACCTCACCGCCGAGGAGATCCGCGAATATCGCGGCACGCTCACCGAGCCGGGCCGGAACAGCCCCTACCGCGACCGCCCCGTCGAGGAAAATCTCGACCTCTTCCGGCGGATGCGCGCCGGCGAGTTCCCCGATGGCGCCCGCGTCCTGCGCGCCAAGATTGATATGACCTCCCCCAACATCAACCTCCGCGACCCCATCATGTACCGCATCCTCCACGCATCGCACCACCGCACCGGCGATGATTGGTGCATCTATCCCATGTACGACTGGGCGCACGGCCTGGAGGACTCCATTGAGGGCATCACCCACTCGATCTGCACGCTAGAATTCGAGGATCACCGCCCGCTCTACGATTGGTACCTCGACGCGCTGGGCATCTACCACCCACGCCAGATCGAATTCGCGCGGCTCAACCTCAACTACACCGTGATGAGCAAGCGCAAACTGCTCCAGCTGGTGCAGGAGGGCCACGTCCACGGGTGGGACGATCCCCGAATGCCCACCATCTCCGGGTTGCGGCGACGCGGCTACACGCCTGAGATCCTCCACGACTTCGCCGAGCGCATCGGCGTGGCCAAGGCCAACAGCACCGTGGATTACGCCCTGCTCGAATACTGCGCCCGCCAATACCTCAACGAGGAGGCCCCGCGCGCGATGGCGGTGATCCGCCCGCTCAAGGTGGTAATTGACAACTACCCTGAGGGCCAGGTCGAGTACTTCGAGGCGGAAAATCACCCCTTCAAGCCCGAAATGGGCACGCGACAGGTCCCCTTCTCCGGCACCATCTACATCGAGCAGGAGGACTTCATGGAGGAGCCGCCGCGCAAATACTACCGGCTCGCTCCGGGGCGCGAGGTACGCCTCAAGTACGCCTACCTCATCACCTGCACCGAGGTGATCAAGGACGAGGCGGGCAACATCGTCGAAGTCCATTGCACCTACGATCCCAACACGCGGGGCGGCGAGGCCCCCGACGGGCGCAAGATCAAAGGGACGCTGCACTGGGTCTCGGCGGCCCACGCCCTCGAGGCCGAGGTGCGGCTCTACGAGCACCTCTTTCTCACCGAGGATCCCTACGACGTACCAGAGGATACGAGCTGGCTCGACAACGTCAACCCCGACTCGCTCGAAGTGCTGACCGAGGCAAAGCTCGAGCCGGCGCTTTCCGACATCCCCGTGGGCGTGAGCTATCAGTTCATGCGCCTGGGCTACTTTTGCACCGACCCCGACAGCACCGCCGAGCGCCTCGTCTTCAATCGCACCGTCACGCTCCGCGACACCTGGGCCAAAATTCAGCAGAAGCACTAATCAGACCCCAACCACTCGCGCCCCAGACATAGTCTGGGGCGCGAGTGCATTTCTCATTACAACTACTGCAACGCTTCCTGCAACACCGTCAACAGCGCCCGGCCTTCCGCCTCTAGGGGCTGCAAGGCTGCCACATCGCCTTCCACCAGCGCCTGCCCCAATCCCGAATCGCGGAACGCCTTGAAATCCTCCACAAAGGGATGTTCCACTTGGTGGTCGTCCACGATCCGCCCGTCCTCCATCACCAACACGCGATCCGTCTGGCGCGCCACCTTCAGGTCGTGCGTGACGACCACAAAGGTGGTGTGCAGCTCCCGATTGAGCTGGCGCAGCAGGGCGATGATCTCACCGCCGCTCTGGGAGTCGAGGTTGCCGGTCGGCTCGTCCGCCAGCACCAGCGCCCAGGCCGCCCAATACCACAATCGCCATCATCGCCACGCCGATGCTCACCATCGTGAGCAGCGTGCGCGTAGGCTGACGGAGCATATCGCGCAAGGGCGCCCAGCCCACCTTGCGGCACAGCTGCACCGTGCAGCCCTCGTAGCGCATCGCCTCCGCGGGCAACAGCTGCGCCGCCCGCCAGGCGGGATAGAGGCCGCCGAATCCTCCCAGCCCCAGCGCCACCAACATGCCTTGCAACAGGCGGCCCGGATAGATCAATTGCGGGAGCACCATCCCGCCGAAGGGCATATTTTTGACCAGCCACACCCCACCGATCCCCAGCCCTGTGCCGACGGCCCCGCCCAACAGGCTCAGAATCAACGATTCGCCCAGCACCATCCCCAGCACCCGGCGCGGACGCCAGCCCACCGCGCGCAGCACGCCGAACTCCCGCGTCCGCTCGAAAACGCTCATCAGCATGGTGTTCATCCCCCCCACCCCGCCGATGATGATGGCGATGAGCGAAACGGCCCAGGTGAAGGCATCCACGTAGGCCAGCATCTCCTGCTGCTCCACGAAATCCGCCGCCGTCGTCGCCACCAGGTCATCAAACCGCGCCTCGATGCGCGCGGAGATCATCCAGATCGTCCACATCACGCACCTGGAGCAGAAAAGCATTCACCTGGCGCGGCTTGCCGCTGAGCGCCTGGGCATCCTCCAGGGAGATAACGGCGGCCCCATCCTCGAAGGGCTGCCCGGTCTCGTAGATCCCCACGATACGGTAGGTC
>DAOTXC010000207.1:0-4618 GCA_034435555.1 Anaerolineae bacterium
CTCCTTCAAAAATAGCGAATCTGCGAATGGTGAATGGCGAATAGCCAAACAAAAATCTGCTAAATCCGCTCAATCTGCTGATAAGAATTTTCGTGCTGGATGGTGTGCGCCAGCACCGGTGTCTCCGTAGAAAATCAGCAAATCTCAAAATCAGCCTGGTAAGAGAATTATAGCACGCACGAGGCACATCTTCAAAGATCATGGCCGATATCCGGCGGCAGATTGGGCCGACGCGCGGCCTGGGTTGCCAGCTGGTCGCAGCGTTCGTTTTCAGGGACGCCTGTGTGCCCTCTGACCCAACGGAAGTCCACCAGATATTTCTCGCACAGGTCCAACAACTCCGCCCACAGGTCGGCATTTTCGACTAGCTCTGTTTCCGTGCGATACCATCCCTGGTCTCGCCAGCGCCGCGCCCAGCCCTCAGTGATACCAGCCACCACATATTTGGAATCGCTATAAACGACCACCGGCAGCGCGTGCTTGAGCGCCTTGAGACCCTCGATACACGCCCGCAGCTCCATCCGGTTATTCGTCGTGAGGCGAAAGCCGCCCGCGAGCTCCCGGCGATGGGTTTTCCCCTGCGCATCCTGGAACAACAGGACCGCCCCATAACCGCCCGGCCCCGGATTGGGGTCGCACCCGCCGTCGGTGAAGATGACGACCTTGCCGGCGTCCAGCGCAGCCCGGTAGTCCGCGACACTGAACGCGTCGGTCTCCTCCGGAGCCTGCTCCAAAAGCGATTCGATCTCGGCAAGCAGCGGCTCGACATCCTGCATCGGCAGGAGCCAGTCACGGGCCTCCTGCAAGGTGTAGAAGCCCTTGTAGCGCGCATCCGGCACCCCTTTGACCTGGTCGGCAGCGCCATCCTCACCGAACCATTGGTAGTAAAGGCCCGGCTGATGACCATGCACAACGACGTAGTATTTTTTCTTTGCCATCGAATCCCCTCATCCCGCAGTATACCCCCACACACGATAGGGAACAAGGCGCAGTTACCACGGTTGACAAGGACGTTCCGCCGGGTATAATCCGGGCGGTCGCGCACGACCCGACCCCTATCCAAGTACAAAGGCGCTGAAAATGGAAAAAATCAAAGGCTGGATCGCGAAAAATCGCAAGGAAATTAACCGCTTTCTGAAATTCGCAGTCGTCGGCACGATCGGCGCGGTGGTTGATTTCAGCATCCTCTACCTGCTGCACGCCGTCTGGGGATTGCACCTGGCGTTAGCCAACACCATCTCGTTCTCCTGCGCCGTACTCAGCAACTTCATCTGGAATCGCCTGTGGACCTATCCCGATTCCCGCTCCAAGCCGGTCAGCGCACAGCTAGGGCAGTTCGCCGTCGTGAATATCGCGGGCTGGGCCATCAACACCACCATCGTACTGCTACTCAGCGCCCCACTCACCGCCCTCGTCGTCAACGTAGCGCGCAACCTGACTATCGTACAACTTCGCATCACCCCGGAAATCGCCTACAAGATCGGTTACAACGCCGCCAAAGTGATCGCCACAGGCGTCGTCATGTTCTGGAACTTCTTCATCAACCGATTCTGGACCTACAACGATGTGGACTGAGCCTCGCTGATGCGCATCGCGATTGACTACACCGCCGCCGCCCGCCAGGGTGCAGGCATCGGGCGCTACGCGCGGGAGCTGATCACCGCGCTTCTTCACGCCGCGCCCACGCACACCTTCACCCTCATGGCCGCGACCGCCGGCTTGGGCCAACGGTGGCGACGTGAGCAAGCCCACCTGCGCGCCATCCAGCCCGATCCCCACCGCTTGCGCCTGCGAGAGATCCCCCTCACCGACGATTGGATGGCGCGCCTCTGGCAACGCCTGCACCTTCCCCTCCCTGCCGAACTGGTCACCGGCCCCGCCGATTACTTCTACTCCCCTGATTTCGTACTACCTCCCCTTCGCCGTCGCACCCGCGCCCTGCTTACCGTCCACGACCTCTCCTTCCTCCGTTACCCGGAGACTTTCACACCGGCCCTACGCCGTTACCTGGAAACCGCCGTCCCGCGCAGCGTCGCCCGCGCCGACCACATCCTCGCCGACTCCGAGGCCACCCGCCAGGACCTCATCACCCTGTTGCATGCCCCACCCGACCGCGTCAGCGTCCTCTACAGCGGCGTCGCCCCGCGCTTTTCGCCAGAGCCGACGTTCGATGAGCGCAACTATCTTCAGGAGAAATACGATCTCGATACAGCGCCCTACATCCTCGCCGTGGGGACTGTCCAGCCGCGCAAGAATTACCTCAATCTTATGCAAGCCTGCGATCCGTTGGCGGCGCGCCGCCCGCTGGCGCTCGTTATCGTGGGGCGACCCGCCTGGCTCTCCGAGCCGATCCTCGCCGCCGCTGCTGAGCGCCCCTACGTCCGGCAGCTCGGCTTTGTTGACGATGGCGATCTGCCCGCGCTCTACCGTCAGGCGACCCTCCTCGCCTTCCCCAGTCTCTACGAGGGCTTTGGCCTTCCGCCCCTCGAGGCGATGGCTTGCGGCACGCCGACCGTCAGCTCGGATGTCTCCAGCATCCCGGAGGTCATCGGCGATGCCGGGCTGCTCGTCCCGCCGGAGGATGTCGCCGGGTGGAGCGCCGCTCTAGAACGGCTGCTCGACGATCCGCTGCTACGCCAGCAACTGCGCCGCGCCGGTCTCGCCCGCGCCGCCGAATTCACCTGGGAGGCCGCCGCCACCCGCTGGCTCGACATCGTCGCTCAAGTCGCCGCCTAACATTGCCCCCACCTTCCGCTATGTTATAATCGCAGCTATAGTCAGATAGCAACTCTACACAGACAAGGGGATGTTATGCGCATTGGTATCATCACGGGCGAATACCCACCGCTAGAGGGCGGCGTGGGCGACTTCACGCGGGAGCTCAGCCGCACGCTCCACGCGCACGGGCACGAGATACACATCCTCACCGGCGGCGAGAGGGCCACTACACCCACCCGCGAAGACGATCTCCACATCTACCGCCAGATTGCGAGCTGGGATTGGGGCAGCTACCCCAAGATCACCCGCTGGGCCAGACAAATCGCGCCCGATGTGCTCAACATCCAGTACCAGGCCGCCGCCTACCAGATGCGCGCGACCATCAATCTCTATCCGCGCTGGCAGCGGCGCCGCCTCCCTGCACCAGTCGTCGTCACCTACCACGATCTGCTGCCGCCGTATCTCTTCCCGAAGGCCGGCCCGCTGCGCCAGTGGGCAGTTTGGCAACTTGCCAGCCATGCCGATGGCGTGATCACCACCAACGGGCCGGATTACACCCGGCTCATCACTGCTCTCGAGCAAGACAAGCGCCCCCCCACCCGGCTGATCCCCATCGGCAGCAACATCGCCCCCAAAATCCCCACCAACTACGACCGCGACGCCTGGCGCGCCCGCTATGGCATTGCGCCAGATGCGCTGCTGATCGGCTTTTTCGGCTTTCTCAACCGTAGCAAGGGCGTCGAAGCCCTGCTTGATGCGCTGGCGCAGCTGCAAAACGCGGGCCTGCCCGCGCACGTCCTCTTCATCGGCGGGCGCACCGGCTCCAGCGACCCCACCAATGCCGCCTACGCCGCCGAGATCGAGGCCCGCGCCGAGGCGTTGGGCATCACTGCGCGCGTCCATCACACCGGCTTCATCACACCCACCGAAGTCTCCGCCTCGCTGCTCGCCAGCGATATCTGCGCCCTCCCCTACCGCGACGGGGCCAGCCTGCGGCGGGGGACGCTTCACGCCTGCCTGGCCCATGGGCGTCCCATCATCACCACCACGCCACAGAGCGCGGTGGATGAGCTTCAGCATGGCAAAAACGTCCACCTGATCCCGCCCGAAGACGCCACCGCTTTGGCCGAAGCCATCCGCACGCTGTGGGAAGCGCCAGAGATGCGCGAAGAGCTCGGCAAAGGCGCAGCGGCCCTGGCCCAGGAGTTCTCGTGGGAGCGCATCGCCGCGCGCACAGCGGAGTTCTTCCGCAGCCTGAAGCGAGTCGCATGAAGTTGAAAAAACCTCGTTGGGCGTTATACGCCCTGCTCATCGCCTTCACGCTGCTGAGCGGCGCGTACAGCGTCACCGTCCCGCTCTTCGAGATGTCCGACGAGCTCTGGCACTATCCGATGGTAGAAGTGCTGGCGCGCACCTGGGAGATTCCCGTACAGCCGCTCGAACCGGGCGCGCCCGTTGGCCCCTGGCGGCAGGAGGCCAGCCAGCCGCCGCTCTACTACGCGCTCGGCGCGGCGCTCACCGCCTGGATTGATACGAGCGACCTGCCCACCGTCCGCCACCTCAACCCGCACGCCGCTGCCGGCGTCATCATGCCCGACGGGAGCAACGCTAACCTGGCCGTCCACAACCCCGCCATCGAGCGATTTCCCTGGCAGGGGACAGTGCTGGCGGTACATCTGGTGCGTCTGTTCTCCGTCCTGCTGGGGACGTGGGCCGTCTACCTCACCTGGGCGCTCGTCCGCGAGCTCTACCCCGCCGCGCCGTGGCTCGCGCTGGCCGCCGCCGCCATCCACGCCTTCACGCCGATGGTCGTCTTCATCCACGCCTCGGTCAACAACGATAACCTCATCGTGCCGCTGTGCTCGCTGGCGTTGCTGTACATGGTACGGCTGGTGAAAGG
>DAOTXC010000208.1:0-4876 GCA_034435555.1 Anaerolineae bacterium
CTCATCGCCTGCATCGCCCCCTTCACCTACCGCAACTATCGCGTCTACGGCCAGTTCCTGCTGCTCAACTCCAACACCGGCTACGCGATGTATTCCGCGCAGCATCCCATGCACGGGACGCGCTTCCGCGAGTTCGATGCCGCCCCGCTCCCCGCCGATTTGGAGCGCACCAACGAGGCGCAGATGGATCGTGAGTTGCTGCGACGCGGCATTCAATTCGTCCTGGACGAGCCGGGCCGCTATCTCTTGCTCTCGCTGAGCCGGGTGCGCGCCTACTTCGAGTTCTGGCCCACGCCGGGCACGACGCTGCTGCACAACATCGGGCGCGTCGGCTCCTTTGGCCTCTTCCTACCCTTTATGCTCTACGGCTTGATCTTGAATCTAAAAAACAGCAAATCAGCGAGTCAGCGAGTCAGCGAGTTTCCAAATACGCAATACGCAATACGTAATACGCATTACGCAGTACGCATTACCGCCCCATCATCGCTGCTCTATCTTTTCATCCTCTTCTACAGCGTCTTACACATCTTCACCTGGGCGATGGTGCGCTATCGCCTGCCGGTGGATGCGGTGCTGTTGCCCTTTGCGGCCCTGGCAATCGAAGACCTTTTCACACGCATTCGTGCGCACGTTCGCACGTGAGCACGTTCACACATTTAGGAGGAACCATGCGCATTCTCGTTACCGGCGGCGCCGGATTTATCGGTTCACACGTTGTTGATCTCTTGCTCGATGCCGGGCATCATGTCGCCGTGGTGGATAATCTCACCACGGGCCGCCGCGTCAACCTGAACCCGGCGGCGACCTTCTACGAGATGGACATCCGCTCCCCGGAGCTGCGCGAGCTCTTCGCCCAGGAGCGCCCGGAGGTGGTGAGCCACCACGCCGCGCAGATGGATGTGCGCCGCTCGATGGCCGAGCCGCTCTTCGATGCCGACAACAACATCCTCGGCTCGCTCAATCTGCTGGAATGCGCCCGCGAGAGCGGGACGCGCAAGATCATCTACATCTCCAGCGGGGGCGCAGTCTACGGGGAGCCGGAATATCTGCCCTGCGATGAGGCCCATCCCGTGAACCCGCTCTGCCCCTACGGGGCCAGCAAGTACATCGTGGAGAAGTATTGCTATCTCTACCGCGAAAATTACGGGCTGGACTACACCGTGTTGCGCTACCCCAACGTCTACGGCCCGCGCCAGAACCCGGAGGGCGAGGCGGGCGTGGTGGCGATCTTCGCCTCGCGGATGTTGGCGGACGAGACCCCGGTCATCAACGGGACGGGCGAGCAGGCCCGCGACTTCGTCTATGTGGAGGATTGCGCGCGCGCGAATCTGCTGGCGCTGGAGCAGGGCAGCGGCGCGATCTACAACCTCGGCTCCGGCATCGGCACGACGATTGGCGAGATTTGGGCGCAGCTGCGCGATATCACCGGCTACGCGCGCGAACCGGTCTATGGCCCGGCGAAGGCGGGCGAGACCTTCCGCATCTACTCCGATGCGACGCTGGCGCGGGAGGCGCTGGGCTGGGCGCCGACGGTCACGCTGGCCGAGGGCCTGGCGCGGACGGTGGCTTCTTTGCGTGCGTAGCCTTAGGTGCAAAGAAAACATTAGGCGGTTTTTTGCTGGCTATGGTATAATGTGATTGAGGGGGGAACCAGCATGGAATTAGAACAGTACTTCAACATTTTCAAACGGTGGTGGTGGCTGATGATCGCCTGCGTGCTCGTCGCGGCGACCTCCAGCTACATCGGCACGCTGGGGATGCCGCGCATCTACCAGGCCACAACCACGTTGATGATCGGCCAGGTCTTGCAGCAGGCCAATCCCAATACACAGGACATCTGGCTCAGCCAACAGCTGGCGCAGACCTACGCCGACATGGTGCGCCGCCGTCCCATCCTGGAAGCGGTGCAGGGATCGTTGAGCCTGCAATATACCCCTTCCGGCGGCAACGTCTCGGCGCGCAGCGTGCCGGGCACGCAGCTGCTGGAGATCAGCTACCGCGACACCGACCCCTTGCGGGCCTCCGTCATCGCCAACGAAATTGCCCGCCAGCTCATCCAGCAATCGCCCACCGAATCGCCGGCGGTGGTGGAGCGCCGCGCCTTCGTGCAGGAGCAGCTGGAGGATCTCGAAGACAAGATTCAGGAGACGCGCGCCGCCATCGAGGAGGAGCAGGTGAAGCTCGATGCGGCCAACAGCGCGCGCGCG
The DNA here is from genome assembly GCA_034435555.1 of Anaerolineae bacterium. Lineage (GTDB taxonomy): Bacteria > Chloroflexota > Anaerolineae > B4-G1 > SLSP01 > DAOTXC01. The sequence continues at coordinate 2,208 of DAOTXC010000208.1, forward strand.
ATCCAGCAGTATCAGGCCAACATCAATGCGCTGGAGCAGAAACTCAGCTCGTACCAGTCCAACTACGCTTCGTACCTGCTCACCGCGCAGGGCGGCACGAACTACATCACCCAGATCGAACCGGCGAGCCAGCCGACCAATCCCATCAGCCCCAACGTGAGCCAGACGGTGATGCTGGCGGCGGGGATTGGGCTGGCGTTGGCTGTGGGTGGGGCCACCTTGATCGAGTTCCTGGATGACACGATCAAGTCGGCGGAGGAGGCGACCCGGTTGACCGGACTGCCGGTGCTGGGCGGCATCGCGCGGATCGAGGGGGAGGGCTTTGCGGAGAAGTTGATCGCGGCCAACCATCCGCTCTCGCCGATTGTGGAGGCGTACCGCGCCTTGCGCACGAGTATCCAGTTCTCGGCGGTGGATAAGCCGCTGCACACCCTGATGGTCGCCAGCCCCGCGCCCTCGGAGGGCAAAAGCGTCACGTTGGCGAATCTCGCTGTGGTGATGGCGCAATCCGGGCTGCGGGTGATCCTGGTGGATACCGATCTGCGTCGCCCGGTCATGCACAAGTTCTTCGGGCTGTCGAATGAACGCGGCCTGAGCGACGCCATCGTGCAATCCGCCGCCGACCTGACGGAGTATCTCCAGCCGACCGGGGTGGAGGGGCTATCGTTGCTGGCGAGCGGCACATTGCCGCCCAACCCCGCCGAGATGCTCGGCTCACAGCGGATGGTGGAGATGATCGCCACGTTGCAACAACACGCCGATCTGGTGCTCTTCGACAGCCCGCCCGTGCTGGTCGTGACCGATGCAGTGGTCTTGGGCACGCGCGTGGATGGCGTGCTGCTGGTCAACGACGTGGGGGCCACCCGGCGGAACATGTCCCGGCAGGCCGCCGAGGAGCTGCGCCGCGTCCAGGTGAACCTCTTGGGATTGGTGCTCAACCGCATGTCCGGCGCGAGCAAGGGCTATTACTACTACCGCTACTACCGCACCGAGGACGGGCAGCCGCAACGCCGGCGCCATCGGCAGAAGAAGGGCTTGCAGCGCTGGTTGCCCTCGCTGCCGAATCCGCGCAAGTGAGAATCGCTGTTTTGCAATATGAAGATGAGTGTTGTGAGAGTAGATGCAGATCTCAAAGTGTTGGGATTTGAAATTTTGTCCCGTTATTTAGGATTGGTGGAAGCAGAGCGGTTCATTGCATTAATCCAGCGGGAAAAGTTTGATTATACCCAGTGGCGGCAGAATCTCTTTGCCGAATTAAGTGGCGAGGAGATCAGCCGTCAAGCTATGGCGTTCCAACGGCGCAAGGCAACTGATGAAGACGAAAAAACATAGCCTTCGGTTGCGAAAAACATGGCTATCCTGTTGTAATTGGCAATCATACGCGCGCAATTCGAGAGATGGATTTTAATGCAATGTCAGATACAGATATTTACCGTTTGAAAACAGAAATCGCCATCGAAGATTTTGGCGAGCGCTCGCTGGCGCTGCACTGCGAGGACTTGCGGTTGGTGGAGTTGAACGCCACCGCGCGCGACTGGCTCTATCGCCTGGATGGCGCATCCACCCTGCGGCAGCTGGCCGAAATCGTCGCGGCGGACTACGAACAACCGGTCGAGGTCGTGTTGGCGGATGTGCAGGAGCTCCTCGCGCAGCTGCTCGAATTGGATCTGGTTGAAGCAGTCTTGCCGGAGGCGTGAGGTTGGCTCTTAACGATTCCTTGACGTTGGCCCGGTATAATAGGCAGAGTATAAATCGCTAAAGACTTAAGCAGGTCAGGGCGATTAAGCAAGTGCAAAGTTTGAGGTGCGTTGCGTGACAATTCGAGACGTTTTAGCAGATATTCATGCGCTTGAAGAAGAGTTGCTAGACTTTGAGCGTAAGTATGGGCTGCGTTCTGAAACCTTCTACGCTGCTTACATCAGTGGTGAAGAGCCTGAGGTTGAAGATTGGGTACTGGATTTCGGAGAATGGGCCAGTATCTATCGCACCTGGCTGACTCGTCAGGCCGACTATCGCAATGAAATACAACGGGTCCAGCGGAACACGCCCAGTTTAGCGGGGTTGGTGCGCGTGATGGCATGAACAGCCCTTTGCAAACGCCAGAGAGCTATGAGCTGTTTTTGTATACTTTACCGGAACAGTTTCCAGCGTGTAAGCGTTCCACGATAACTTTTGTTCGCCGAGGGGCTTCGCTGGCGCGGGTGGCGGGTGAGCTGTATTTTGATCATGACATCCGCTTAGTCTTGCGTGAACGGCTTGTATATCAGCGATTACCTGTGATGATAGACTGGTACGGGTATGAGGTATGGCGTGGTGATGAGAAGCTGTACTGGTATGATTCTCAACCGCATCCAGATGAGGCGCTGCTGCAGAGTACGCATCCGCATCATAAACATATTCCGCCCGATATCAAACACCATCGCATACCGGCAACAGAGATGAGTTTCACCCGGCCTAATCTTCCGGCACTGATTCGAGAAATTGAAGCGTTAATCAACGCAATTGAAGGTTGAGTTCGTGGCGCAACCTATCCAGCCTGCTCAGAGCGACTAAATAAACGGAGGTATGATGCACGCAGAACCGACGCTTTACATGGTAAATCCCGATGTCTCCTGCCGCGAGGAAGGCCCCGACGGCGCGCTGCTCTTCAATCCCGATACGGATGATGT
>DAOTXC010000209.1:0-4553 GCA_034435555.1 Anaerolineae bacterium
CGCGAAATCGGCAACCGCCTGGGCCTGCGCGTTGAAATACGCGACATGGCCTTCGACGGCCTCATCGCTGCCCTCCGCGCCGGACAGATTAACGCCATCATCGCCGCCATGTCTGCCACCCCGGAGCGCGCGCAGCAGGTGGACTTCACCATCAACTACTTCGTCGGCACCGATGCCATCCTCGTCGCCGAAGGCTCCGGCCTCGCTTTCGAGGATGCGCTGGAGATCGCCGGCTACCGCGTCGGCGTGCAAACCGGCACCATCCACGAGCAGTGGGTCGAGGAAAACCTCATTGATGCCGGGCTAATGTCCCCCGCCAACTTCACCCGCTACGAGCGTGCCGAGCAGGCCATCCTCGACCTGCGCAACGGGCGCATTGACGTCGTCGCCATGGACTTCTTCGCCGCCAACGCCTACCTCGAACAGGGCGGAATCGTCCTGGCGCTGGAACAGAACCTCGCCGGAGAGAATATGGCGATCGCCATCCCCAAAGGGGCCGAGGCATTCCTGGCGCAGCTCAACGCGGTCATCCAGGAGCTCCAGGACGAGGGATTCGTTGACCAATTGGCCGAGCAATATCTGGCCGAAGAATAAAATCGGATTGCCCGGAGGTGGGGCGCGCCCCACCTCCGGGTTCTGATAACCCACAACGCGAGGCATCTGCTTCGCGCGCGAACTGATAGTTCGCGTTACTTTGCTGATTTGCAGATTTTTAGAGGAGACACCTGGCTGGTGTACACCATGCAGCACAAAAATGTAGGACAGGTTAGCAACCTGCCTTACGACTACTATTTTTAGAGGAGACACCGGTGCTGGCGCACACCATCCAGCACGAAAATTCTTATCAGCAGATTGAGCGGATTTAGCAGATTTTTGTTTGGCTATCGCCATTCACCATTCGCAGATTCGCTATTTTTGAAGGAGAGGCTTATGGAAAGATTGCCCGACATCCTGAATAGCATCCCTTATCTTTTGCAAGGCGCGGCCCTGACCGTAGCGGTTGCCTTCATCGCTCTAACGGCTGGCCTGGTGATAGGGCTACCGCTGACGCTCATGCGCGTCTACGGCAACAAACTCGCGGCGGGCTTTGCCGCCGCCTACAGCACCGTCTTGCGCGGGCTGCCCTCGCTGGTAGTCCTCTTCATTCTTTTCTATGGCATTCCGCCCCTCATCGGACTCAGGGACCTGTCCGCTTTTTGGGCCGGGTGCATCGCCCTGGGCGTATGCAGCAGCGCCTACCAGATGGAGCTCCTGCGCGGCGCGATTCAATCGGTCGGCTCGGGCCAGATGATGGCGGCCCGCGCCATGGGGATGACGCATGGGCAGGCCGTCATTCACATCATCCTGCCCCAGGCGCTCCGCGCCGCTATCCCCTCCTGGTCCAACGAGGCCGCGGTCGTTATGAAGGACTCATCCTTAGTTTACGCGGTCGGACTGGCCGAGCTGCTGCGACGCTCCCAACAGGTCGCCGCCCGCACCCACCAATTCTTTATCGTCTATTTCCTCTGCGGGATTATCTATTTCGTGCTGACCTTCAGTACCAACCGTGGACTGGACCTGCTGGAAAACAAGTTACGGCTGCCCTCAGTGCTGGAAGAGCACTAGGCGCTCATGCACACACTAAAGAAGGAGTCACCCATGAGTGAACCCATCGTCAAAGTAGAAAATCTTCACAAAGCCTACGGCAGTAACCAGGTCCTCAAAGGGGTCTCGCTGGAGGTCGCTGAAGGCGAGGTATTGGTCATCATCGGGCCGAGCGGCACCGGCAAGAGCACGATGTTGCGCTGCATCAATCTGCTGTCGCGCCCCGACGAGGGCCGCATCTGGGTCGCGGGCGACGAGATCACCGCGCCGGATGCCAACGTCAATCACATCCGCGAGCGCGTGGGGATGGTCTTCCAGGATTTCAACCTCTTCAGCCACCTCAATGCCCTGCAAAACGTCACGATCGCGCTGACCAAGGTCAAGAAGATGTCCAAACCAGCGGCGCGTGAGCTGGCGATGTTCGAGTTGGAGCGCGTGGGGCTGGTTGACAAGGCCGATCACTACCCGGCCCAGCTCTCCGGTGGGCAAAAGCAGCGCGTCGCCATCGCCCGCGCGCTGGGCATGGAGCCGCTCGTGATGCTTTTCGACGAGCCGACCTCCGCTCTCGATCCCGAGCTCATCGGCGAGGTGCTCGAGGTGATGAAGAAACTCGCGCTCGAGGGGATGACGATGCTCGTCGTCACCCACGAGATGGGCTTCGCCCGCGAGGTCTCCACCCGCATGATCTTCATGGAGAATGGCTACATCGCCGAAGAAGGCCCCACCAAGCAACTCTTCTACAACCCCCAACACCATCGCACCCGCGAGTTCCTGGGCAAAATCACCGAGCTCTATGGCTCGAAGGAAGAGGAAGGAGCCTAGCGCATGGAGGGTCTACAGACATTTTGGCTAATGATCTGGCCGAAGCTGGGCGAAGGGCTTGTGGTGACGCTCCAGGTGAGCGCCGGCGCGCTGCTATTGGGGATGGTCGTGGGCCTGCCCGCCGCCCTGATGCGCGTCTACGGCCCCAAATGGATGCGCTGGATCGCCATCGCCTACATCGAGGCCTTCCGGGGCACGCCGCTCCTGGTGCAGCTCTTCGTCATCTTCTACGGGCTGCCCGACGTCGCCCGCCTGCTGCAAAGCTGGGGACTGCCCGGACAGTTCCTCGTACTCCACCGCATGACGGCGGCCTACCTGGCGCTGGGCCTCAACAGCGGCGCCTATCAGGCCGAATACTTCCGGGGCGCGATCCAATCCATCCACTCCGGCCAGCTGATGGCTGCCCGCGCCCTGGGGATGTCGCATCTGCAATCCATCATCCACATCGTGATTCCTCAGGCGCTCCGGCTGGTGCTACCGGCCTGGTCCAACGAGGTCGCCTACATGGTCAAGTACAGCTCGGTCGTCTTCATCATCGCCGTCCCCGACCTGCTCGCGCAGGCGGGCTTCATCATCAGCCGGCACTTCAACCCGATGGAGATGTACCTCGTCGTCGGCGCGATCTACCTGGTCATCGTTTTGGGTCTCTCGACCATTTTGCGCAAAGTGGAAAAGGCGCTGGAGATCCCCGGCCTTGAGTTAGAAGTAGAACGCGGCTAGACACGCCCCGCTGACGCATGAAAAAAACCGGGCTGGTGAAATCCCTGCCCGGTTTTCTCGTACCTGGTTTACAAGTTCAGGCCGTAGCTCGCCGCACCCAACAGAGCCGCGCGCGCGTTCAAGATGACATGCACGGGAATGGGCGCCAGCACATGCGAAAGTCGCCCCTTCCGCAGGAACGCTTTGAGGAAGCGCTTGTGCTTGAGCGCGGGCAGAATTCGGGGCGGAATCCCGCCGCCGATGTAAACGCCACCCGTCGCCAACACTTTCAGCGCGAGATTGCCGGACTCGGCGCCCAACACGGAGACGAAGGTCTGTAACGTGAGCGTGCAAATCCCGCACGCCTTGTCCTCGTCCAGCGCGTTGTTGACGATCACCGGCGTGCGATCCTCGGCCTCGGCGAGCGCCGCCGCCAGCCACTCCGGTTCCTTGGCGCGGCCCGTGTCGCGCAGGAAGTCGTAGATGTTCGGCAGTCCCATTCCCGAACAGATTCGCTCGTAGCTGACGTGATCGTAGCGGTCGTGGAGATAATCGAGCAGCGCCAGCTCCAGCTCGTTGGTCGGGGCGAAGTCAGCATGTCCACCCTCGGAGGCGTGCGGATGATAGCGCGCCCCATCCCAGGTGAGAAAAGCCTCGCCCAGCCCCGTCCCCGGCGCGATCACGGCGATGGTGCCGCCAGGCATCGCCCGCCCCTCGTTGAGCACCTCGACCTCCTCTGAGTGCAGGTGCGGAACCGCACAAGCAATCGCCTCCAAATCATTGAGCAGATTCGCCGCTTGGAAAGCAAAGGCCTCGCGCAACAACTGCTCGTCAATCACCCACGGCAAGTTGGTGATCGTGGCGCGCCCTCCCACGACCGGCCCGGCCACGGCAAAAACGCTTCCGGTGACAGCCTCCTCACCTTGGCCTAGAAACTCTGTGATGATCGCTTCCAGGCTGGCGTAACGCCCGCTTGCAAAGGTCTGCTCCCGCAAGGGCGCGTGCGAGCCAGCCTCCGCCGAGTACAGCGCCAGCACCGTTTTTGTACCGCCAATATCTCCTGCAAGTAACATCCTATCCTCCTCAAAAATCCGCGAATCTAAGAATCAATACTGTGACGCAGCGTGTCTGCTCCGCGCTACAGCAGCCGTTCCAGCTCGGTCGGAGGCAACACCTCCCACGCCAGCGCCACCTCGCGGATGGTGCGCCCGCTGCGTTCGGCCTCTTGAGCGATCTCCGCCGCGCGGTCATAGCCTAACGCGGGAACCAACGCCGTCGCCAGCGCCAGATTGCGCTCGACCGTCTCGAGGCAGCGCGCCGCGTCCGCCTCCAGGCCGACCACACAGCGCGTCGTGAAAGCCTGCGTCGCGTTCGCCAGCCACGCGATCCCCTGCAGCAGGTTGTGCGCGAGCAGCGGTTGCATCGTGTTGAGCTCAAACTGCCCGCCC
>DAOTXC010000210.1:0-15139 GCA_034435555.1 Anaerolineae bacterium
CTGCTGGCCCTGCGCAGCGGCACGTACATGGAGCGCATCCCCGCGATCACCACCCGGCAGATCGTCAATACCATCGGCGCTGGCGACGCGCTCTTCTCCGCCTTTGTCCATTACTATGCCAAATCGCGCGATCCCTTTGCGGCGCTATGCCGGGCGATGGTCTTCGCCTCCTACAAGATTGGCGAGAAAGGCGCGGCGGAGGGCTTTCTCACCGAAGAGGAGCTCGAGAACTGGTACACCAAACTCCGCGCCCAGCTCTAATCCCCCACATGAAAGCCCCCACGTCGCCATTGCTGGCTGCGTGGGGGCCTGATTTAGCGAGAGCGGCGACTTAGCCGAACTTGTACGCGACGCCGAAACCGCCGCGCGGCAGAATCCAGCCGATGTTGCCGTAGGGACAGCCTACCCGGCAACTGCCGCACTCCACACATGCCTGATACGCCACCTGGATCTTCCCATCTTGCGCCTGTGTGTAGACGCCCACCGGGCAGAAGTAGATGCAGGGTTTGTGGAGACACCGCTCGCAGACCTCGTGATCCTCAATCCAGAGGTGCGATTGCTCCTCGTCCAGGAAGTACTTGATCGAAACCAACAGATCGTCCACGTAGACATCCGGCAGGCTCTCTTGAAGCTCCGGGGAGAGCGTCTTGGCCTCGAATGCGTCACCTTTTTTCATTACCATCCCATCACCGCCCTTCCCATCGAGATGATGTCGCCCATTGCCTGGAACAGGTTACGGCGACCCGTCAGCGCACCATACATTTCCGCAAACAGCTGCTTCTTCGGCTTGCCGTAGGCGCTGAAGAAGTCGCCCAGCGCCTCGTTGAGGAACGCCGGATAAGTTCCCATGAACTCTGGGTGCGTGTCGAGGAAGTGGGCGAAGTTCCGATATTGTTTGAGGTCCGGCAGGATGAAGCCTTCTTTCAACCGATCTTCGTAGTGCGCCAGCGTCTTCGCGCTGAAGTCGCCCTGTTGATGCGCCTCGATGGCGGTCTCACCCGCCAGCCGCCCGGCGACAATCGCCATGTTCGTCCCTTCCCAGTGCAGCGCGTTGACCATCGCTGCCGCGTCGCCGGCGATCATCGCGCCGCCCGTGTAGAGCTTCGGCATCTCGCGATAGCCGCCCTCCGGGATCAAGTGACCGCCGTATTCCAACAACTGCCCATCCTTGACCAGCGGCGCGATGGCGGGATGCGCCAGATAGCGCTCCAACACCTCGTAGGGTTTAAGCTGATACTCGGCCAGCGTCGAGAGCATCACACCCAGACCCACTGAGAGCGTGTTGCGGTTCGTGTAGATGAAGCCCATGCCCGGCAATCCCAACGACACATCTCCCAGCACCGAGGCCGCCAGCCCGTGATTCTCATCCGGCAGCCCGAAGCGCGCGTTGATAGTCTCCGTCGGCAGCGAGATCACCTGCTTGAAGGCCAGTGCGATGTGCGCCGGCTCCAGATCATGGTTTATCAGCCCCAGCTTCTGCGCGAGCAGGTTGTTGACCCCCTCGCAGATGATTACCACGGGCGCGTACATCTCGCCCTGGGGCCGGTCTGTGACCACGCCGATCACCTGCCCGTCCTCCTCGCGGATGAAATCAACCACGGTGGTTTTGGGGATCAGGAACGCGCCGACTTCCTGCGCTTGTTTGGCCCACCAGAGATCGAAGGTGGCGCGCAGCGCCGTGTAAGCATCTGCCGGTTCGGCTTTCAGCTTCCCGCCCTGCGTCACCATTTTGGTCAGACTTCCATCGGCGGCGAGGAACCAGAAGCCCGCCTGGGTGACAGGCCGCTCGAAGGGCGGTCGCCGCTCCATGAAGTCTGGCAGCACCTCGGCAATCGCGTGCGTGTAAATTGCGCCGCCGAAGTAGTTCTTCGCACCTGGCTTGTTGCCGCGCTCGACGAGTGCCACGTTCAGTCCCTCGCGCGCCATGACCATCGCCGCAGCAGAGCCAGCCAGCCCGGCTCCCACCACAATCGCGTCGAATTGAATCTTCTCGTGGTTCATGCTGCCGCCTCCTTCTTATACGCCTTGACCTTCTCGATCATGGCCGGAATCACCTCGAACAAATCGCCCACGATTCCCACGTCCGCCACCTCGAAGATCGGCGCGTCGGGGTCGGTGTTGATGGCGATGATGAAGTCGGAGTTCTGCATCCCGACTTTGTGTTGCAACGCCCCGGAGATCCCGGCAGCGATATAGAGCTTGGGGCGCACAGTCTTGCCGGATTGCCCTACCTGATGCGCGTAGCTGATCCAACCGCCATCCACCAGGGGCCGGCTCGCCCCGACCACGCCGCCGAGCTCATCGGCCAGCTGCTGCAAGAGCTTGAAGCCATCGGGAGAGCCTAACCCGCGCCCCCCGGCCACGATGACATCCGCATAGTCAATGTCCACGCTTTCGCCTTTGGCGTGGATGAACTCCAGGATGCAGGCCAGCGTGTCGGCCTCCTCCAGTGCCGCCGTCTCGCGGATGATCTTCCCCTCGGCGTTGGGGTTGCGCTCCGGCAGTGGGAAAACGCGCGGGCGCACGCTCGACATCTGCGGGCGGTGTGTGCGACAGAGAATCGTCGCCATGATGTTGCCGCCGAACGCGGGACGGGTCGCCAGCAAGAGTCGTTGCTTGGCCCCTTTGACCTCGCCCATCTCCAGCTCCGTGCAGTCGGCGGTGAGGCCGGTCTTGAGCGCCGTGGCGACAGCGCCGGCGAGATCGCGCCCCAGCGTCGTCGCGCCGATGAGGAAGACCTCCGGCGCGTACTTCTGCGCCACTTGCGCGATGCTCTTGTAGTAGGGGCAGTTGCGGTAGTGCTCGAAGGCCGGATCGTCCAGCAGATAGACGTTGTCCGCGCCGTACTCGAGGGCCTCCTGCGCCAGATGCTCGACCTCGTGGCCCAGGAGCACGCCCTCGATGAGCACCTCGTCGCCGGCGACCTGCGCTTCCTCCATGACCTGATCGGCCAGGCCCCGCGCCACGCCCAACAGCTCCCAGGAGACCGGATGGGCCTTGCCCAACTCTTGTTCGATGAATACCCAGAACCGTCGCGCGCTCATACCGCACCTCCCAGCACTGCCTTGAGGATACCGGCGGCTTCGGCCTTGCCCAACGCCGTCTCGACGGCGGCAGCCACGCCGATCTCGCGCGCGTTGAGCTTCTCGCCCGGCTCCGGCAGCGATGGCGTCCCCATCTTGTAGACAATCGTGGGCGAACCGCGCACGCCGACCTCGCCGGTCTCGAACGCCACCGGCCCTTCCATCGTGAACATCTCCGGATCGTAGCGCAGTGAGTTGATCAGATCGGGCAACGGCGCGAAGGGGATCGGCGCGATTTCCTTCTCGCAGGTCAACAGCGCCGGCAGCGGCGTCTCGACCACCTCGGTCCACCGCTCCGTCTTGCGCTCGACCACCACCTTCTGCCCTGCCAAATCCACCTCGCGGATTTTCGTCGCGTAGGTGACGATGGGCAGATCGAGGCGGACGGCCACCCCCGGCCCCACCTGCGCCGTGTCCCCATCAATGGCCTGCTTGCCAAAGAAGATCAGGTGCAGCGGCTCCTCTTCGTGAACCTGGCGGATGACCTCCGCCAGCACGTAAGAGGTCGCCAGGGTATCCGCGCCGGCGAACTTGCGGTCGGAGATCAAAATGCCCCGATCTGCGCCCAGCTCAATGGCCTCGCGGATAGTCTGATTGAAAGAAGGCGGCCCCATCGAGACGACCGTCACCTTGCCGCCCAACTTCCGCTTCCACGCCACGGCCTCGGCCAGGGCATGGGCATCGTAGGGATTCATAATTGCCGGTACACCTTCGCGCACCAGATTCCCGGTCTCGGGATCTATGCGGATGTTTGTCGTGTCCGGCACCTGCTTGATCGCAACAAGTGCATGAAACAAATCATACCTCCTCTTTTTCGCGTTCACACGTCCCCAATTGTAGGCAAACTGCCCAAATGCGCAATCCGCACGCGCCTCTAGATGTAATTCAACGCGTGCGCTGCCTTGCGCAACTCCTCGCGGAACTGCGGCGCGGCGATGCCGATCAGCCCCTCCACCCGCTGGCGGATGGATTTGCCGTAGAGATTCACTGCGCCGTGCTCCGTCACCACCCAATGCACATGATTTCGGCTGGTGACGACGCCCGCGCCCTGCTTGAGCATCGGCGTGATGCGGCTGAGCTCACCCCGCTTGGCGGTGCTCGGCAGCGCGATGATGGGCAGGCCCCCCTCGGAGCGGGACGCGCCGTAGATGAAATCCATCTGCCCACCGACGCCGCTGAAGAGCTGCGGCCCGATGCTGTCCGCACAGACCTGGCCGGTCAGGTCCACCTCGATGGCGCTGTTGATGGCGACCTGCCGGTAGTTCTGCCCGACGATGCAGGGATCGTTGATGTACTCCGTCGGATGCAGCTCCACCAGCGGGTTGTGATGCAGCCATTGGTAGAGCGCCCGCGAGCCGAGGATAAATCCGGCGGTGATCTTGCCGGGATGCAGCGTCTTGCGCGCTCCGGTGATCACGCCCTTTTCCACCATCTTCATCACGCCGTCGGAGAAGAGCTCGGTGTGAATGCCCAGGTCGCGCTTGTCCTCCAGATAGCCGAGCACCGCATCCGGCACCGCGCCGATGCCCAGCTGCAACGTCGCGCCATCGGGAACCAGCTCCGCTACATGCCGCGCGATCCCTTCGACTACCGGGTCGTTGGGATCGGCCATCTTGTACTCGTAGAGCGGATAATCGGCCTCGACGATGTAATCCAGCGCGCTGACGTGGATCAGTGTGTCGCCCTCGATGAAGGGCATCTGCTGGTTGATCTCCGCGATGATGACTTTTGCAGATTCCACCGGCGTCTTCGCCAGCCCCGTCTCCAGGCTGAAGGAGCAGTAACCCTCCTCATTGGGCGGTGAGAGCTGCGCAAAGGCCACGTCAATGGGCAGGATGCCGCGCTTGAAGATCTGTGTGAACTCCGAGAGCAGCACCGGCGTGTAGTCCACCCGGCGGTCCCAGACGCCCTGCCGCGTGTTGTGTCCGATGAACATCACGTTGGAGCGCAGATGTCCATCCAATTCCGGCGCGATCCAGCTCGCTGGCCCCACTGTCAACGTCTGCGCAATCTCGACATCCTGCACCTGCGGCGCGTGCTCGACCAACGCCTGCACCAATAGCTGTGGCACGCTACAGTTGCCAGTGAGGAAGACCCGGTCGCCCGACTTGACCGCTGCAGCGACGGCCTCTGCCGCCGAAGTCACTTTGCTTGCGTATACCTCACGCCAACTCATATAGCCCCCCCTGGTATCAGCTGTTGAGCAGCGCCGCGATGTGCGGATTCACCGGATCGCCATTGCGCAGCACTACCCCGTTCCGCATCGCCTCGCTCTGTGCGAAGCCCGTTGCCGACCCCAACTCCACCATCTTCTCAATGTAGGGCCACGCTGCGTTGTTGAACGCCTGTGAAGAGGTGCGCGGCACCGCCCCCGGCACGTTCGGCACACAGTAGTGGATGATGTCCTCTTCGATGTAGGTGGGATTCTCCAACGTGGTTGCCCGACTTGTCTCCGCGCAACCGCCGTGATCAACAGAAAAGTCAATGAAGGCGGCGCGACGGCGCATCATGCGGAGCATCTCACGGGTGAGGAGCACCGGCGTGCGCTCGCCCGGCTCGCGCACCGCGCCTACCACCACATCGGCGAAGCGGGTAGTGTAGGCGATGTTAAACTCGTGCGAGACCATCGTCGTGACCCGCCCCCCGAACAGCGCGTCAATCTCGCGCAAGCGGTCGAGGCTGGGGCTAAGGATGAAGACCTTGGCCCCCAACCCCAGGAACGCGCGCGCGGCATTGGTTCCTACCACGCCGCCGCCCAGGATCACCACCTCGGCGGCGGAGACGCCCGGCACGCCGTTGAGCAGCACGCCGCGCCCCTGATTGTTGCGCATCAGCATCGTCCCGGCGATGTAGGGGGCCATCCGCCCCGCCACCTCGCTCACCGTCTTGAGCACGGGGAATTCCTCACCATCGGGCGTGATGAGCTCGTAGGCCACGGCGGTGATTCCCCGCGCGCTGAGCGCCTGCACTTCTTCCTTAGGCGCGGCTACCAATCCGAGCAGGCCCATCAAAATCTGCCCCTCGCGCATCCAGCCAATCTCTTCCATGGTTGGATTCAATACTTTGAGGATCAAATCGCAGTTCTGATAGAGTATCTGGGGGTCTTCTGAAATCTGAGCGCCTACCCGCCGATAGTCGTAATCATCAAAACCGGAGCATTCGCCCGCGCCGGATTCCACCAGACAGGTGTGCCCGGCCCTGACCAGCAGGCTCGTAATCGCCGGGATCAGGCCGACTCGCGCCTCGTCCCATTTGCGCTCTTTGGGAATACCAATCTTCATTTCTAGCACTCCTTTTCTTAGGATAAGTGTGTCATGTTACACAACCAGTTTCACAGTACAAGCCAAGTGTTAGCGTATCACAAATCCCGCATCTTGGGCAAGTGTCTATGTACCATTGCTGTTTCACCAAATGTCACCGACACCGCTCAAGCCACCGCTTCGACCCCGGCGGCAGGGTGTACCACGTAAACGGCGGGCGTCTTGTCGAAGCGCGCCTCGTAGGTCTCTGTGAGATGCGTGGATAACGCCTCTGTCGCCTCATCCGCCGCGAGGGCCACGATGCAGCCGCCAAAGCCCGCGCCGGTCAGCCGCGCGCCGTAGCAGCCGGGAACCTCCCACGCCGCCTCGACCAGCGCGTCCAGCTCCGGGGCGCTCACTTCGTAATCATCGCGCAGGCTGATGTGGCCCGCTTTCATGATGGCGCCCGCCGTGGGTAGATCTCCCTGCCAGAGCGCCTTGGTCATCTCGATGACGCGCCTGTTCTCGTGAACGACGTGCCGCGCCCGGCGCAAAATCACCTCCGGCAGCTGCTTCTCCAGCCGGTCCAGCGCCGCCGGGGTGACATCGCGCAGTGCCGTAATCTCCGGCTGATATGCCTGCAGGCGCGCGACCGCGTCCTCGCACTGCGACCGGCGCTCGTTGTACTCCGAGGAGGCCAGTGAGCGCCGCACGCGACTGTCCGCCACTACAATGGCCATCCCTTCCGGCAGAGGGACATAGCGACGTTCCAACGAGCGCGTGTCCAGCAACATCGCCTGCCCGGCCTTGCCGCACGCGCTGATCATCTGATCCATGATGCCGCAATTGACGCCCACGTACTCGTTCTCGGCGCGTTGCGCGAGGAGGGCCAGCTCCGCCGGGGTGAGCTCGAACTGGCTGAGGTGTGTCCAGGCATAGGCGAAGTCCAGCTCCACCGCCGCCGATGAGGACATCCCCGCGCCCACCGGCACATCGGAGGTGAAGACTGCCTGCAACCCCGCAGGCTGTAGTTCGCGCTCCAGGAAGGCCCACACGAGCGCCATGGGGTAGTCGCTCCAGCCGCCCGTCGAGGTCGGCACGCGATCCACGGGGAAGATGCTCTCGTCGCCGCCCATGTCCAGCGCGCGCACCGTCGCCTCCGGCGTCTCGACCGCCGCCGCTGCCACCCACGCCGCCCGATCCACCGCCACAGGCAGCACGAAGCCATCGTTGTAGTCGGTATGCTCGCCGATGAGATTCACCCGTCCCGGCGCGCGCACCACGATCTGTGGCGGGCGCAGAAATCGCGCTTGAAAAGCCTGTTTTACCTTGCCATAAAGCCGTTCTTCCATCATACCCCCTGGAAAATAGTCTGAACTAAGACAGTTTGCCAACCTGTCCTGCCTTTCACTCCTCGATTTCCGGCAGGATGCCGGCCTGCACCAGCGCCGCCAACACGCGCGCGCGATCCTTCTCCCGAATGAAGATTGCCTGCGGCCCCAGCCGTGCGATCACGGCATCGCGTATGGCGGGCAGCTCCAGAAGTGCCGGCTGTGTCACCTGCAAGACCCAGCCTTCGCGCAAGTGCGTGCGCTCTCCCGGCTGATAGGCCCGCGTGATCGCCTCGCGCAGCGTCGCGGGGACCGGCTGCGCTGTCACCTCGGTCAGGTAGTCGAGAATTCGCTCCAGCGAGATGCGCTGTTGCCGCGCCGCCGCCAGCGATGCGGGCGTCAGGCGGTAGCGCAGGGGATCGTAGCCGCGCAACTGCTGCGAGATCCGTCCGAGCTGAAATTGGGCGTAGCGTTGCCCGCTGGGAACCAACAGCGTGCCGTTGGGTTGCAACTGCACCGGCTCGGCGGGGGGGAGGTCAGCAGGAGCGACACCGCGTAACAAATCCGCTCCGGCCTCCGTCAGCCGGAAGGCGGTTGGGGGTGCTTGTGGCGCGATCCCCCCTAGCGCGACCACGCCCAGCCAGGCCAGCGGCCCCGTCACGCAGAAGTGCGCCAGCGCGCCTTCCACCGCCTCCCACGCCGCAAAACCGCGCAAGGGAGCGTCGGTCACGGCATCGTGCAACACCCAGCTATCATAATCGCCATCGGGCCGCAGAAAATCGGCGGCGTGGGCGCGCACGTGCGTAACCCATTCATGGAGCGGATACCAGACCCCCGGCGTGCAGTGCTGCAACAGATGCGTCACCAGGTTCTGCCGCCCGACCTGGGGCTGCGCGGGCCACCCGCTGGCGGGATCGGGTGCGAGCGTGGGGATGTAGGCGAGCGTGTTCCAATTCGGCAGGGCCAGCCACGCCGTTACCAGGATGCGCCACTGCTCCGCGCGTGGGGCCTGCAACCAGGCCAGCACCTCGCTCCCGACCGGGCGTAGCACGCCCGCCTCATCTGCCTGGAGCCAGTCCAGATGTTCCACCAGCGCCACGAGCAGCGCGAGCCGCGCCGGGGAGGGGTCGCGCAGGTAGCGCAACAGGTGTGCGCGCTGGCGCTCCGGCCAACCGCCCTCCGGCGTGGGGCGGACTCCGACCACATGCAGGTAGACCAGCAGCGTGACCAGCTCATCGGCGAGCGCGTCGGCGGCGGCGTGGGAGACCGGTGGGGGCGCGGTTGCCGGCAGGGGCGGAATCGGCTGCTCGGCGGGGGTGGGGAGGTAGAGCCGCAGCTCTTCGGGCACGAAGGCCATCTCCACCGCGCCGGTGGGCAGCTCGTCGAGGGCGCGTTGCAACAGCCCTGTGTACCACAGTCCCTCGGCGGGTGAGATAGGCGTGCGCCAGAGCTCCTCGCGCTCCAGGCGGCCCGGCCCCACGGTGCGGAGCTGTCCCCAGTGGCGTGTGAAGGTCGCCCAGGGCATCGCGCCGCCCTCGCGCAGGAGGGCTTCGAGCGCGGCCTGTTGGTCGGAGGGGAGCTGCGCCCAGCAGCGCTGCACCCGGTCGGCATCGGCCATCCCATCCACCAGCTCCGCCGCGACATCGGCGCGCTGGGTGGCCGTCAAAGAGATGTTCCAGATGCGCGCAATGACCCGCAAACGCGCCAGGTTGCTATCGAGCAGGGTCTGATACAATGTTCGTAGGGCCATGTTCACGCATCAATGTTGGCTACCGGCCCATCACGGGCCGGTGCAAGGTCTGCTGCTATTATATCCGCCCCAGGGGAAGGCGCAACTTGTCACTTGCCAGCGCGGGGGTTACAGGTACGATATGAGAGTGTGTGAACGTGTGATTTGCTGATTTGTAGATTCTTACAGGAGGTTCTGGATGAAAGTATTGCTTTCTGGCAATGAGGCCATCGCTCTGGGGGCCTGGGAGGCGGGCGTGCAGTACGCCTCGGCCTATCCCGGCACCCCCTCCACCGAGGTCTTGGAGAATTTTGCCCGCTATCCCGGCATCAAGGCCGAGTGGGCCAGTAACGAAAAGGTCGCGCTGGATAACGCTATCGGCGCTTCGTTCGGGGGCGCGCGCACGCTCGCCGCGATGAAGCACGTGGGCGTGAATGTCGCGGCAGATAGCCTGATGTCGCTCTCGTACACGGGCGTCAAGGGCGGGCTGGTGCTCGTCAGCGCCGATGATCCGGGCGCGTTCTCCTCGCAGAACGAGCAGGACAATCGCCAGTACGCGCGCTTCGGCAAGTTCCCATGCTTCGATCCTTCCGACAGCGAGGACGCCCGCCGCTTCGTGGGCATCGCGTTGGAGGTGAGCGAGGAGTTCCGCACGCCTGTCATCCTGCGCTCTACCACTCGGCTCTCGCACTCGAAGTCCGCCGTGGAGATGGAGCCGCCCACCGCGCGCGAGTTCGAGCCGCTCTCCAAATTCGAGCGCGAGGGTGAGGTCACGCGCGTGATCATCCCCGCTATCGCCCGCAAGCGTCACCCGAAGATTGAGCAACGGCTGCTGGATGTGGCGGCCTGGTCCGAGAGCGTCGGCTTCGAGAACGGCCTCAATCGCATCGAGTGGGGCGATAAGTCGCTGGGTATTATCACCACCGGCGTGGCCTACCAGTACACACGCGAAATCTTCGCCGGGTATTCGATCCTCAAACTGGGGATGACCTATCCGCTGCCGATGGAACGCCTGCGTGCCTTCGCCGCCGAGGTCGAGACGCTCATCGTCGTGGAGGAGCTCGACCCGTTCATCGAGGAGCAGCTGCGGGCCGCCGGCATCGAGGTGGCTCACGGCAAGGATATTTTCCCGCTCTGCGGGGAGCTGACGCTGGCGAAGGTGCGCGCCGGGGCGTTGGCCGCCGGCCTGCTCGACGAAGCGCCGCCGGAGGAGGCCCCGGAGGGCGATGCTCTCGTCATCCCGGCCCGCCCGCCCGCGCTCTGTCCGGGCTGCCCGCACCGCGCCTTCTTCTACGATATGCGCCGCAATCGCGCCAAGGCGATGATCGCCGGCGACATCGGCTGCTACTCGATGGGCGTGCTGGAGCCGTTCCGCGCCATGGACATGCTCATCTCGATGGGCGCGAGCGTCGGGATGGCGCATGGCTTCAAGCAGGCCGGGGGGCAGGAGGCCGCCGTTGCCACCATCGGCGACAGCACCTTCTTCCACTCCGGGCTGTCCCCGCTGGCGAGCGCCGTCTATAACCACGCCAACATCACCGTGGCGGTGCTGGATAATCGCATCACTGCGATGACGGGTCAGCAGCACAACCCCAGCACTGGGCAGACCCTCCAGGGCGAAGCGGCCCACGAGATTGACATCGCCGAGGTATGCCGTGGTTTGGGCGTGAAGTTCGTGAAGGAGGTGGATGCCTGGGACGTGAAGGCCGTCAATGATCTGTTGCGCGAGGCGATGGCCTTCGAGGACGGCCCGGCGGTGATCGTCGTGCGCGGCGCGTGTGTCTTCACGCCGCACTTCCGGCTTCAGCCACGGATGCGGGTGGATGTGGAGAAGTGCGTCGCCTGCGGCGCGTGCTTCCGCGTTGGCTGCCCGGCGATCGTCAAGAGCGAGGCGCTCTACGAAAAGACAGGCAAACACAAGGCCAGTATTGATCCGCTGCTCTGCACCGGCTGCACTGTTTGTATGCAAGTGTGTCCCACGCAGGTTATCCATCCATTTGAAGAAAGTTATAGAGAAGGGGTATAATTAGGGTAGAGAACATTGCTGGAGGCAGGTGATGATTTTGAGACAGGCAGAATATGATCGTGTTATAGCTCAGATCAGACGCTGGACGCCTGATCGTCAGCTGACGTTGGTGCGCGATGTGCTGAACACCCTTCCTGCTGCACCGGAGCAGCCGCAACGGGAACCTACGCTGCATCTGGCTTTGGGTTTGTTATCCACAGAACACCCAGCGCCTTCGGATGAAACCATCCGACAATGGCTGCGCGAACGCCGATTGGAGAAATACGGATAATGCGTGTTTTGTTGGATACCAATGTGATCCTGGATGTTCTGCTCAATCGCGTTCCTTGGGTTGAGGCTGCCAGTGTGATTTGGCAAGCCGTTGATGACAACAAAATCACCGGCTATGTTATGTCTTGTTCCCTTGCCAACATCAACTACATTGCCCGTCGTCTTACCGACAACGAGCGCGCCAGCGCGGCTGTGAGATTGTGCCTCGATACCTTTGAAATCTGTGCTGTGGATCAGCGCACTTTGATTGATGCGATAACACTTTCCGGGCATGATTTTGAAGACGATGTGCAGATCGCCTGTGCTATGCTTTACGGGCTAGATGCCATCATCACCCGCGACGCAACAGGCTTTCAAGCTGCAGCGTTACCTGTTCTTACCCCTGATGAATTTCTCGAAACTCACATACTGTGACAGCGTAATAAACGCTCAGGAGGCGTTATGATTAATCAGATGAACTTTCTTTTCGTCGGAGTCGGAGGGCAGGGCGTCCTCACCGCTTCCGATATTGCGGCCCAGGTGGGGCTGGATTTGGGATTGGACGCCAAGAAATCCGAGGTGCATGGCTTCGCGCAGCGTGGCGGCGTGGTCGAGAGCCACATCCGCTGGGCGCCCTCGGTAGGGTCGCCCACCTGTGAGAAGGGCACGGTAGACGTGCTGATGGCCTTCGAGCTGTTGGAGGCGGCGCGCTGGCTCGACTGGCTCAAGCCGGGGGGCATCGTTATCGTGAACCGACAGCAGATCATCCCCATGTCGGTGAGCATCGGCGATGCGCGCTATCCCGATGCGGAGGCGCTCATCGCGGCGCTGGCGAAACGGGCCAGCCGCGTCATTGTTGTGGATGCGCTGCCGCTGGCGGAGGAGGCGGGCAATCCGCGCACCGTCAACACGATCATGTTGGCGGCGCTCTCCACGCTGCTGGACACCGATCCGGCGATTTGGGAGACAGCGATCCTCCGCCGCGTGCCGGATAAGTACAACGAGGTCAACCGCGTGGCCTTCCGCCTGGGGCAGGCCGCCGCAAGCCAATAACGCGCTGTAGTTTAGCTAACTTTTAGAGCCACTTGCTGGGGTTAGGCAGGTGGCTCTTGTGTTGTTTGTTTGGTGATCTTGACTGATGCGATTTGACACTTTGCCTCACATGTAATATATTTAGTTAGACTAACTAAATATATAAGGACTGTAGCTATGAGCGAAATTGACGCTGCCACAAAACTGATGCAATTGCTGCGTCGTTTGCGCGCAATCGGGCCGGGGCAGCCTCCCTTTGAAGAAGTGGGTATTTCTTCGGCGCAACTTGCGCTGTTGGAGTGGGTTATGACATCACCGGGATGCAATCTGCAAGACCTGGCGGACGGTCTAGCATTGACGCCGCCTACCGTCAGCGTGGGGGTGCGCAAACTGGAAGATGCTGGGCTGCTGGAGCGACGTCCTGATCCGAAGGATGGACGCGCCTGGCAGTTCAATCTGACTGAAGCCGGCGTTGCCTTGTGGGAGCGGGTGCAATATTATCGCAACCAAAAAGTACAGCACCTTCTCGCCGGATTGATGCCGGAGGAGCAGCAATCTTTACTGCTGTTGTTGGAACGCGCTCTGAGCGCGGCGGAGAGTAACGAGCAGTCATAGAGAGCGCTTGACTCTCCGCACTGCTTATCCATCATTTTTTAGGAGGAAATATGCCCAATCAAATTTCTCTCAATCCCTTGATTCTGGTCAAGTTCGTGCTTTGGATAGCGACGGTCGTAGCAGCGACTTTGCTGTTGCGCCGCCGCAAGGTGACATCAAAGGTGCGCCTGGTCTTTCTTGTCGGTGGGGTGTTGATTTTCGGATTCCTCTTTGGATTGCTCATCCCCTCAGGGCTAAACCCGAATCCGGTGGCCTCGTTGCGTACCTTGTTGACCAGTACGCTGGTGCGGGGCCAGCTCGTGGTGCCGGTGACGGTGATGTTGGCCCTCCTGTTAATCGCGGTCTGGGTCTCCAATAAATCCATCTGCGGTTGGGCTTGTCAGTTGGGTTTGCTTCAGGATTTGCTCTACCGTGTGAGGACGCCCAAGTGGAAGCCGCCTTTCTGGCTCTCCAATGGGATACGTATCCTCGCGTTTGTGGGGCTGGTGGGCGGACTGATCGTGGCCGGACTGGATTGGATCGGCATCATTGATCCTTTCCAGATCTTCTCCTTCAACTTTACCTGGGCGATAGCGATCTTCTCGCTTGTCGTAATCGTCGCCAGTATTTTCATCTACCGGCCCTGGTGTCGCTTCCTCTGTCCCTTTGGTTTGGTCGGTTGGGGAGTAGAGCAGGTAAGCCTGTTGCGTCCGCGCATAGACCGGGATTTGTGCAAGAAATGTCAGCTGTGCGTTAAAGCCTGCCCCTCCGGTGCGATGGCAGACTTCTATGCCGATGCCAGAATCCGCGCCGATTGCTTTGCGTGTGGCGCCTGTATTGAAGCCTGTCCGCAGAAGGGCGCGCTCGAATGGCGCAAAAAGGTGTAGTCTTGAATTACCAATCTTCGTCAAACCCCCACGCTTTCTTCATCATATCTTCACATACCTGCGCTATACTTCAGACAGATTTCAGAACAGGAGGTTCGATATGTTGAAGAAAAGTTTACCTATCATGTTGTTGGTTGGATTGCTGGTACTGGTCTTCCCGTTGGTGGTGGCGGCCCAGGGTGGGCGGCCACCGGTGACTGGGCCGCGTTTTGGGCTGGAAGCGGCGGGGGACATGGCCTGGCAGGGCGCGCAGCGCGGCGGTTGGCACGCTGGCAGTTTCTCGCTGACGGACGCCACCGCTCAGGTCACTGGCCTGACGGTTGAGGAAGTCATCGCAGCCCTGCAGGATGGGCAGACCTTTGCCGATATCGCTGCCAGCGCGGGTGTGACCTCGCAGGTGATTGCGGATGTGCTGCTGGAGGCGCGTGCCGAGGCGCTGACGCAAGCTGTGAGCGATGGGCGCTTCACCCAGGAGCAGGCCGATACCATGCTGGAAACCATGAGCACCCATCTGCTGGAGCGGCTGGACACTGCCTGGGAACCACGCGGCCCAGACAGCGGCTATGCTCTCAATGGGGTGCGGCCTCAGAATGGCGGCGGGATGGAGCCAGGCCGTGGCCTACATCGCGGCGCAGGGGCTGGCGATTGTCCTAACGTGCAGCCCTGAGCTGGCGCTCTAGCGTTATCTCAAAGTCCTGGCGCGCGGGTGTTTCACCCGCGCGCCACTTTTTTTCATTTGACGCTGGTAAGTAACCGGTGATCGGATATAATTCACGAGATCTACCCGTTTAGAGGGTGGCCTTCCACGAGCGGTATCTCGTTCGTGCATTCGTGTAAAAGATTCGTGGATGGCGCGCTCCTTCGAAAATAGTGAATCTGCGAATGGTGAATGGCGAATAGCCAAACAAAAATCTGCTAAATCCGCCCAATCTGCTGATAAGCATTTTCGTGCTGGATGGCGTGCACCAG
>DAOTXC010000211.1:0-12179 GCA_034435555.1 Anaerolineae bacterium
TGCAAGCCCTGCAAGTGAATGGCGATGGCCTCGGCTTCATAGGCGCCAATCCAGATCGGCAGATAGCGTTCCCCGTTCAGCTCTTTCAGCACCACCACGCGGCTCTGGGAAACGAGGCTTACCTGAATGGCATCAACTTGGACTTGGATCATCACGCCTCCAATAGCGAGTCAACAAATCTGAACCTTGATGGTATTATACCCCAATCCCGTGAGGGGTGTAGGCGATGTTGATCACTCCAACAACGGGGCCAGGCGGGGGGCAGCAGCATCCCAAGCGTAATGATAGAGAGGCGCAGTGGCCCAACAATCCTGCGTCCAAACAATCTCGCCCAACCAGCCCGCCCGGCGCGTCTCAGGCAAGACCGCCAGCAGCCCCGCGCGAGTGGGCGTCCGCCGCGCCGCCACATCGGCGGTCAGCGCCTCCGCCAACAGATAGATGGCCTCGTAGGTGGGGAGCGCGTAAAGCCCCGGTTCCGGCACATGCGGCCCCACGGCCTGATACGCCGCCCGCCACGCTTCCGTTCCGGGGATGTCCGTTGGCAAGGGATAGGGGGTGATGACATGCGTGGCCGCGAGCGCGTCCCCGGCCAGGGCGGCCCACTCGGCAGATAGCAGCGCCGGCCCGCCGACCAGCACGCCCGACCACGCCGTTCCCCGCAACCGCGCCGCCGTCGAGACCGGCGGCAGCGTGCTGAAGATGACCTCAGGCAGCGTGTCGGCAGTATCAGTCGCCCCATACACGGCAAGCGCCGCCGCCAGGGAGTCCTCGCCCCAGAGCGCCGCCTCGGAAGGCGCGCCCCGTGTGACGCCAATCGCCGCCGCAGCCCAACGCGCCGCGTGAGGGGAGAGCTGCCAGGCCACGCCGCGCGTCTCCGTCAGCCACCCGTTGATCGTGATGAGCGGCAACTCGGCAGCGGCATAGACATCCAGCGCAGCAGCGGTGGTCGCCGGGCGGTAGTGGCCGATCACGGCCATCACGGTGGGATCGAGCGCCAGGTTGTGGGCGGCGCGCACCGCGGCCTCCGGCTCGCCGCGATCATCATAGGCCACCAGTTCGAGCCGATAGCCCCCCACTCCTCCGGCGGCGTTGATCTCGCGCACGGCCAGGCGGGCAGCGTAGATGGCATCGTAGCCGATATAACGATAGCGCCCCTCGAAGGGCGCTACCAGACCCAATTTGATGACACGCGGCAACGGCGGTGGCAAACAGCTGGTCAGTGCCAACACCGCGACCAGCAGAACCAGAAGTATCCTACGCCCGCCGCGCTTCACATCCGCACCCGCTCTCAGCTGAGCAAGGCCAATGCGCGCCTGATCTTCTCCTCAACGGAGAGAGAGGAATCGCGTGGGAGCTGTTGCAACGCGCGCTGTGACTCGATCAGGCTGAACCCCAACGTTGTCAGTGCGGCGATCACATCGGCGTCATCCTCGGTGACGGTTGCAACCGGCCCGGCGAAGGTGGCAAAGCGATCCTTGAGGTGCAGCACAATCGCCTCAGCGGTCTTCTTGCCCACGCCGGGCGCGCGCGAGAGCACCTCCGGCTGGCGATTGAGAATCGCGCGGCGCAGCGCATCGAGCGAGAGGGTGCTGAGAACGCTCAACGCGGCCTTCGGCCCCACTCCAGAGACACCGAGCAACCATTCAAAGAAGGTGCGCTCCTGCGCATCGCTGAAGCCATAGAGCGAGAGTTCGTTTTCGCGGACCTGGAGATAGGTGTGCAAGACCACGGGTTGCCCCACTGTGACCTCGGTTCGCAGCGGTACGTGGACCAAAAAGCCCACGCCCCCCACATTGACGACCACAGCGCCCTCATCGGCGCTGAGAACGATACCCTCTAATCGCGCAATCATCGGCTCTCCTGGGCGTTGAGCAGCCCCTCCATCTTCATGCGGTGCAGGTGACAGATCGCCACCGCTGCGGCATCCGCCGCATCATCAGGACGGGGGGCGGCGTCCAGCTGCAATAGCATCCGCACCATCTCCTGCACCTGATGCTTGTCCGCGTTGCCATAGCCCGTGACCGCCTGCTTGATCTGCATCGGTGTGTACTCGGCGATGGGCAGCCCCGCATCCACCAGGGCCAACAATGTCACCCCGCGCGCGTGGCCCACAGCCATCGCCGTCCGCGCGTTGCGGCTGAAGAAAAGCTCCTCAACAGCGGCGCGCTCCGGTTGATAGGAGACCACCACCTCGCGCACGCCAGCGTAGATTTGCTGGAGGCGTTGTGGAAGCGGGGTCTTCGCTGGAGTGCGGACAACCCCAATGGTTATCAGCTGCAGCGCAGACCCCGTTTCCTCTACGACAGCGTAGCCCGTAATTGCAGTACCGGGGTCAATCCCCAGCACCCGCATTACGCCATAGCCGCTTCAAAGGCAGCGACAGCCTCCTCGGTGACATCGAGGTTGGTGAAGACGCGGCGCACATCATCGAGCTCCTCCAAGTTGTCCACCAACTTGAGGATTTGCACCGCCTCTTTGACCCCCAAGGCCATCTCGTTCTTGGGAACCATCACCAGCTCGGCTTCGCTGATGTCAATCCCCGCATCCTTGAGGGCCTTGCTCACCGTGTGCAAATCGGTCGCTTCGGTGTAGACCTCGTGTGCGTCCTCGCCGTCGCCCTCGACCAGATCATCGGCGCCGGCCTCCAGCGCAGCCTCGAAGAGTGCATCGAAATCAATCGCGGCGGGGACGTTGATCACGCCCTTGCGCTCGAACTGCCAGGCAACCGAGCCGGGATCGCCCATGTTGCCGCCCACCCGCGTGAGCGCGTGCCGTACTGCGGCCACGCTGCGGTTGCGGTTGTCGGTCACGACATCAATGAGCATCGCCACCCCATTGGGGCCATACCCCTCGTAAACGACCTCGATGATTTCCGCCGCGTCCTTATCCTCGCCCGTACCACGTTTGATTGCGCGGTCAACATTTTCCTTGGGCATGCCCATTGAGCGGGCCTTTTCCAGAACCATGCGCAGGCGAATGTTCGTATCGGGGTCTCCACCGCCACCCTCACGGACAGCGATCACAATCTCGCGGGCGACCTTCGTAAAAACAGCGCCGCGTTTCGCGTCATTCGCCTCTTTCTTTCGGCGAATGGTTGACCAATGGCTATGACCGGACATTTGACCTCCTTTAACTCACAAGCGATTTATTTAAATTTTATAGAACTTTATGGCCTTTAAGCACAACAGAGCCGGGCGCGTTTATCTCTCGCCCGGCCTTGGGGACGCCAATTGCGCCCCGGCAAATGCACGATGCCCTCGCAAGAAGGCGTCACCGGACATGGGACGCTTGCCGGCCATCTGTAATTGCAACAGGGCTAACGCCCCCTCACCCGTCACGACGGCGGGATAAGTCTCCCACACGAAAACCTGACCCGGCTCCGCGTCTGGCGGCAGTTCATCAGGAGCAACCACCTGCGCGCTGATAATTTTCAGCCGCCGCCCGTCCCAGCTGGTATAAGCGCCGGGGCGCGGATAGAAGGCCCGCACCTGACGGCCCAACTCAATCGCCGGGCGCGTCCAATCGAGCGCGGCAGCCTGCTTTTTGAAGCTGCGCGCTATCGTGACGCCCTCTTCCGGCTGCGGACGCGGTTGCACGCTCCCCGCCAGATAGCCCGGCAGCATTTCCAGCAACAGCTCTGCCCCCAGGTGCGCCAACCGCATCTCCAGCTCGGCCACCGCCTCTGTGGGGCCGATGGGTGTGGTGCGCACTGCCAGAATCGGGCCGGTATCCAGCCCCGGATCCATCTGCATGATGGTGACGCCCGTGGCCTCATCCCCCGCCAGGATGGCCGCCTGCACCGGCGCAGCGCCACGCCAGCGTGGCAACACCGAAGCGTGGATGTTCAAACAGCCATATTGGGGCAACTCCAACACCGCCGGCGGCAAAATCTGCCCAAACGCCGCCACGACGATCAAGTCCGGCAGCCAGGCGCGCACCTGCTCGACCGCCTCCAGGCGGCGCAACTTCTCCGGCTGGAAGACCGGTAGGCCCTCCGCCTGCGCAAAGAGCTTCACCGGGGAGGCAACGAGCTGCCGTCCTCGCCCTGCGGGCCGGTCGGGCTGCGTCACAACACCCACCACTGGATAACGAGCGCACAGCTGTTCCAGGGTGGGGAGAGCAAATTCCGGCGTTCCCATAAACACAATTCGCGGTTCCACACCACCATTTTATCATAACGCGCCAAAGGAGCAAGCCACCGCTTTCTAGCCGCCCCCGCGATTTTGTGCTATCATTAGGTCAAGATCACGGGGCCTATAATCATGACTGAACAAGAGATAACAACACTGGCGACCCTCCTTGAACAACATCGCCCCCCCTCCGAGCAGGCACTCACCGACCTGCTTGGATATTTCGCCGCGCTGAGCAACACCCGCGACGCGCTGCTGATCTTGTTGGATGAAGAGGGCGCGATCCATCAAAGCGCCCACCTGGGACGGCCTCTGGATGCGAATGCGTGTCTGGCGGCGCTGCCGCCGTCAGCGAGCACATCGGGGCGTACTCTGCACGCCCTCACTCTCCCCGGCGACCTCTCCGGCTGGGCGCTGCCCCTCATCTCAACCGAGGGCGAGCTGCTGGCGGCGCTTTTCCTCGCAACAACGTCCACGCCGCCGCGCGCCCGGCTCGAAGCAAGCGCGGCCCTACTCGTCCCCTGGATTGAAAACTACCGCTTGCGCCGACAGCTCGCCCACGCGCAGGCGCAACAACAGCACCAACGCGAGCTGGCCCAGGCCCTTGCCGAGGCCGCCGCGGCCCTCACCGACGCCCGCAACCACGATGAGGTGCTGGATGAGATTCTGGAACAGCTCCAGCGCGTCGTCCCACACACCGCCAGCAACATCGCCATCATTGAAGACGAACATACCCGCACCGTCCGCTGGCGCGGCTACGCCCCCTTCGGCCTGGAGACGCACATCACCGAGCTCCGCCTGCCGCTGAGCACGCCCTCCATCCAGCAGATGATCGCGACCCAACAGCCCATCGTCATCAGCGATACCCACGCCGATCCGATCTGGGTGGTACTACCGGCGCTTGAATGGTTGCGCTCCTACGCCGCCGCCCCCATCGTGATCGAGGAGCAGATTATCGGCTTCATCAACGTGGATAGCGAGATCCCCGGCTTCTTCACCGCCGAACACGGCCAACACCTGCAGACCTTCGCCGATTACGCCAGCGCCGCGCTGCAAAATGCCTACTTCTTCGAGGAGACCCGCCGCCGCCAGGAACATCTCGAGGGCCTCAACCGCATCACCACCGCCGTCAACCGCCTGCTCGATCTGGATGCTATCCTGGAAGTCGGACTCGCGCAGGCCCTGCAAATCGCCAACATGACGCGCGGTGGCATTTACCTGTGGGACGCCCAAACCGAAAGGCTCCAACTCCAGGTACATCAAGGCCTTACACCCGAAGTCATCGAGCGCGTGCGATACCACCGCGCAGGAGAAGGCATCACCGGGCGCGCCTTCCAAGAGCGTCGCACCCTCCTGGTCGAAGACATCGGTGCGCACTACCCGGAGATGCCCGTGGAACTGCAAACGCTGATCAAGGCGCAAATCAGCCTACCGCTGATTGTGGAGGATCAAGCTGTCGGCGTGATGAGCCTCAATCGCCCCCAGGACCGCCCCTTGCAACCCGGCGCCCGGCAGCTGCTCCAGGCCATCGCCGACCAGCTGGCGTTAGCCGTGCAGCGGGGACGGCTGGCCTCGCAGCTGCAAATGCAGGTGGAAATGCTGCATAGCCTCTACGTAGTGAGCGCCGCGCTCCTGGGCCAGACCGATAGCCGCAGCGCGCTCTTCATCTTACTGCGCACCCTGCACGACTTAAGCCCGGACATTCTCAGCACCGCCTACTATCGCCACGATGAAATTGGCTGGCAACGGGTGCAACTCTACGCCAGCCAGGGCGCGCCCACGCCCCTCCCCTGGGCCGAGGGCGCGCCCTGGGCCGACGAGGCCGACTATCTGGATGCCTGCGAAACTCAGCGCGAGCTGCTCACGCTGAGTGATCCGCCCGCCCCACAACCGTCCTTCTGGCCAGCGCTCGCCTCGGCAGGCGTCCGCCAGTTGCACTACATCCCCCTCGCCGTGCCCCCCCATGACTTCTTTGGGGTGGTTGCGGTGCTGCACACAGAAGCAACGCCCCTCACCCAGCCACAACGCACCCTCATCTGGGCGCTCATCCAGCAAGGGACGGCGGCGATGTCTCGTGTGAGACTGTACGAGCGCAGCCGCGAGACGGAGAGCCGCCTCGCGGCCATCCTGGAGTCCTCGCAGGATGGGATGCTGTTGGTCACGCCCAGCCTGCACATCCGCTACATCAACGGCCAGCTGCTCAAACTATTGGACCTGAGCGATAGCCCACCCCAACACTGGGAAGCGCAGGCGCTCCCCCAACTCCTGCTCGCCATCCGTCACACAGCCCCGGCGCTGATCCACTGGCTGCTTCGCGCGGCGCGCCAGCTCTCACATCTGCCCTACGCCAGCTTGCCAGACGAACGCAACACCTTCCAGACCAGTGCCGGGCGCACCCTCACCTTGCATCACTGGCCCGTCTATGGCGCGCAGCAGCTGCAACTGGGCAGCCTCTTCATCCTGCGCGACGTGACCGAGCGCGTGGCATTGGAGAAGATGCGCGACGATCTGCTGCACATGATCGTCCACGATATGCGCAACCCGCTCGCGGTCATCCACAACACCTTCCAGATGCTCGAGTACCCGGCCATGCAACAGCACCTTGACACCGCTACCGAGCTGGGGCTGAGCAACGCCGAGCGGCTGCTCACCCTCATCAATGCCATCCTGGATACAGGCCGCCTGGAAGCCGGGCAGCTGCATCCCACACCGGGCCTCGTCCGCCTGGAGGAGATCATCCGCAGCGTCAAAAGCTCCACCATTCTCGGCGCTCAGGCCCGCATCTTGGAGATTGACCTGCGCAAAACCCTGCCCCCGCTCTGGGTGGATCCGCTCCTCATCGAGCGCGTCTTCCAGAACCTGCTAGATAATGCCCGCAAATTCATCCCTCTCACGGGCGGGCGCATCCGCATCAGCGCCCAAAGGGAAGGGAAATGGCTGCGCATCGCATTCTACAATAACGGGCCGCCCATCCCGCCGGCAGTCGAGGCCCGTCTTTTTGAGAAATTTGCCAGCGGTGAACCGCACGGGCAGGGGTATGGCCTGGGATTGGCCTTCTGTCGGCTGGCGGTGGAAGCGCATGGCGGCAAAATCTGGGCCGAGAATCACCCCAAGGGCGGCGTGACCTTCTACTTCACATTGCCCATCGCACAAGGACATCCGCGAAAGTAATCATGCGCAAGTATCGAGAATCTAACCATATAGTACACAGAGAGCGCAAAGAAAATTATCCATTAGCATTTTTACAGCATCTTGTTGTAATAAAAGTCACCTTTTTGAGCGCATCGGCTGGTTTTTTAAGAAAAAAACTCTGCGTCCTTTGCGTGCTCTGCGGTTAAAGATGTTTGGGCCGCGTGATTGCGTAAGTCCTATAATGTGAAGTGATGTGCACGCGCATCCATACCTCGAAAGGAAAGGCATGAAGACTAACACCCTGCGCCAACTCTTGCTGTTGCTCTTGTTGACGAGCTGCACGCTGCCAGTCGCCAGCAGCACCCCCACAGCGCCGCAAGCAACAGCGGCGACACTCACGCCGACGGCTTATCTGCCCCTGGTCACGCGCGCGCCAGGCGGCCCACAACTGGGCGGCTGCGCCCTCTTCCCTGCCGATAACGCCTGGAACCTCGACATTTCTGCTTACCCCGTCCATCCCAACTCGGTGGCGTACATCGCCTCCATCGGCACGGATGGGCATCTGCACGCCGATTTCGGCGCCGGCCTCTGGGAAGGCTTCCCCATCGGTATCCCCTACGTCATCGTACCAGCCGACCAGCCCTTGGTTCCGATCACCTTCGTGGAATACGGCGACGAGAGCGACCCCGGTCCCTATCCCGTGCCGCTGGATGCGCCCGTGGAAGGCAATCCGCAGGGCGATGGCGACCGGCATGTGTTGGTGTTGCAGCAGGGGGAATGTCGGCTTTACGAGCTCTATCACGCAGTGCAAGTAGGCGCTGGGTGGGAAGCCGGTTCGGGCGCGACCTTCGATCTCGGCTCCAACGCGCTGCGCCCGGTCTGCTGGACCTCCGCCGATGCCGCCGGGCTGCCCATCCTGCCGGGGCTGGCCCGCTACGATGAAGTCGCCGCCGGCGAGATTGCCCACGCGCTGCGCTTTACCATCGCGCGGACACAGCGCGGCTACATCCACCCGGCCACGCACTGGGCCAGCAGCGCCACCGATCCCGCCCTCCCGCCGATGGGATTGCGGCTGCGCCTCCGCGCCGACTTCGACCTCTCCGACTACACCGGGCAGGCGCGGGTCATCCTGGAGGCGCTCAAGCGTTACGGGATGATCATCGCCGATAACGGCTCGAACTGGTTCATCAGCGGCGCGCCCGATGAACGCTGGGATAACGACGACCTGCGCCAGCTCCGCACGGTCCCCGGCAGCGCCTTCGAGGCAGTCTACACCGGCGAAATCCACACGAGTTGCCCGTAAACTGTCACCCTGCCCAAGAAACAGCCCCCAGAATCTCCGGGGGCTGTGGTTGTACGCTTGACGCGGATTACTTTTTGCGTCGCGGGAACCGGGTGAGTACGACGATGCGCACCGGCAACTGCGTCCGGTCGCCCATCTGAAGCGCATCCTGCGGTTTGGGCTTGCGCCGAGGCGTCACCAGCACCGCCAGCTCCGTGTTCGTCGCGGTGTACCGCTGGTCAACATAAGCCTGCCCCAACAGCAGCCCCTCGGTATCAATGGCGCAGCTCGTGACGTAGCCCACCACCTTGCCGCGCTCATCCACGATGCGATCCAGCTGCTGCGGCATCGGCTGCCCCTTCTCCGGCACCTGGAAGCGCACCACCTCCGCTTTGCGTTTGGCTTCACGGGCGATGTAAGCCTCGCGCCCGGCGAAGAAGGGCTTGTAGTATTTGACGTAGGCCCCGAAGCCGGCATCGGCCATGGTCAGGCCCAGCGGCCCGGCCATCTCGTGGCCGTAGAGCGGGAGGCCCGCCTCGGTGCGGAGGCTATCGCGCGCGGCCAACCCGCAGGGCTTGAGGCCCAGCGGCTCGCCCGCCGCCAGCAACGCCTCCCAGAACGCCATCAGCCGGTCGGGGTGGACGAAGAGCTCGTAAGCGACGCGCTCGCCGGTGTAGCCGGTGCGGCTGATGATGATGTCGAAGCCGCCAAGCGTGGCGCGAGTGATGCCCGCCCACGGCAACGCCTTGACGCGCGCCAGTTCAGCCGCGTCGCCGCCCAATGCCAGGAGGATGTCGGTCGAGCGCGGCCCTTGCAGCGCAAGCTCGGTGCGCATCTCCGCGCCCGCCGATGGGTCGCGCAGATCGCGCAACGTCACCTGCTCGCCCTGCCACTTGACCCACGGGCGGTTGGGATCAATCAGCACCTCGCCCTTGAGCACGCCATTGACCCAGGCCCAGTCCTTATCGTTGTTGGAGGCGTTCACGACGACGAGGTAGTGCGCCTCGGCCATGCGGTAGACCAGCAGGTCATCGAGCGGCAGGCCATCCACATCGAAGAGCGCGCTGTATTGCGATTCTCCCACGGCCAGGGTCGCCACATCGTTCACCAGGATCAGGTTGAGAAAGGCGGCGGCCTCCGGCCCTTGCACATCCCAGCAACCCATGTGACTCACATCGAAGAGGCCCGCCGCCTCGCGCACGGCGCGGTGCTCCTCGGAGTTGCCCGTGTACCAGACAGGCATGTCCCACCCGCCGAAGGGCACCATGCGCGCGCCCAGCTCGCGGTGGACGGCGTTGAGGCGCGTCTTGCGCAGCGGCGCATCCGTCGGCTCCTCCCAGACGAACTTGGGGAGCGGCTCGCCCGCCGGCTCACGCTGCGACCACGCCCCTACGAAGTAGGGCTTGGTGTACGGGCCGCGCTCCGGCTCCAGCGCCACAGTGGGTGCGGGGGCCTCGCCCAGGTCGCGCACCGCGTCGAGGAAGGGCAACTTGCCGTAGACATCATCGGTCGCCACGTAGCCATCCACCAGCTGGCGGAGCCAGGTGAGCACCCGCCCGGCCTTGTCGAGCGGCACATCGAGGTGGTAGATCGTCGGCGAGACGCGGGTGAGTTGGCCTGCCGTCAGCACCTCGCCGTTAGCCCCCAACAGCGTGACTGGGCGGATGTCGCCATCGGCCATATCGGCGGTGTAGGAGGGGGTCAGGTAATCCACAAAATCCTTGACCTGCGCGCCGACCAGTTCCACGCGCTCGTACTCGCCGTGGCCCTTCACGGCCATTGCGAGGTAGTAGAAGTGCGGATAGCCGGTGCGCTGTTCCACTGCATAAGGATCGCTCGCCTTGAGCGCCAACTCCCCAATCTCACGCTTGGCGGTTTCCAGCACATCGAAATCCACGCGCGCGCCGTAGTCCTTGCGCCGCCGCCAGCCGATCTCGAAGGGCTGGCAGGCCAAAAGCAGCTTCGCCATGGACTTGGCCAGCGTGCGCATATCGGCCTCATCCAGCCCGCGCTGCGTGATCCACGGCGTGCCCAGGCGCACCCCGGAGGGGTATGCCGCGGTCGTATCGCCGGGGATGGTGTTGCGGTTGGCGACGACGCCCGCCACATCGAGGATGCGGGCGGCGGGGTCGCCCATCAGCGGCGCGCCATCCGGCCCCTTGATGGGCTTGCAGTCGATGAGGAGCATGTGGGTGTTGGTGCCGCCATAGGCCACGCGGATGCCCTCATCTTCCAGCGCGGCGGCCAGCGCGGCAGCGTTACGCACGGTCTGCTGTTGCAGGGCGCGGAACTTCTCGGTGGTCGCCAGCTTCGCCGTCACCGCCACGCCAGCGATCGTCTCCATGTGCGGGCCGCCCTGGAAGCCGGGGAAGACGGCGCGGTCGAATTTGCGGCCCAACAGCGCTTTGTGCGTCATGATGACCGCCCCGCGCGGCCCGTTGAAGGTCTTGTGTGTGGTGAATGTGACCACGTCGGCGATGCCCACCGGGCTGGGATACTCCCCGGCGGCGACCAGGCCCGCCACATGCGCGATGTCGGCGAGCAGGTAAGCGCCCACCTCGTCGGCGATGGCGCGGAGCTGCTGCCAGTCGGGCGCGTAGGGGTAGGAGGTGTACCCGCCGATAAGCAGCTTGGGCTTGTGCTCCAGCGCCAGGGCGCGGATGGCATCGTAGTCCAGCCGCTCGGTCTTGTCGTCCACCGAGTAGTACGCGACGTTGTAGGTCTTGCCGGAATAGGCGACCGGGCTGCCGTGGCTAAGATGGCCGCCCACGTGGAGCGCCATGCCCATCATCGTGTCGCCGGGGCTGAGGAGGACGTACTGCACGGCGGTGTTCGCCGGCGCGCCGGAGAGCGTTTGCACGTTGACGTAGAGCTGGTCGGCGGAGATTTTCTCGGTGGCGAAGACTTCCGCCACCCGTCGGCGGGCCAGCGCCTCGAGCACATCCGCGTACTCCACACCCTTGTAATAGCGGGGGTCGGCATAGCGCCGGTAATGGCCCAACTCCGCCTCATAATCGAGGATTTCCGCCTGCGACATCTTACGGGTCCGCTCATCGGGGTAGCCCTCGGCGTAGATATGGGAGAAAGCAGAAGCCACGGCTTCGTGGATGGCGTGCGGCGAGATGGATTCCGAGGGGACCATCACCAGTTTGCGGGCCTGCCGCTCGGTCTCGTAGCCGATGAGCTCCGCGATTTCGGGATCGAGCTCGGCCAGGGGTTCTTGGAACAGAAAATCTTTCATTGCATACTCCTTATCGGTAATGAGAAATGCGTATCCAGTGATCAGCAAAGAGCAATAACACGCAACATTGACTAACTTTAACTATATGCCCAAGCGCGCGATTTTTCAAGCGACAATCGGACAGGAGTTACAAGTCACAAGTCACAAGCAGCAAGGGGCATCGCCGCGAACGCAAGGTATGGATATGAAGAGGTAACCGCGATTTCCATATCGCGTAAGCGCACCCCGAAGCTTATGCGGCTAACAAAGATTTTGAGATTTGCCGATTTGCTGCTTTTTAGAGGAGACACCGGTGCTGGCGCACACCATCCAGCACGAAAATGCTTATCAGCAGATTGAGCGGATTTAGCAGATTTTTGTTTGGCTATTCGCCATTCACCATTCGCAGATTCGC
>DAOTXC010000212.1:0-4323 GCA_034435555.1 Anaerolineae bacterium
AAGGTGAGGCGTTGCACCTCCAGAATGCTGCCGCGCTCGATGGTCATCAGCACCTCGTAGCTGCCGCCGAAGGGGGTGGGCAGCAGGATTGTCGCCGTGTCGCCGGGTTGGTAGCTGTCAGCGTCGGCGATGGGCATCACCTGGCCCTCAGCCATGCGCCAAGCGGCGGCCTGCGGGCCGCCGGCCCAGAGATAGGTCTCGCTGCGGACAGGGTTGCCGTGACGGTCGCTGCTCTCGGCGATGACGACGTAGGAGCCGCTGCTAGGCGGCGTCACCTCGAAGGTAGCGCGGCCAGCGGCATCGGTGGTCACATCGAGCGTTTCGACCACGGTGTCGGTGTGCGTCCACTCGCCGGAGCGGAAAGGGCCGGTGGGCTGGACGTACTGCCAGGTGCGGCGGGCCAGCGAGATGGCGACCTCCTGGCGGGCGACGGGGAGCGCCTCCCAATCGAGCGCCAGCAGATTGATGGCGGCGGGTTCGCCGGCCTGGGCCACCCAGCGTTCGGGGCGCAGTCCCAGATAGAATTCGGCCAGGTGGACAGTCAGGCTCCCCTCGCCGGTCACTGGGAAACCGCTCTCGTCGGTGATCGTCGCCTCGATGCTCCAATCCTGCGAAGTGAGGTCGTCATCATCATCCAACGCCGCCAGTTCAGCGGGCAATTCGAGCAAGAAACGCCCCTCGCTGTCAGTGGTCGCGCGCCCCTCGGCGATGACCTCGGGGGTGCGCCACCAGCTCCACCAGCCGCTCTGGCCCCAGTTCCACCAGCCGGGGACATCCGGGTTGAAGTAATGGGTGCGCGCGCGGATGACCCAGTGGACATTGCTGTTGCTGACCGGCCCGCCGGCGTAGTAGCTGGCCTCCACAAGGGCGCGGAGAGTCTCACCTTGCAGCAGGTCGGACTGTTCCAGGGTGACTGTCACCTGGAACTCCGGCTTGCGATAGGCAGCCACGTCAAAATAGAGGCTCCAGCTGCCCCAGTTGGAAGGCGCGTCGGCGATGCGGGCTTCGATGGTGTAGCCGCCCAACAGCGCATCGTCAGCGAGGACGAAATCGGCGGCCAGCGTGCCGGCCTCCGAGACCTCGATGGTCTGCTCGCTGATGAGCGACCAATCGGGGGAGCGCAGTTGCAGATTGACGCTCTGCCCCGCCGGGGGGAGGCTGTAGCGGGCGTCCTCATCCTGTCGCAGGATACCGCGCACGTGGATGAGATGGCCGGGACGGTAGATGGGACGGTCGGTTTGCAGGTAGAGGTGAAAGGGGTTGCTGTCGCGGTAGTAGGCCACCTGGAGATCGAAGTCCCACGGAGAGACGCCCTGGTTCCAGTCGCTGCGGGCCACGCCGAAGCCGGGCGTCCCGGCCTCGCCGCTGATGGCGACGAAGGTGTTCCACAGATCGCGTTGTCTGCCGATGGTGAAGCGGACGATGCCGTCCGCATCGGTGACGCTGTTCGCCAGCTCGGTTCCGCCCATGTTGAGCAGCCGAACAGGTGCGCCAGCCAATGGCGCGCCGCTTTGCAGGTCAGTGACCCAGACGAGCGCCTCTTCGGATGCGATCTTGAGCGTCACATGGCGGTCAACGACGGCGATGCGCAGGTTCGGGTTCCAGTAGTAATGACTTGACTCGCCAGGAATTGCCCAGCTGAGATAGTAGTAGCCGGTAGGCAGCGACCCGCTTTCGGTGAGATCCACGGGGATGATCGCCGTCTCGTTGGTCGCCGTCCCCGGCGTCACCGTCCAACGGCGCAACACCTCGTCCAACACTGGCGCACTGGAGCTCACCATGCTCCGTTCCGAGATTCTGGCGAGCGTGAGATTGGCGGAGGCCGTGTTGGCGGCGACAAAATAGAGCCGGGGCGTGGCGTTGGCATCCAGAGTGATGCTCCACAAGCTGGTGGCAGGGATGAAGGTGGCGGGCAGAGGTTGGGTCACGAAGCAGTCGGTGCGGGTCGTGGTAATTTCATTGCCGTAACGGTCGGCAATGCCGGGCAGGATGGTGAGACAGTACTCAGTGCTGGGAGATTTGTCCCAATGGATGTAGAGCGCACTGTCAGAGTCGCTCCACCAGGTGTTGAAGTCCATCTCGGTATTGGTAGCGCTTTCGAGAAGTTGAAGGCGCGCATCAATGGTGGTAGGATCAATCATCCCCTCGAAGGTGACGCGCAGCGAGCCGTAGAGGGACAAGCGCTGTTCGCCGCCGCTGACGGTGACGGAGCGGACCGCCGGGTAGTGCGTGGTGACGAAGCGCCATTCGACGCCCTCTTTCAAGGGGACGCCGCCGATGGCCTGGGCGCTCTCCGCCAGCTGCACGTTGTAGCCGGTGGAGAATTGCAACAGAGCGGTGGGCGTGAAGACCAGTTGGGTGTGGTCATTTCGCCAGGTGAAGTCGCCCGCCACAGGTGCGCCTTGTGCGGTAGTGAGCGTGAAGGCAGCCTCCGTGCTGGCGGGATCCATCGGCGTGTTGAAATTGATGCGGATGGCCTCCTCCAGGGGGATGTTGCTCGCGCCGGAGCGCGGGATGTAATCCGTGATGCGCGGCGGGGCAATGTTGAACGCCCAGGTGTAGGAAACTTCCAGGGCCGCACCATCCACACTGGTCACACCTGAGGGAAGGGTGGCGGTGTAAGATTCCCCCGCCTCCCAGCCGGGGAGAGGATCGAAGCGATAGATGCTGGTGTTGATCCACGTTCCCTGGCCGACAACGCCGGGGGTGAACACCAGCGGGAGGTTCGGGCAGCCTGCCGCGTCATCGGCGACCTGTCCGGTACAGTTGAGCGGCACGACCGGGTAGTTAAAAGAGATCAGCACCGGGACATCGCCGCGCAGGCCCCGGCTGTTGTGCGCAGGGCTGGTATGCGTCACCGTGAGCGGGCTAAAGGTGGCGAAGCTGAAGGCCAATTCGCGGTTGAGCGGCAGCCCATTGGCCGCCAGCGCGGTCGGCGCCAGCGCGAGCTGATACTGCGTCGCCGAGGCCAGCCCTCTGGGGCGGAAGGAGACCGTCTGATCGTCCTCCCACTCGAAGTCGCCGGCAACCGCCGGGGTGATGCGAAGGGCCTGCTCAACAGTGGCACGATCCATCGGCTGGGTGAAGCGCAGCGTGATCGCGCCATCGGGAGCGATCTCCTGCCCCGGTTGGGGCGAGATGGTCGCCACGGCAGGGGGCAGATCAGCCAGGAAAGCGGGCGGCTGCTCGGGATCGTCAGTGACGACGGGCGGCTGCGCGATGGTGGTGGCCGGCGGTACGTCGGGGCTGGGCCAGAGCGCCCGACCCAACAGCGCCAGCGCGAAGACGGCAGCAACCGCTGCACCGATCCAGGCCCAAGCGGGCCGGCGGCGCGGGGCGGTCTGGCCCGCGCGTTCCGTGCGGAGCCTGGCGGCCAACCGTGAGACAAAATTAGGGTTGGGATTGACCTCGGCGGCGGCGCGCTGGAGCGCCTCCTCGAGGGGATCGCCATTAGGGTCTTGCGAGTTGTGATTCATCTAAGCACCTCTCTCTCAAATCATTTAGCGCGCGGGAAATGAGCATCTTGACCGCGCCCTCGCTGCGGCGCATGGCCTTGGCAATGGCCCGGATGGGCAAACCGCCCCAGTAGCGGAGCTGGATTGCCTCACAGCGATCAGGGCTGAGCTGCGGAAGCATCTGGCGCACACAGTCGAGCACATCGGCGCAGCTGGCGCGCTCCTCTGGGTCGGGGGCGTCCAGGTCGGGCTGTTGGTCGGCGGCGTCGAGGTTGACCTTCGGATGGGCGTAGCGGGCGCGGTGGTGGTCGGCGCATTTGCGCCGCGCAATGCTGAAGAGCCAGGCAGCAAAGGCACCCTGCCCCCGATACCGGGCAATGGATTCCAGAGCCGCCAGGAAGGTCTGCATAGTCAGATCTTCAGCATCAACGACGTTATTGGTGCGCGCGTAGCAATAGCGATAGACGGGCGTCACATAACGGTGGTAAAGGTCTTCGAAGGCCGCGTGATCCGCTTTCGCTGCCTGGGCCAGCTGTTCATCTGTCTGTTCCGTGTTCAAGAGCTCTCTTCTCCTTAATCAAGCGCGCTGCTAAGGGTTCACTCTATTCGTCGTGGTAGAGAGGAAAAGGTAACAGGTAGAGATAAATCTAGTATACCGCATCTTGAGCAGAAATAATAGTGTACACGTATCTACTCAGGCTCTAGCCGGATCGCCAGATCCGGCGTGGAGGCACAAGCAAATTCCAGGCTGCTATATAATGTAGTCCTAGATAATTCTGACTTGACGGGGATCTGACGATCCCCTCGGAGCCAGGGTGAGTAGTTACACCGCGAGATGAATTTCTCGGCCCAATTTGGAGGATGGTTT
>DAOTXC010000213.1:0-8464 GCA_034435555.1 Anaerolineae bacterium
CGATCCCCGGACGCGAGCGGCGCCACGCCGCTGATCGGCTCCCCGTTCAAGTAAGTCCCGTTGTGACTCTCCAAATCCTCCACCCACCATTGCTCCTCGCGCCAGAGGATCAGCGCGTGATGGCCTGAGGCGAAGGGGTCTTCCAGGCACAGGTCGTTATCTGGCGTGCGTCCAATGCCGGTAACGGGCCGCACCTGGAGCGGGCTGTCCTTTTCTTCCCCCTCCCCCTCGATGATGAGGTGCGCCACGGGGGGCGGTGTGGCGACCTGGCTCGCTTCCTCTTGGAGATTGCGCCAGAGGATGTAGAACGCGACCCCCAAAAAGCCGTAAAGCAGGAACGCCATTAGCAACCGCAACGCCAGGAGCAGTTCGGACATCTCAAGGCTCCTGGGTGGGGTAGGGCTGTGTTTCGCCGGCTTCGGGTGTTCCCTCGTGTCCCTCGGCGTAGATGAGATCGAGTCCGCCCAGAGTGATGATGTCCCCGGCCCGCAGCGCAATCTCCTGTACCAGGAAGCCATTGACTTGGGTGCCGCTGCTGCTGAGGTTGTGCAACACGTGCCGCCCATAGCGGCAGCGCAGCTGGGCGTGGTAGCGTGAGACTTGCGGCTCCTCCAGTACGAGATCGTTATCCAACGCCCGCCCTATCCGCACGATGTCTTGGGCAAGGTCAAAGGTGCGTGTCCCCTGGATGATGAGATAGGCGGGGCGGGTGGGGTGGTGCTGCTGGGAGAGCGCCGCTTCTAGCTGGCTCAGATCGAGATCGCGGGTGCGCTCGTGGTCAACAAATTGCCCGTTGGCCCGGTTGATGGCAACCGCACGCGGCGGCAGCGAGGCATCGGCCTCGAGGAGAATAGTCGCTGGCTCGCGCAGCCGCAGGTGTATCCTGCTGGCAAGGGTGGTGAGCGCGGCGCTGAGCTGTTCGGCCAGGTTGGGATGATGGGTTTGGAGGGCGTGCAGGTCATCGGGGTGGAGAGTGATGCGGTAACATCCCGGCACTTCCGGGACGCCATCAGGCCCCAGGCGTTCGCCATCCTCCAAAGCCTGTACCAGATGCGCGGCGACCTCCTGCGGCAGCAAGCGCCCGGCGAAGAGGCGTACAAACGGCTCCTCCACCAGCTGTTCGATCCAGTTCTCCAAACGCAATAAGTGATTCATTGTCAGGGATTATAATCCAAAGCGCGATGGGTGGCAAGGGTCTGTGCCGTGGATAGCCAGAATCTCGTCCACGCCGGGCAAGGGCGTGCGGAGCAGGGTGCGGGCACGTGTGCAATCCAGCGTGCAATCTTCAGGGCGTTGGTAGCCGTTGGCCCGGCTGTCGGCGGCGATGATGGGGACGGGATCCAACCCGTAGAACCGCGCCAGGCGGCAACCGAAATCGTAGCGGGAGAGGCGTTGCGCTCCCGCGATGTTGAGCGCGCCAGTGTAGGTGTGCGTGACCAGTTCGAGCACGGCTTCGGCGAGCGTGTCAACCCAGATGGGGCAGCGGATCTCATTGGTGAAGAGACGGAGCGGTTCCCCGTTTTGCAGGCTGTGGATGATCCACCGCGATTGGCGGTCGAGGGTGGGGCGCCAGCCGTAGATGAGCGAGGTGCGCACGCTGACGGCCTCCGCGCCCGCAGCCCAGAGCTCGGCTTCAGCGGCGGCCTTGCTCCGCCCGTAGGGGGTGATGGGGTTGGGGCGTGCCTCCTCGGTGTAGGGGGCGGCATCGCCGGCGAAGATCACATCGGTGGAGAGGTGAATCAGCCGCGCGCCTCTGGCGGCGGCAGTGCGGGCGATATGGCGCGTGCCGTAGATGTTGACGGCGGCCATGTCCAATCCGCTGCCGGGGTTGGCGGCGGCGGTGTGGATGATGGTGCTGGGGCGCAGCCGCTCGACCAGAACGGCGACAGCTTGCCCGTCGGTCAGGTCAAGGCGATAGCTGCGATACGGAGCAGGCAGGGGATGCGTGTGGTAGGTGGCATGGAGCTCCCAATCCGCCGGGGCCAGCTGCAAAATACGGCCACCCAGATAGCCGCTCGCGCCGGTAATCAACAGCCGTGGTGGATGCATGAGAGGCAAAGCAAAACCCCTGACCGGGGTTGTGGTCAGGGGCTTGCGAGAAGTCTAGTCCAGTTCCGGGACTTTGAGCACCTGCCCAACCTCAATCTGGTTGGGGTCATCGCCGATGATGTCCTTGTTGGCTACATAGATAGCCTGCCATTTGCTGCTATCTCCGTAGTGCTGCTCGGCAATCTTGCTCAGGGAATCGCCAGCGGCAACGGTGTGCTTCGCCAGTAGTTTGGCAGAGACCTGCCCCGCGATGAGGCTCTCTTCTTCTGGCGATAGGGCCTTGTGTTTGTCTGTCATGTTAACGCTCCTTTTGTGCTAGTGGTGACAGTAAATTACGACGCACTTGCGTCTACCCCAAGTATACGCGCATTTGAATTTTTGCGCCAACTGGAATTCTGTGGGAGGGCGAGGGGAGCCGCTGCAAGCGCCGCCAAATCGCGGTATAATGGCGCTATGAAGACGAAACCCTTGTGGCTCTTTCTGATGGGGGTGCTGTTGCTCGTGGGGAGCGTCCTGGGGATGGCGCAGCTGACTGCGCGGCAGCGATTCCTCAAGCGCGGCATTCCTGTGCCGTTTCCCGCGCCCGTCGCCGATACCGGGATGCCGCGCGGTTGCATCAACGCGAATCTGGAGCAATACACCGAGGCGGAGTTGGATTGGGCGCTGGATGCGCTCACGGCGGGCGGCTTCGCCTGGGTGCGCCAGCGCTTCTCCTGGGCCGAGATCGAGCCGGCGCCCGGCGACTATCGCTGGGACGTGTGGGATCGCATCGTGGCGGAGGCAATCGCCCGTGAGCT
Source organism: Anaerolineae bacterium (assembly GCA_034435555.1). GTDB lineage: Bacteria > Chloroflexota > Anaerolineae > B4-G1 > SLSP01 > DAOTXC01. Next base: position 2,847 of record DAOTXC010000213.1, read on the forward strand.
GCGCCTGATTGCTGTGCTCGATACTGCGCCAGACTGGGCCGGATCGCCGCCCGACCCGGCGGCCTACGCGACCTTCGCGGCGGCCTTCGCCGAACGCTACGGGGAGCACCTCACCTACTATCAAATCTGGCACAACCCCAACCTCGGCGGGGCCTGGGGCGGACGCGCTGATCCCTACAGCTACACCGAGCTCTTGTCTCATGCGGCAATAGCCATTCGCACCGCCGATCCCGACGCGCGCATCATCCTGGGCAGCCTGGCTCCCACGGTCGAGACCGGCGAGCAGAACTATGCCGAAGACCTCTTCCTGGAGATGCTCTACGCCGCCGGCGCGGGGCCGTACTTCGACGTGGTCGCTGTGCAACCCTACGGCTTTCACACCGGGCCGGAGGATCGCCGGGTGAGCCGCGACCTGCTCAACGTCTCGCGTGCGAACCTCGTCCGCGAGACGCTAGGGGCGCACGGCGAAGGCCACAAGGCCGTGTGGGCCAGCCACTTCGGCTGGAACAGCTTGCCCGCTGCTTGGCCCGGCCCGCCCTCGATCTGGGGTAGCGTGGACGAGGCGACACAGGCCGCGTACACGGTGGCGACGCTGGCGCGCGCCGAGCGCGAATGGCCGTGGATGGGGCCGCTCTGCCTCAATGGCTTCCAGCCGCGCCCGGAGACGCCCGGCCTTGCCGTCCCCGACGCCGAAGAACATTGGGGCTTCGCCATCGTCGGCCCAGAAGGGACGCCCCGACCGGTCTACACGGCGCTTCGGGATTGGCTTACGCAGCCGCGCGCGGCGATGCCCGGCGTCTACCCGGCGGCGACAGAGCTGGCGAACTTCACGGGAACGTGGACGCTCGGCCCGCAGGGCGCTGACATTGGCCAGAGCGGCGACGCGGTGACGCTGACCTTCGAGGGGACGGGCGTGGCGCTGACCGTGCGGCGCGGGCCGTACCGGGCCTTCCTCTTCGTCACCGTGGATGGCGCACCGGCCAACGCGCTGGCGACCGACCGCGAGGGGCGCGCCTACATCGTGCTCTACGATCCGCTGGCCGAGGTCGCTACCGTGCCGCTGGCGGAGGGGCTGCCCTACGGCGTGCATACCGTTACCATCGTCGCGGAGCGCGGATGGGGGCAGTGGGCGCTGGTGGATTGGCGGATTACGGGGGCGGCTCCTGCGCGGGCCTATCGCGCCGGGCTGCTGGGGTGGGGCGTGGCGCTGCTGGTCGGGCTGGCTCTCACTGCTTGGGGCGCGACGCGGCTGGCCTGGGGAACGCTCGTGGCGCGCTGGGCGGGCACCTTCGCGTGCCTGGGCGAGCGCGGGCAGGTAATCCTGGCCGCTGCCGTGGGGCTGATCTTCTCCGTGGCGGCGTGGCTCACCTGGCTGCAGGGGAGTTTCCGCCGCCTGGGCGATGCGCCCGGCGTGGCCGGGGTGGTGCTCGCGGCGCTGCTCTTCTACCTCTCGCCCTGGCTGATCCTGACCCTGGTGAGCGGCGCGGCGCTGGCGGCCCTGGTCTTTTTGCGCCCGGAGCTGGGACTGGCGCTGGTGCTGGCGGCCTCGCCTTTCCACATGCAGCCCCTCTCGCTCTTCGGGCGGACCTTCTCGCTGGCGGAGCTGGTGTTGTTGCCGACGGTCGCTGGGGGCGCGGCCTGGTGGCTCCACACGCGGCCCTCGCTGCGGAGGCTATGGCGCAATCGCGCGTTGTGGCCGGTCGCGGCCTTTGTGGCGGTGGCGCTGCTCTCCACGGCGCAAGCCATCCACATCCGCGAGGCGCTGCGGGAGCTGCGCCTGGTCATCGTGGAGCCGGCGCTCTTCTTCGTCCTGCTCCTCGCCCTGCCGCTGACCCGCCGCGACCGCTGGCGGCTGCTCGATTTCTACGTGCTGGGCCTGCTCGCGGTTGCCGTGATTGGACTGGTGCAGTATTTCATTCTGGGCGATGTGATCACCGCTGAGGGCGGTGTCGAGCGGTTGCGCAGCATCTACGGCTCGCCCAACAACGTCGGGTTGGCGCTGGGGCGCGTGCTGCCGGTGCTGATCGCGGTGGTGCTGTGGAGCGCGCCGCAGCCTGCCGGTGGCGGCTGGCGCGTCTTCGTGCGCGGGCTGTGGCAATCGCCGCGCCGGCGGCTTTACGCGCTGGCGGCGCTGCCCATTGGCGCGGCGCTGCTGCTGACCCTCTCGCGGGGGGCGCTCGTGCTGGGCGTCCCCGCTGCGCTCTTCACGTTGGGCTTCCTCGCCGGCGGGCGCTGGCGACGCGCGGCCCTGCTCGGACTGCTGCTGGCGGTGTTGGCGCTCGTGCCGCTCTTCCGCATCCCGCGCTTCGCGGCCCTGCTCGATCCCACGCAGGGGACGGCGGGCTTCCGCCTCTCGCTCTGGCATAGCGCCTGGCAGATGTTCCGCGACCATCCGCTGTTAGGGGTGGGGCCGGATAACTTCCTCTACACCTACCGCACCCACTACGTCCTGCCGACGGCCTGGGAGGAGTTCAACCTCTCGCATCCGCACAACATCGTGATGGACTACGCCACGCGGCTTGGCGTGCTGGGGCTGCTGGCCTTTGGCTGGATGCAGGCGCATTTCTGGCGGCGGGCGCTTCCGCTCACCCGGCGCGACGATCCTGTGACGCGGGCGCTGGCCCTGGGCTTCGTCGCAGCGATGGCCGATTTCCTGGCACATGGGCTGGTGGATGCTTCGTACTTCATCCCCGATCTCGCCTACGCTTTCTTCTTCGCCTGGGCTATGATAGAATGGTTATATCTGGATGACGCGCTGGGTGATGGGCAACGGGTGACGAGTGATGGGGCAACGGTTTGATCCATCACCCATTACTCATTTCCCGTTACCACCTACATGTTGGGGGATGGTTTTGAAGTCTACCCTGTGTTTGTGTTAGATTCGCAGATTTGTGGAGAGGGGGAGGTATGGTTAAAACAATCAGTCGCATTTTGATGGGCATCGGGGTGCTCGTCCTGGTGATCATTGGATTTCGCCTCGTGAGGCAGTGGACGACCTCTGCCACGCCGACCTTTAGTCTGCCGGAGATTACGCTGCCGCAGCCCACACCCACGATCTACCCCAGCCCGTCGGTGGTCATCGAACAGGTACAGGCCTTGAGTCGCCTGGAGACGGCCTCCTATCACGTCGAGAAGGTCATCACCGCCGAATCGGGGCAGGGGCCGATGGGCTTTCTCTTCGGCGACCGGTTGCTGTTGATCGCCTACGGAGAGGTCATCGCGGGAGTGGATTTGGCGTACTTCGGCCCGGATGATGTGGCGATTGATGCCGTCGAGGGTACGATTTTCGTGCGTTTGCCGGCAGCCGAGATCTTTGTTGCCACGCTAGATAACAACCGCACCTATGTCTACGACCGGCGGACGGGGGTCGTGGGGATGAATCCGCAGCTGGAGACCGCCGCGCGCCAGGAGGCCGAGCGCTTCATCCTCCAGGCGGCGCTGGAGGATGGCGTGTTGGATGCGGCAGACGATAACGCCCGCGTTTTCATGCGCTCGTTGCTGTTGGGGCTGGGTTTTGAGCACGTCATCTTTGTGGAAAGGCTCCCCGTGCAAACCCCCACACCGTTTCCCACCCTTACCGCTACGCCCGTGTTGACACCAACATTGATGCTGACACCGTGAAAACGCACGAATGTGCAAATATTTCTTCTCCGTTGACTCGCTGACTCGCTATTCTGGAGGAACAAGAGATGGCTCACTCACCCTATACTTTGCCTTTGGGGGTTGCAGCGGCGCTCCCTGATTCCGATCATGCCAATACCTATCTGGCCGTTGTGCGCGGGGGACGCTATTGGCTGGTAGATTGCGCCGACGGCCCGATTGGGCGCTTGCAGCGTGCGGGCCTCGATCCGTTGAACGTGCAAGGGGTGATCCTCACGCATTTCCATCCCGATCACGTCTACGGCTTGCCGGCCTATGTGTTGGGACTCTTCCTGCTGGCTTTGGAGGTGGATGACCACGTGTGGACGCGGCCTGTGCCCATCTACGCGCGCCCGGAGGTACTGGAGCGGGTGCGGGCGCTGTTGGCGCTCTTCGCCGACCAGGAGTGGTTCAACACGCTACCCTTGACCTATCACGAGGTGGCCCCAGAGGTCGGAGCGCGCGTCGCTGAGGATGATGATTTTGTCATCACGGCGGCGCCGGGGGAGCACAGCGTCCCCTCGCTGGCGCTGCGCTTTGCCGCGCGCGGCCTCGACCGCACCTTCGTCTATTCGAGTGATACGCAGCTCTCTGCGGTGGTCGAGACGTTGGCCTCGGGCGCAGATCTGCTCTTCCACGAGGCGACCGGCTCCGGGCAGGGGCACACCTCCGCGATGGCGGCGGGGGAGCTGGCGGCGCGAGCGGGTGTGGCGCAGCTCGGCCTGATCCACTACGATCCGCGCGTGGCCCCAGAAACGCTCTTAGCGCCGGTTCGTCGGGCCTTCGAAGGCCCGGTCTTCCTGGCGCAGGAACTGCGCCGTTATCCCTGGTAAGGGCGGCTCTACTCCTGCTGCGCCGCCTCTACGAAGGCGTTCGTGAAGGCCCGCGTGACATCCACCGGCGCGCTGATGAGATCATAGTCCAGCAACATATCGGCCAACGATTGCCACTGCGCGGCGGTCTGCCAGCCTAACGGCGTCCCCTCAAGATAAGCGTCGGCCAGCTCCGTCTCCAACATGAAGCGCATGTGCGCCGGGTCGGTCTCCGGGCCAGTGTATTGCAGCACAATCTCGATGGCCTCTTCGGGATGGGCGGCGGCGTAGTCCATCCCTCGCAGCGCCGCGCGCACGAAGGCCGCCATGCGCTCCGGGTGTTGCGCGATGCCCGTCTCGGTGGCGACGTAGGTCAGCCCCAACGAGGGCACACCGTAATCCGCAGCTTCCCACTGATTGAGCGCATAGCCCCACTGGGTGAGTAGATACGGCTCGTTGGAGTTGAAGACCGGATAGACATCAATCAGCCCCTCGACGAGCACCCGTGGATCGAAGCCCACGTTGATCAGCGCCACGTCGTCGGGCGTGAGACCGGCGGCGTGCAGCAGTGCGAAGAGATCGGGCGGCGGCGTCCCCTTGTAGCCGACGCTCCGCCCGGCCCAGTCCTGCACCGTCTCGATGCCGGATTCGGCCAGGGCGACGTAGGCCTGCTGCCCGCGCTGGCCGATGAGAGCGATGGAGACGAGCGGCAGACCCGGCTCGACGCGGCGGCGCAGCAGGATGGCGGCATCCTGCGTGGTCACGTCCACCTCGCCGGCGGTGAGGAGCTGCAAGTGCTCGCCCTGGCCCCCGGAGTGGCGGATCGTCACGTCAAGGCCGACCTCGGCGAAGTAGCCCTGCGCTTGGGCCACATAGACCCCCACGAAGGGCAGGTTCGCCTGTGGCTTATAGCCTGCCATGAAGGTGAAGGGTTCCAGCCCTTCAGCCGCTTGTGGCGTGGCTCGGCAGGCGGGCAGGAGCAGCAGGGCAACGATCAGTAGCCATAATCTTCTAAAGCGCATTGTAATTTCTCCTTTTCACTCTACTTTCCGCTAAACTCTACTTTCCGCTAAATTGACGCTGTCATAGACAAGTGTCTTAAAAATAGGCAATCAATACTAACCGGAGCGTACTCCGGAAGCAAAGAACCTTAACAAGATGAGCTCA
>DAOTXC010000214.1:0-2787 GCA_034435555.1 Anaerolineae bacterium
CCCGAAGAGCCGCCAGCGCCCCCCTCCACGCTCTACATCACGCTGAACCGCACCGGCAACCAACAGGACGATTATCAACGCATTCAGCAAATCCACCAGCTGCTCACGCGAGAGCGCGGCAACGACCGCTTCGTGCTGATCCTCAAAGGCGAGCAACGCGCGGTAGAGCTGACCTTCCCCAATACTCACACCCGCTACACGCAGACACTGCAACGCCACGTCGAGGCCATCGTCGGCTCCGGCAACCTGCGCGTGATGCTCAACGGTTAAGCGCATTGCCGCAGCCCCGCTTGTGGCTATAATAAGCGCATGGAAAAAGTTGGCGCGCGCACGCATACTCCGCAGCAGTTGATCGAGGGCCTGTCCCGGCAGCTGGAAGCCCCGCTACCGGGACTCTCGGCGCAGCGCCGCATGGCCCCATACCCCCGCCGTTTGCAACCAGAGCCGGGAACGCAGCCGCGCCATTCGGCGGTGCTGATTCCACTCTATCCGGCAGAAGGGCACATCCACGTCATCTTCACAGTGCGCGCCGCCACGCTCAACCACCACAGCAGCGAGATCAGCTTCCCCGGCGGCACACGCGAAGCCTCCGACCCCACCCTGGAGAACACCGCCCTGCGCGAGGTCGCCGAGGAGATCGCGCTGCCGCCCGCCCATGTCACCCTGCTGGGGGCGCTCACGCCGCTCTACATCCCGCCCAGCCACAACCTCGTCCAGCCCTTCGTCGGCTGGATTGCGGCCCCATCGCCGCTGCACGCGAACCCGGCAGAGGTCGCAGCCATCCTCCAGCTGCCGCTGGCCCGCTTCCTCGAACCGGAGGCGGTCCAACATCGCACCTGGCTGTGGAAAGGGGAGCGCCTGCAGGTCCCCTGCTATCAAATTGATACGCATTGTATCTGGGGAGCGACCGCCATGATCTTCAGCGAATTGTTGACCCTGATCTCACGCAACGGGACGGAAAGCGCATGACTACGCGCCCTGCCGCCAACGGGCTGGTACCAGAGCTGCAAATAGCGTGGCGCAAGTTACGCGAGTGGCTTCCTTTGCCGGAAACGCCGCCCCCACCCCGCACCCGGCCTGCCATCGCCCTGGAGGAGCTTGAAGAACCGCTGCGCCTTTCGCTGGAACGCCTGCTCAACCCCGCGCAAATCAGTTGGGACGCGGACGACCGCCTGCAACACACAGGCGGCGATAACTACCCGGCCTACGCACGCCGCCAACAAGACCTGCCGCCGCTTGCGGTCATCTACCCAGAAACCGAGCAGGACATCGCCGGGCTGATGCTCTGGGCCTCGCAGCGCGACTTACAGCTCTTGCCCTGGGGAAGCGGAACCTATCCTTTCCGCACCAAATCGCGCCCGCAAGCCCCGTACATGACGATTGATCTTCGCCGGATGAACCGCATCCTGGAGATTACACCTTACAAGCACCGGGTACGAGTACAGAGCGGCCTCCACTGGAGCGCGTTGGAAGCGGCGCTGAATGAACAGGGGGTGACCACAGGCCAATACTTCTTCTCGCCGGCGATTACTGTGGGCGGGAGCCTCGCTTCGGGCAGTGTGAGCCTCAAGTCGTTGGGGTATGGCACGCTACAGGAAAACGTCCATGCAGCGCGCGCGATCACCCCGGCGGGGCCGCTGCAACTCACCTACCCCGCGCCCGGCGAGCCGGACATGCGGGGCCTGATGATCGGAACGCAGGGCCGCTGGGGCATCCTCACCGAGGCCACGCTGCGCATCACGACGCTGCCCGCCGAACAACTCCGCATCTTCGCCAGCTTCGTCAGCCCGCAACAGGCGCGCGAGGCCCTGCGGCTTATCCTGCGCCAGGATACACGCCCCAGCTGCGCGCGCATCCTCAGCACCCCAGAGATCACCCTACTCAGCCCGCCGCCCCAGCTGGCCTGGCTGAGCATGATGCGCGGCATGTTGAGCAATCCGCCGCCCTGGACCGCCCATCTCGAGATACTGCTGGAAGGCAGCAAGGAGTCCCTGAGCGCCCAGCGCCAACAGATTACCCCCACGCTGCGCGACTTCGATAGCGAGGTCGAGATCAATCTCAAAAACAGCGCGGGGAACTGCACCACCTGGCATCCCGCCCAGAATAATCTCAGCCAGCTGTGGGAACGGGGCATCTTGATCTACCCGTTCATCGTCGCCGTTCCCTGGGCCACGCTCGAGCAATTCCAACCGGCCTGGGAAGAGGCGCTGCAAAGCGTACTCCAGGCTACCGGCGACGCACCAGGCTACACGTTCAGCAGCCTCTATGCCACCGAGGACTACGTGGTAATGCGCACATTGCTGGTGGGCCTGCAAGCTGCGGATCCCGTCGCGCAACTGGACGCCATCCATGCGGTGGGAGAAGAGATGCTGGCGCGCCACACAGAAGGGAGCGCCTCGGGGCTGCTCAAACAGGCGTTATATGCAGCGGGGCAGCTGCTTGATCCAGAAGGGGTATTGGTCCGCTAGACGAGTTCTCCGAACAGATCGTAGACTGTGGCATCTATGATCTCCACTGTCGCCAGGCGATTGTAGGCGTGTTCGCCGCCGATCAGCACGAGACCATCAATCTCCGGGGCATCGCGATAGGTGCGTCCCACAGTGAGGCCGTCGCCAGCGCCTTCCAGTAGCACCGGCAACCGCTGCCCCACCAGCGCCAGGTTGTCCCGTAGTGAGATCGCCTGTTGCGCTACCATCAGGGCCTCGCGGCGCGCCTCTTTGACCTCCAGAGGAATGTCATCGGGGAGCGCAGCGGCTGCGGTGTCCGGCTCCGCCGAGCAGATGAAGG
>DAOTXC010000215.1:0-6131 GCA_034435555.1 Anaerolineae bacterium
GCGCTGCTCAGCGGCGAACCCGGGCTGACGGCGCTGGAATACTTCGGACAGGGCTGGCCTATCGTGCTCATCGCCATCGGCCTCTATCTGATTTTGTGGCGTAAGGGGTTGCAGGAATAACTGGTTACTGGTTGCTGGTTGCTGGTTGCTGGTTGCTCAAAGATTTTTGATTTGAGATTTGCAGATTTTTTACAGGAGCATACTAATGAAAAACCTATCTACATCAATTGTCGGGCGTATCATTCTGGGATTGGCGCTGGCGATGCTGAGCGCGGGATTGGTGGTGCTGGCGTTTCCGCCGTTCAATCTGTGGTTCCTGGTCTGGTTCAGCTTCGTGCCGTTTCTGCTGGCGCAACACCGCATCTTGCCGCCCAAACTCTCCGCGGTAGCTTCGGCGGTGTTCAACGGGCTGTGGCTATGGGGCTATCTAGGGCCGGTCTTCGGCGGCTCCGGCCTCTTTATGGAGTACCTGCCCATCTTCGGCGCGGTTCTGGCGCTGCTGACGGATGGCACGCTGCGGCGTTTTCACGCGCAAACAGGCTATCGCTGGTTCGTGTGGCAGGGTATCGCCGCCTGGATGGGCTTCGAGATGATTCGTCTCTTTATCCCCTTCGCCGGGACGTGGGGCTTCATCGCGTACACCCTGCACACCCAACCCTGGCTCATCCAGCCCGCCAGCATCTTCGGCATCTTCGGCGTGAGCGCGCTGATCGTTCTGGTCAACTACGCGCTGGGCCTGGCCGCGATAAAGTTCTTTGATGCGCGCTGGACGCTCGATGCCGATGCGCCTGTGGTGGCATCGCCGCTGGCGCGCCGCTGGCTGGTGGTCGCGGGCGCGACGCTGGTCGTGTGGGTGGCGCTGAGCCTGGCCCTATTCCCCGCCCCCAGCGGCCCGACCGTGCGCGTGGCTACTATTCAGCCGGAGACATCTCTCATCACGTTGGCAAATCAGGGGGAGGATGCGCGCCTGGCCGAACTCCATGCGCGCATGGTGGAGCAGACCCGCGAGGCCGCGGCGCAGGGCGCGGAGTTCATCGTCTGGCCTGAAGCCGCGTTCTTGTACGATCCGCAAGAGCAGGACCCATTGGGATTGACGGAGCTGGCGCGTGAGACCGGCGCCTATCTGGTCATTGGCTATATCGTGGTTACTGATGAGGGCCTCCGCAACGAGGCCACCGTCATCAGCCCGGAGGGGGAATTTCTGGGCGTGTTCGGCAAGGATCATCCGGTGACGTTCGCCGGCGAGACCAGCATCACGCGCGGCACCTATCCCGTTTACGAGACGCCGCTGGGCGTGCTGGGGACCATCATCTGCTACGATCTCGACTTCACCGATACAGCGCGCAATTTGGCGCGGCAAGGCGCGCAGCTCATCGCCGTGCCCTCCAATGACTGGCCCGGCATCGCCGACAAGCACTACACCCACGTCGTCTTCCGCGCCATCGAGAACCGCATCGCGATGGTGAAGAGCGACAGCGGCTACGATTCCGCCATCATTGACCCCTACGGTCGCGTCATTGCGCTGGCGGTCTTCCCGGAGGGCGGCGAGGCCACACTGGTAGCCGATGTGCCGCTGGGCAGCGGCGACAGCATCGCTGTGCGCCTGGGCGATTGGGTAGGCTGGCTCTCTCTGGCTGGAATGGTCTTCTTTATCTTTGGGGAGAAATGGCTGGTGAAGCGCACGGAAGCTGTGTAGCAGATGGTAAAATTGGGCTTGTAGGGTACAATCTGAAAAGTAGGACGAGGTATACCTCGCCCTACTTTTCTAATAGAGGGAAACAGCATGGACAACAGTGTCATCATTCGTCCCATTCAAGATGGCGAAAAGACTGCGGTTCGGCAGGTGCATGGATGGCTGCTGGCAATCGTAGTCCTGGGGTTGCTGCTCCGGCTGATTTTCCCCACGCTGGCAGAGTTCAAGCGCGATGAAGCTACCGTCATCCGCCGCGCCCAAGCGATTGCCTGGGGGGGCGATCGCCCCGCTATAGGCGTAGGCGCCTCAGTAGGCCCGGCCAATCCTCCCCTCTTTTTATATCTGATGGCAATTCCCTTGCGGCTCTGGGCCGACCCGGTAGCGGCAGTGTTGTGGGTGGGCTTGCTAAATGGCCTCGCTGTTTGGGCCTGCTATCAAGTGGGACGTCTCTATTTTGGGCCTAAGGCCGGACTAATAGCAGCCTTTCTCTTTGCTGTATCTCCCTGGGCTGTGCTTTACGGGCGCAAAATCTGGAGCCAAAACATCCCGCTGGTGACGTTGGGCTTCATGGCCGCCCTGCTGGCGACTTGCGTGCACCAACACCGGTGGGCGTTGGTGGGCGCTTTTGTGGGGCTAGCCGCGCTCATCGGATTACACCTGGGTGGACTGGCTTTCATTCCGATCTTGGGTATCGCCCTACTTCTCTATCACCGGGAGGTGAGCTGGAAACCCTTGCTGGTGGGTAGTGGGCTGCTGGGGCTGGCTTTTCTCCCCTATGTGCTCTACGATGCCCGGCAAGGTTGGAGCAGCTTGCGCGGATTGCTGGACTATGGAGGCGGGGGGGACACGTGGTCGTGGGATGCCTGGCGTTACGCCTTTGCGCTCACCGGCAGCGCCGGCATCGAAGGGCAGGCTGGCGCGCTGTGGCCGCAATTCCGAAGCGCGTTGCCGAATCTATGGGCGCTCAACACACTCATGCAGGGTGTGCTTGCGCTGGCGCTCTGCTACGCCCTCTATCAGGTGGCGCGGGGGACGCTGGAGCGACGGCGCACGCTCACCTTGCTGCTGCTCTGGTTAAGCATCCCAATTTTCCTCCAAAGCCGTCCCGCTACGCCCACGCAGCCGCATTACTTCATCCTACTCTATCCGGTGCAGTTTTTGCTGATAGGGATGCTGTTGGCCGATGGGGAAACGTGGCTACGCGCGCAACTTGCTGCACGCCCGGTTTGGCGGCGCATGGTGCGCGCGGGATTGCTGCTCGGCGCACTCGTGTGGGGCGGCTGGCAACTGGCGGTGCTGAACCAGCTAGCCTATTTCATGGTGCATCATCCCTCAACCGGCGGATATGGCATCCCCTTGCGTTACACCCGCGAGGTAGCACAACTGGCAGCGCAAGCAGCACCTGGCGCGGAGATCATCGTCCTCAGCGACAGCTATGATCCAGCGACCGCGGAAGCGCCGGCAGTCTTTGCGGCGTTGTTGTATCACAAGCCGCATCGCTTGGCCGATGGTCGGACGGCGTTGCCGTTACCTGAAGGCCCAGCTGTAGTCTACCTGGCCGGCCCGCTCTACGAGCCATCGCCGCTACAATCAACGCTCGACCGGCTGGCGGCATGGCGCTATGTGATGCCCGGCCCGATCATGCGCCTGCCCGATGGCGGCGCACGGTACCAGCTTTTCGTGCATCATGGCTCTGACCGCGAGGATTCGCTGGATGGCATGTATCGGTTAGGAGGGGGGATCGCGTTAGCAAACGGCGCGGTCTTTGCCGCTTATGATATACCGGAAAGCAACGCACCCGGCGATTTGTTGCCCGTCTGGCTGGGCTGGTGGGTGCATATTGCCCCGCCGCCTGGGATAAATTATCATTGCTATGTGCATCTGCTCAATGCGCAAGGAGAGCGCGTCGCGCAGTGGGATGGGAGCAGCTTCCCTGCCACAAGCTGGCGCAGCGGCGATATTGTGTTGAGCTACTTCCCCATCACGTTGCCCGATACGCTGCCAGCAGGTGTCTATACCGTGCGCGTGGGAATGTATAGCTACCCGGATATCGTTGGCGTGCCGGTGCTGGATGCGCTCGGGCAGCCCGGAGAACCTGCTATCACCCTTGGAACGGTCAACATCACTCCCTAATTTCGACTCTGTCATCGGTACTCTACAATCAAGATGATGTTGCGATCTGCTGACTTTCAATAAGGAGTACAACATGGCTCTGGTCGAAGTAAAGAATTTGGTGAAACGCTATACCCCCACCGGCCCCAACGCGGTGGATGATGTTTCCTGCGAGATTCAGCAGGGGGAGATCTTCAGCCTTCTCGGCCCCAACGGGGCGGGGAAGACGACGGTGATCTCGATGATCAGCACGCTGCTCACGCCCACCGGCGGCAGCGTGACCGTGGCCGGCTACGATGTGCAGCGGGAGCCGCTGGCCGTGCGCGAGCGCATCGGCGTGGTGCCGCAGGATTTGGCGCTCTACAACGATCTCACCGCCGCCGAGAATCTGCGCTTCTGGGGCGAGATGCGCGGGCTGGGCGGCGCGACGCTCAGAGACGAGATCGAAGAAAAACTGGCGCTTATGGATCTGAGCGACCGCGCCAAAGACCATGTCAAGACCTTCTCCGGCGGGATGAAGCGCCGCCTCAACCTGGCGGTGGGGCTGCTGGGCAATCCGCAGCTGGTGATGCTCGACGAGCCGACGGTCGCCATTGCCCCGCAGAGTCGCCGCTATATTTTGGACTATGTCAAGCAGATGAATCAGAAGGGCGCGACGGTGCTCTATACCACCCATTACATGGAGGAAGCGCAAGAGCTCAGCCATCGCATCGGCATCATTGATCACGGCAAGCTCATCGCGCTGGGGACGTTGGCGGAGCTGACGCAGCTGGTGGGCGAGCACGAGACGCTCATCCTCAAGCTGCACCAGAGTGATGGCGGCGTGGCGCTGGCGGAGGCGCTGGGCGCGTTGGAGGGCGTTTACCAGGCCAGCGCCGGCGATGGCGAGGTGGTGCTCAACGTGGTCTCCGCGCAGGCGGCCCTGCCTCCGGCGCTGGCCCAGGCCGAGAAGCTGGGGCTGAGCGTCCGCACCGTGGACATCCGCGAGCCAAACCTGGAGACGGTCTTCCTGCACCTCACCGGGCGCGCGTTGCGGGATTGAACGAGGCGACTATGAAAAAGTTATGGACCCTCGCCTCCAAAGAAGTCCTGCTCGCTTTCCGCGACGTGGGCATGATTGTGACGATGCTGGTGACGCCGCTGGTGCTGACGCTGGCGATTGGCGCGGCGTTCAGCGGCGGGAGTGCGGAACTCGCCGATATTCCGGTGCTCTGGCTGAACCTGGACGAGGGCGTGATGGCCGAGAGGCTGCTGGAGGTCTTCGATTCCCCCGAGGTGGGCGAGCTGGTCGCGCTGGAAATTGTGGAGGACGAGACCGCTGCCCGCGCCCGTGTGGACGCCAACGCCGTCGCCGCGCTCGTCATCATCCCGCCGGACTTCAGCGAGCGCGCCTTCCCGCAAGGAGCGGCCATCGAACAACAGCTGGGCCTCGACCTCACCACCCTGACGGATGAGAAGGCCATGGAGACGCTGACGCCGGAGCAGCAGCAGGCCATCGGCATGATCTTTGCCACTACGCCGCAAACTACCACTGAACCGGCCATCATCGAGATCTACGCCAGCCCCGACTGGCGCATCAGCACGTCGGTGGTCCGGAGCATCATCACACAGGGCATCGAGATCATGAACATCCAGGCGAAGGGCATCACCAACGTGATGACCCAGATGGCGATGCTGCAACTGGCGCAATCGGGCGAAGCGCCTACCACAATGCTGCCAGGCGACATGGGCGCGGTTGCCGAGCCTGACATCGGCGCGCTGCCCGTGCGCGTGCAGACCCTTTCACCCACCGGGCGCGGCTTCAGCTGGTTCGATTACACCGCCACCGGCATGGCCGTCTTGTTCCTGATGTTCGCTGTCACTTCCGGCGGGCGCACGCTGTTGGCCGAGCGCGAGTGGGGCACGCTGCCACGGCTCCTGGTCGCGCCCACGCCCGCGATCACGGTGCTGGTGGGTAAGATGGCCGGCATCGTGCTGACGGGGATGCTGCAACTGCTCGTTCTGTGGGGCGCCACCAGCCTCGTTGGGGCGTATTGGGGCGATCCGTTGGGCGTGTTGCTCGCCAGTCTCTGCCTGGTGCTCTGCGCCAGCGGCGTCGGGGCGCTGATCTCCGCGTGGTCGAAATCTGCGGGGCAGGCCGGCGCGCTCGGCACGGCCATTACCCTGGTGGGCGCGGCGCTTTCGGGTACGTTCTTTCCGCGCTTCAACCTGCCCCTCTGGGTACAACGGCTCAGCCTGGTCTTGCCGCAGGCGTGGGGTATCGAGATTTTCAGCCGCTTGCAGCTGGGCAGAGGGCTGGCCGATATCCTGCCCTGGCTCGGCGGGG
>DAOTXC010000216.1:0-43050 GCA_034435555.1 Anaerolineae bacterium
CCCCCACCCCCGACGCTACCCTGACGCCGAGCATTACCCCGTCACCTACGCTCACGCACACCCCAACCATCACCAGCACCACCCCGATCACACCCTGAACCATTCAAATCCATAAAAAAAGGAGCGCCCTTGCAAACCCTAGATCTGCTCAAAGAACTCTCTGAAGCCACCGGCCCCTCTGGATACGAAGGGCCGGTGCGCGCGCGCCTCGAGGCCCTGTGGGAGCCGCTGGTGGATGCGCTGCACAGCGACGCGCTGGGCAATCTGATCGCCTACAAGCGCGGCAACAGCACCGCCGAGACGCGCCCCACCCTCATGGCTGCCGCCCACATGGACGAGATCGCCCTGATGGTCACAGACATCGAGGAAGGCTTCCTGCGCGTCACCCCCATCGGCGGTGTGGATAGGCGGGCGCTGCTGGGACAGGCCGTCATCGTCCACGGCAAAGCGCCGCTGCCCGGCATCATCGGGACGCGGCCCCCGCACGTCCTCAGCGAGGAAGATCGCAAGAAGACCGTGCCGTGGGAGCAAATCTTCGTGGATGTGGGCCTCCCCGCCGCCGCCGTCGCCGACCAGATGCACGTGGGCGATGTGATCACCCTGGACCGCTCGCTCATCGCTCTCAAGAACGATCTCGTCGCAGGGAAGGCGCTCGATAACCGCGCCTCCGTCGCCGCGCTCACCCTCGCCCTCGAGGGGCTCGCGCAGCGGGAACACCTGTGGGACTTCTACGCGGTCGCCACCGTGCAGGAAGAGATGGGCCTCAAAGGGGCCATCACCAGCGCCTACGGCGTGCATCCCGATGTCGCCATCGCCATTGATGCGACCTTCGGCCAGCAGCACAACCAGAACGGCCCCGGCACCTTCGAGCTGGATAAAGGCCCCACCATCGGACTCGGCCCCAACTTCCACCCGCACATCGTCGCGCGGCTCAAAGAGACCGCCAAGCGCCACGAGATCCCCTACCACATCGAACCACTGCCCCGCTCCAGCGGGACCGACGCCTGGGGCATCCAGGTCGCCCGCGAGGGCATCCCCACCGGCCTGCTTTCGATCCCGGTGCGCTATATGCACCAGCCCGTGGAGACGCTGGCCCTGCGCGATGTCGAACGCACGGCGCGGCTGCTGACCGCCTACGTTGCCGAACTCGGCGCTGAGGATATGCCCCGCTGGGAGGATGAACTGTGAACACGACCGATCTAACAGCCCTGGTCAAACAACTTTCCGATGTCCACAGCATCGCCGGTGATGAGATCGCCATGCGCCGCACCTTGCGCCCGCTGGTCGAGCCGCACTGCGAGACGCTGCGCGTGGATGCGATGGGCAATCTCATCGCCTACAAGCCCGGCACCGGCGATAGCCCGCTGCGCGTGATGTTAGCCGCCCACATGGATGAGGTCGGCCTGATGGTGGTGGATTACACAAGCGACGGCTGCCTGCGCATCAGCGCGAGCGGCGGCATTGATGACCGCCTGCTGCCGGGGCTGGAGGTGCGCGTCGGCCCTGAGGGGCTGCCCGGCATCATCGGCCTGGAGCCGGTGCATCTGGCGAAGAGCACCGACAGCGTCGCTACCAAGGAGCAGCTCGCCGTGGATATTGGCGCGAGCGGCAAGGATGAGGCGAAACGCCTGGCCCCGGTGGGGACGCGCATCACCTTCGCCACCCAGTCCCGCGACCTCAGCCCTGAGACGCTCGCGGGCAAGGCCTTCGACGACCGCGCCGGCTGCGCGCTGCTCGTCCACCTGCTGCAAGGGGCGCCGCTGCCCTGCGATCTCTACGGCGTCTTCACCGTGCAGGAAGAGGTCGGCCTGCGCGGGGCGGGCGTAGCCGCCTACGCCATCGAGCCAGACATCGCCATCGCGTTAGAGGGCACCATCGCCGACGATCTGCCCAAGGAGGAGGACGTCAGCCCCACCTCGCAGGTGGGCCACGGCCCTGTCATCACCGTGATGGATCGCTCTTATGCCGCGCCGCCGCGCCTGGTGCGCTATCTCGTCGAGACCGCCGAGCGGCTGGACATCCCCTACCAGTTCAAACAGCCCGGCATCGGCGGCACCGACGCCGGCAGCATCCACCGCGTCCGCCAGGGCATCCCCTGCGCCACCATCGCCGTCCCCTGCCGCTACATCCACAGCCCCATCTCGTTGATGAACACAGCCGATCTTGAACATACCGCGACGCTGCTACGCGCCGCTTTAGACGGCCTGACGCCGGCGCTGCTCCAACCCGCCCGATAGGCCCCCACACATCCAACAAAAAGGAGTGAACCTTGGATCTGCAACTTCTCGAAAAACTCACACAAGTCTTTGGCCCCTCTAGCGCCGAAGACCGCGCCCGCGAGCTCATCGAGGGCGAAGTCACCGGACTCGTGGATGAGACCTGGGTTGACCCGTTGGGCAACCTGGTGGCGCATCGCAAGGGCAACGGCAAGAAGCTAATTCTGGCCGCCCACATGGACGAGATCGGCCTGATGGTCACGCATGTGGACCAAGAGGGCTTCCTGCGCTTCACGCGCATCGGCGGGCTAAGTCCGCTGACCTGCATCGGCGGGCGGGTGCGCTTCGAAGATGGGACGCTCGGCGTGATCTATCTTGAGCGCCGCGACGATACCTCCAAGCCGCCCACGCTCGAGCAGCTCTACATTGATGTGGGCGCGACCAGCAAAGAGGATGCGCCCGTGGGCGTCGGCGCGATAGGCGTCTTCGTCCGCCCGCTGGAACAGCAGGGGACGCGCATCATCAGCAAGACGCTGGATAATCGCATCGGCTGCTACGTCCTCATCGAGGTGCTGCGGCAGCTCAAGGAGAGCGACTACGACCTCTACGCCCTCTTCAGCGCCCAGGAGGAGATCACCCTCTCCGGCGCGCGCACCGGGGCGTACCGCATTGATCCCGACCTGGCGATTGCCATTGACGTAACCGGCACCGGCGACACGCCCAAGGCGCGCCCAATGGCGGTGGCGCTGGGCAAAGGGCCGGCGGTCAAGGTGAAGGACGCGGGCATGATCGCGCATCCCATCGCCCGCCAGCTGCTGGTGGATGCGGCGGAAAAGGCCGACATCCCCTACCAGCTCGAGATCCTCGCCGGGGGCAGCACCGATGCTGCCGCGATGCAACTGGTACGCGCGGGCGTGGTCAGCGGCTGCCTGAGCATCCCCTGCCGCTACATCCACAGCCCCTCGGAGATGGTTGATAGCGAGGACGTGGAAAACGCCATTCAGCTCCTGCTCACGCTGCTCGCGGGCTAGGAGCCTACAATTTGTTGATTTGCAGATTTATAGATTTTCACGAGGAGGTGGAGTGGAAAGTTTAGCATTAGCCAATCAAATTATGGACGTCATTCTCGATAAACAAGGCGACAACATTCTGCTGCTGGATATTCAGGAGCTCACACCGTTCAGCGACTACTTCATCATCTGCTCCGGACAGAGCAACCGCCAGCTGGACGCGCTGCAAAGCGCAATCCGCGAGGCGATGAAGCAGGGTGACGAGAAGGTTTTGCCCGCCAATGTGGAGGGCACACCGGAATCCGGCTGGATCCTCCTGGACTATGGGGGGGTCATCGTGCATCTCTTCAGCCCCGAAACCCGTGACTATTACCAGCTCGAAGAGCTGTGGAAAGAAGCGCGCGTGTTGACGCATATTCAATAGATAGATGTAGTCTCAACTGCCCCAGAGTATCCCGCTCTGGGGCAGTTTTGTAAATGCGCAGGGCGGGTTGTTGACAGTGTTTTCAATCGGGGTATAATTTTTATGATGAGGCGCAGGGACAAGCGGGCGAAACGACCGGACTGGCAAGCCCATCTGCGTTGGTTGCAGCCGGGGTTGCACGTCAAACGTTGGCTATTGTTATTGGCGCTAGGCGTCGGGCTGTTGAGCCTGGGAGGCTCCTCTCTTTTGCGTGAATTTTATCCTGTCCCACCGTACTTTTACTATCTAACTTTGCAGTTTGTAGCACGCCCCTTGCGCGCGATTCTCTTTCTGGCGCTGGGCCTGGGCAGCCTCACCGCCGGCCTTTGGGGGCTGAATCAGGCGTTACTCAAGCCGTTCGTCCAGGGATCAGGGCGCCCGGTCTCCGAGGTGCTCTACGATTACCACCGCCGCAGCCACGGGCCGCGCATCGTGGCGCTGGGCGGAGGGCACGGGCAGGCGATGCTCCTGCGGGGCCTGAAGGCGCACACCGCCAACCTCACTGCCATCGTGACGGTGGCGGATGACGGCGGCTCCTCAGGGCGGCTCCGGCGAGAGCTGGGCATCCTGCCGCCGGGAGATCTGCGCAACTGCATCGCCGCGCTCGCCAGCGATGAATCGCTGATGACGCGCCTCTTCCAGTACCGCTTCATTGACGGGGCCGGGCTGGAGGGGCACAACTTCGGCAATCTCTTCATCAGCGCGATGGTGAGCGTCACGGGTTCCTTTGAGGAGGCGCTGCAAGAATCGAGCCGGGTGCTGGCGATCCAGGGACAAGTGCTGCCCAGCACCTTGCAGGCCGTGACGTTAGTGGCCGATGTCCAACAGGCCAATGGGCAACTGACGCGCGTGCGGGGGGAATCGGCTATTCCACGCGCCAGCGGGCGCGTGCTCAACGTGATGTTGGAGCCAGAGAAGCCGCCAGCTTATCCAGCTGCCGTCAAGGCCATCCTGGGGGCGGATCTGATCGTCATTGGGCCGGGGAGCCTCTACACCAGCCTGCTGCCCAATTTGCTGGTGCCCGAAATCGCGGAGGCGCTGCGCGCCACATCCGCGCCTAAGCTGTACGTATGTAACTTAACAACGCAAAAAGGCGAGACCGAGAACTACACCGCGGAGCACCACATCCAGGCGCTCGAACACCACCTGGGCATGGCGCTTCTCTCAGGGGCCATCATCAATACGGAGCTGCCTCCTACCGCTCACGCCACAGTGCAGTGGGTGCAGCCGGAGGTGACAACGCGACCCGACTGGCATATTCTCTATGGGGAGCTGCTGGACGCGCAAGACCCCTGGCATCACGACAGCGCCAAACTCGCGGCGCTGATTATGAAGTTCTTGCAAACGGTGTGATACATTTGGGGAAGAGGTATTGAGGATTAAGAGGGGGCATCTGGCTAGTCAGCTTAGTCTTCAATCTCTGTTGTCCAAATTCCAAATTCAGCTGAAAAGGAGTCTGTTATGACGAAAAAAGTTGCTATCAACGGTTTTGGCCGCATTGGCCGCCTGGTACTGCGCACCATCCTCGAGCTCCATCCTGACGAGCTGGAAGTGGTT
Organism: Anaerolineae bacterium; assembly: GCA_034435555.1. GTDB lineage: Bacteria > Chloroflexota > Anaerolineae > B4-G1 > SLSP01 > DAOTXC01. The sequence goes on from DAOTXC010000216.1 coordinate 5,247, forward strand.
GCCGTGAACGACCTCTTCGATACGAAGACGAACGCGCACCTCTTCAAGTACGATTCGACCTTCGGCACCTTCGCCGGTGAGGTTTCCCACGGCGAGGATGTCATCATTGTCAATGGCAAGGAGATCAAGGCCTTCGCCATGCGCGATCCCGCGCAGCTGCCCTGGGGCGAGCTGGGGATTGACATCGTCATTGAGTCCACCGGCGTCTTCCGCGACCGCGCGGGCGCCAGCAAGCACCTCGAGGCCGGGGCGCAGAAGGTGCTCATCACCGCGCCCGCCAAGGGTGAGGATATTACCATCGTGATTGGCGTGAACGAGCAGGATTACGATCCCGCCAACCACCACATCCTCTCCAACGCCTCCTGCACCACCAACTGTCTGGCCCCCGTCGCCAAGGTGCTCCACGAGACCTTCGGCATCGAGTACGGCCTGATGACGACGATTCACGCCTACACCAACGATCAGCGCATCCTCGATCAGGGCCATAAGGACCTGCGCCGCTCGCGCACCGCCGCTCAGAACATCATCCCCACCACCACCGGCGCGGCCAAGGCTGTGGCGCTGGTGCTGCCTGAGCTCAAGGGCATCGTGGATGGGATGGCGATGCGCGTCCCCACCGTGACGGCCTCCATCGTTGACCTGATCGTCACGCTGAAGCAGGACGTCACCGCTGAGGAGGTCAACGCGGCGCTCAAGGCCGCCTCCGAGGGCGAACTGAAGGGCATCCTGGGCTACAGCGAGGAACCGCTGGTCTCCCTCGACTACAAGGGCGATCCGCGCTCCTCCATCGTGGATGCGGAACTGACCAAGGTCATGGGGCCGCGCCTCGTCAAGGTGCTCTCCTGGTACGATAACGAGTGGGGGTACTCCTGCCGCGTGGCCGACCTGGCTGCCATCGTCGCCAGCAAGATGTAATCTGGTTGCTGGTTGCTGGTTGCTGGTTGCTAGTTACTGGAAGCTGGTTGTTACTTCACACGACCAGCTTCCTTTGTACCTACTCACCCTGGCTCCAAGGGGATCGTCAGATCCCCGTCAAGTCAGAATTATCTAGGACTACATTGTATAGCAGCCTGGAATTTGCTTGTGCCTCCACGCCGGATCTGGCGATCCGGCTAGAGCCTGAGTAGATACGATAAACGGGCCTTAATTGCTTTCGTAGAGTTGACTGCGCAGGACCATGATGTCACGGCGCAGCCCCTCATCCTCGTCGATCTGGCTGCGGATGCGCTCGTAGCCGTAGATCACGGTCGTGTGATCGCGTCCCCCCAGACGAGCGCCAATCTGGGGCAACGAATGTTCGGTCTCCTCACGCAACAGGTACATCGCCACCTGGCGGGGGCGGGCGATCCGCTGCGTGCGGCGCGCGCCGCGCAATTCATCCACCGTGACGCCGTAGTAAGTCGCCACTGTGTCAATAATCTCCTGGCTGGAGACCTCGCGTCGATTGGGCAGCAGATCGGAGAGGGTATTTTTCACCACCTCGATGTTGAGGGGCAGCCCGGTCAATTGGGTGACGGCGAGCACGCGGTTGAGCGCCCCTTCCAGCTCGCGGATATTGCTTTCGATGTGGGTGGCGATGTAGTTCAGCACCTCATCAGGAACCTGCGAGCCTATCTGCTGCAACTTCTCTTTGAGAATCGCCACGCGCGTCTCGAAGTTCGGCGGCTGAATGTCCACAATCAACCCCCATTCAAAGCGCGAGCGAAGCCGCTCCTCCAACGTCGCCATCGCCTTGGGCGCGCGATCGCTGCTCAGGACGATCTGCCGCCCATTGTCGCGCAAGGCATTGAAGGTGTGAAAGAACTCCTCCTGGGTGCTCTCCTTGCCCGCGATGAACTGAATATCATCAACGAGGAGCACATCGGTGTTGCGATACTTATCACGGAAGGCATCGGTGGTCTTGGTGCGGATGGATTCGATCAGCTCGTTGGTGAAGGTCTCGGAGGTGATGTAGACAACCTGCATCCCTTGCAGATAGCAGACGTGCCCTATCGCGTGCAAGAGGTGCGTCTTGCCCAGCCCCACCCCACCATGCACGAACAACGGATTGTAAGCGCGCGCCGGAGACTCCGCGACCGCCTGGGATGCGGCCTGGGCCAGGCGATTGCCCGTCCCGATGACGAACGAATCAAAGGTGTAGTCGGGATTCAGCCCCGGATCAATGAGCGGTAATGGTTGCAAGAACGCCTCGGTCTGTAGCAGCGGGGGCGGCGGCTCCTCCGCCGCCGGACGCCGTCCTTCCCACACGACAAAGCGGGCATCCAATTCCGCGCCAGCCAGGCGTTGCAGGGTGCGCTTAATCACCGGATAGAGGCGATTCTGGAGCCAGGCCACAGCATAGCCATTTTTGACCCCAACGACAATGATATTCTCCGCTTCCAGACCTAAACAGCGGGTGTCACGTAACCAGGTATCGAAGGTGGCGCGCGTCATCTGAAGCTCAAGTTCTCCCAATGCTGCTTGCCACAATCTTTGAGGGCTCGGTTGATTCATGTGAATCTCCATTGATTTCGCTAGACACGCAAGAATCCCCCGACATAAAAAATTAGCATCTTTTGGCTTGCCTGTTTGGTAGGCTCTGCCAGCCCAGGCAATCCACCTCGCGGGCAACCTTCTTAGAGGCGGATTGTTCAGGAGATCTGCGCTCTTCTGTGTACGTCCTCATTGTACCAGAAAAGCCGGGATGTGACAATCCCCTAGAGGGGATTTAATGTTAAAATACTATTAGTTTTAAGGTTGCCAAATCGGGTGTGAGTAACAACTTTTTTACCCGGTAGGGGTAGGGGTTTATACACCTCCGCCCCCTACATCTACCGTTTAGGGCTGTGGACAACCCTCTGGAAAGTTCGGTAAAAATCTTCCTCACCAAGACATTTAGCGTTTTTGAGGGTACCCCTGCAATCTGATTGCATACTTAACGGCGATGTTTTGCCTGGCGACGCGCCCGCAGCTCATCGGCCCACTCCACGCGCGCGGTGTCAATCTGACGCGAGAGGCCCATCCAGTCTTCTGTGACCAATACCAGCCCTTTGCCCTTGGGCAACATAACGTATTTCCCCAAAGAGAACCGCAGCCACCACTCTGGCACAGGGTAGCTCTTTAGCTCCACCACGATGGCGGTCTTGGCCCAAAGGTTGTGGAGCTGGCCTCGGCGGAAGGGTTTCTCTTGATCTGGCGGGAAGATTCGATGGAAATCGGTAGGACGCATCTCATAAATGCGCAGATACGAGATGCCCATCTGATAGAAGGGGGCGCGCACGACAAAATGGCTCTTGGCGCAACGAACGTGCGCGCTCTTGGCTAACTGCGTATAACAAAATAGCACGCCACCGATGATCGCCAGGAGCAGCGCCGGATAAAAAGCATCGGCATATTCGGGATACCAATAGGCGACCCCTGTGAGAATCGAACCGGCGATGATCAGCCAGATAGACAGCGCCCCCCAGCGTCGGGCCAGCGCCGGGTAGACTAAAAGAGGAAATCGCGTAGTCTTTTGCGTAGCCATTACAAGCGCACCTCCCGTTGGTAATAATCACACAGCTGCTGCAAGAAACAATCCTCGCAGGCCGGACTCCGCGCGTGGCAGATCTGTCGCCCGTGCTCGATCAGATTGATATGGAAGGCATAGTACCAATCCGGCGGAACCGCCGCTTCCAGCAGCACGTGGGCCTTCTCGCGCGAGGTACGGGGAGGCAGCAGCCCCAACCGCGAGCTCACACGATGGACGTGCGTATCAACGGGGAAGGCCGGCTTGCCTAACGCGAAGAGCAACACAATCGCCGCCGTCTTCGGGCCGACGCCGTCCAGGCTCTGAAGCCAGTCCCGCGCCTCCGTAACGGGCAAATCCGCCAGAAAGTCGAGCGTGAGCGATCCCTGCTCCGAAGTAATGCGTTGCAGCGCGGCCTGGATGCGCGGCCCTTTGCTAGGAGCCAGCCCCGCCGGCCGGATAGCTTCGATCACCTCGTCCGCTGGCGCATCGCGCACCTGCGCCCAGGTAGGGAAGCGCTCGCGCAAACGCGCGTAGGCCAGGTCGCGATTGCGATCGTTGGTGTTCTGGCTAAGGATCGTGTTGACCAACTCGCCCAGGGCATCCTGGTGCGGCTCCAAGAGGTGATCGCCATAGTGGGTCAACAACCGTTGGTGAATCTCAGTCAGCCTTTCGATAGAGGCCATCTCTAGCGGCCCTCCTGATGCCAGACCTTGCGAGCGCGGCGCACCCATTCGCGCTCGGCCTCGAAGGTGAGATGCTCGAGCGCCTCATCCCACGAAACCCAGATGGCAAAGAACTGTTCCGCATCGAGGGCCGGGCGCTCACACTCTCGCAACGAGCGCAGCCGCATGAGGAAGTAGTGCTCCGTCCGCTGGATCTGGCGTCGCCCCAGCGTGAAGGCCACCAGCTGCTCGCCCAAGTCGGCCACCAGCTCCAAATCGTCATACCCGGCTTCCTCGGCGGTCTCGCGGAAGGCCGCAGAGAGCGCATCCTCAGCGGGGTCAATGTGTCCCTTGGGCAAGCGTACCTCATCACGCGAAGGGCGGATCAGCAACAGGATTTCATCGCGGGTAGGATGCAAGACGACGCCACCGGCTGCCGAATAGATGACGGGTATGCGCTGATTTGCCATGCCGACCTCCCGCTGTGATGTAGAGATTAGACGTAGAGAGCGCGACGCCACCCCCTGCCGCGACTCTCTACGTCTATTATAGATGAATTTTCACAGCTGGGTAGCGCGCTACGCCGTCTCCAAGTAACGTTCCAGCTCCCAGGGCGTCACCTGGATGCGGTAAGCATCCCACTCGGCCCACTTGGCGCGAATGAAGGTCTCAAAGATCGTATCGCCCAACGCTTCGCGGATGACCTCATCCCCTTCAAGCGCCTCCAAAGCCTCAGCCAGGGTCCCCGGCAGCGTCCCGATGTGGCGCTCCTTGAGATCGGCCTTCTTGAGGTGATAGATGTCTTCGTTGACCATCTCCGCAGGCTTGAGGCCCCTTTCAACCCCATCCAACCCGGCGGCGAGCATCGCAGCGAAGGCGAGATAAGGATTGGCGCTAGGATCAGGGCAGCGGAGCTCCACCCGCGCGGCGGATTTATGCCCGTTGCCGGTAGAGGGTACGCGGATCAGCGCCGAGCGGTTGCGATGCGCCCAGCAGATGTAGACCGGCGCTTCGTAGCCAGGCGTGAGCCGCTTGTAGCTGTTCACCGTGGGCGCGACAATCGCTGCGAGCGCCCGCGCGTGCGCCAGCTGCCCGGCCACGAACGACTCCGCCAGCGGGGAGAGGTTGTGCTCGGTCTCGGCGCTGTAGAAGAGATTGCGCCCATTGCCATCGGAGAAGCTCTGGTGAACGTGCATCCCGGAGCCGTTGATGCCGAAGATCGGCTTGGGCATGAAGCTGGCGTAGAGATCGTGGCTGGCAGCGACGGCGCGGACGGTGTACTTGAAGGTGATGGCATTGTCGGCGCTAGTGAGCGCATCGTTGTAGCGGAAGTCTATCTCGTGCTGGCCGGTGGCGACCTCGTGGTGGCTCATCTCCACCTCGATGCCAAGCGCCTGCAACGCCAGGACAATTTCGCTGCGCACCTGCTGCGCCTTGTCGCGCGGCGAAAAATCGAAGTAGCCCACCACATCGTGGGGCACCGGATGCAGCGGCGCGTTGTCGGCGCGCTCGAAGATGAAAAACTCCAGCTCCGGCCCGGTATTGTAGGTATAGCCCAACGCCGCGCTCCGGGCCAACATCTGCTTGAGGGCCGTGCGCGGATCGCTAGGAGAAGGCTTCCCATCCGGGCCGTAGACATCGCAGAAGAGCCGCGCGCGGCGGCGGCCCGGCGCGCTCCAGGGCAGGACGCGATAGGTGCTGGGGTCTGGGATCAACACGCGATCACTCTCGTAGATGCGAGCAAAGCCCTGCACCGATGAGCCGTCGAACCAGATCCCCTCCTCCACTGCGCGGGGCAGCTGATCCACCGGAATGGTCACCCCCTTGACCGCGCCCATAATATCCGTAAACTGAAGGCTTACAAAGTGAACTTGATCCTCTTTTGTGCGAGCAAGCAATTCGGTCATCATTTCTCAATCCCCTTTCCTTGGCTTGGCTTTTATGAATTGAATAGAAATAACATCGCTTCATCGGATCGTATAGGCTCTCGTTTAATAAGCACCACCCCCTTTATAGACACCAAAAAACCAGCCTGCGGAGGGTTCCGTCAGGCTGGCTGTGTTATGATTTGGGAAATACCCAAGCGACAGCTATCCGGCCCCCTCTCTAGGGTGCGGCTGCTGTTGCTGCTGGTTGCGCACAAAATACAGGTTCATATCAGGTATTTCCTTCCTTCCTTCAACTGTGAAGAGTGCAGCACATTCCCCGCAGATTGTCAAATCCCTATTCCCCCAAACCGCTGAAATAGCTGTGGAGGTAAGCGCGCAGGGCCGGCGGCAGCGCGCGCCGGGAGAGCTCGGCCTCGGCTGCTTCGGCGTAGGTAGCGTAGACCTCACGGTAGGAAATCTGTGCCGGGCCTGGTTGGCCCAACGTCTCCTGGGGCGTCCCCAGGGCCTCCGCGCGCGGCAGGGTGATCAGCCCGCCGGTTTCTGCGGTGCGATCGTGCGCTGTCTCGCCATAGGGCGCACCCGCGCCGCTATCCTCGCTGTGGAAACCTCCGAGGGGCGCGCCGCTATCAGCCGCTCCCCCTGTAGTTGGGCTGAAGCTGGCAGGAGGCGGCCCTTGTCCCGCTTGCGACTGACCTAGCGCCTGTTGCGCGGCCTGTAGCTGGGCCTGGGCTGCCTCTAGCGCCTGGCTGGATGCAGCGGCCTGCGCGATCTCATCAAGCGACTGCGCCACCTCGGTCAAAGCCTGCTGGCTGCCCGCCAGATCGCCAGTGTAGAGCTCCTGTACCAGCGTCTGGAGCGCCTGAGCCAGCTCCGGCTCGACATCTTGCAGCGCGGTGGACATCTCCCTGAAGGCGTCAGCCAGCGCCAACACCTCTTCCTGTGTGAGAGGACGTGACCCCGGCTCCGCCAGGGCCTCCAGATACCGCGCCGCGGCCTCCAGATCGCCGGCCTCCAATGCTGCCGCCAGCGGCGCGACGATCGCCTCACTGCTGAGGGGAACGGCCTCGCTGAGATGTTGCAGGCGCGCTTCGGCCTGGAGCGAGCGCAGTTCCGCCAGAGCGTGCTCTGCGGCGTTCAACGCGGCCAATTGCTCCTCAGGGGTGGCCTGAGGGTCTTCCAGGGCCTCCAGGGCGGCGTCAAGGGCCTCCAGAGCAGCAGCGAGCGTCTCAGGGTCGAGTGACGCATCAGCGAGCAATTCCTGCGCGGTCTCCTGGAGCTCCGTAGCGACGAGCGCGGTAGCCTGTTGCAGCGCCTCGCGGGCGCGCAAGGGCTGCTCCTGAGAATTGGGCAACAACAACGCCGGCAGAAACAGCAGGGTCAAGCCCAACACGATGAGCAACGGCGCGCGGCGCGGATAAAGCGGGAAGGCTGCACGGGGATCAACGCGGCGCAATGCCGCGCGGGTCTCAACGGCCTGTGCCTGCACGAGTGGCATAGGCGCGGTGATCTCCCCGCGCTCCAGCTCCCAGGCGGTGCGCAGGCGGTTCGCCAATTCTAGCCGCTGATCGAGCTGCTGCAACCGCATCGAGACCGGCTCCGGCCACCAGCGCCCCACAGCCGCGCCCAGCAAGGTCCCCATCAGCAAGCCGCCGCCAAGGTAAGGAAGGAGCGTTTGCTGATACCAGAGCGGCCACAGACGCCCCACAAGCGCGACGCTCAGCCCCAACGCCAGCACAATCCCCAGGCCCCAGAGCGCGCCCTGGAGGCTGCGATGACGCTGCCGCGCGCGCAGCAACCGGCTCACATCCACATCGGTCAATAGGGAAGACACGTCACTTCTCCGGACGCCCCAGCTGCCGGATCGTCCTGCGCATCAACAGAATGGCAAGGAGCAACGACAGCACCGTGTAGGTGATCCAGGGGGAGGGCAACACCACCGTCCCCAACAACCGGCCTCGCGTCACCGAAAAATCGAGCAGGCCCCACGATCCCTGCTCCGTCCACAAAGCCTGGGAAGAGATACTGGCCGTCAGCGGATGAAAGCCCGCCAGAATCACCCAGCCATACTGGATCACCGCCTCGATCCAGAAAGGTTGTGCCATCACGTTGGAATTGCGCCAGAGATCAACGAGCACCACCATGACGCCGCTGAGGATACCGACAAGAGGCAGTAGGGCAAAATTAACGCCGTAGAAGATCAGCACTGCCGTGATCGTCCTGCGGCTATGCGCAGAAAGATAGAGCGCGACGCTGGTACTGGCGATCATGGTGATGATAAGAAAACCGGCCAGCAACAGCAACTCGGCGAGCGAGACGCCCCCTACCCAGAAACCCAGCATCAGCAGCGGCAACGGAGCGAGCACGTAAACGCCGCCACTCAACAGCGCCGAAAGCAACTTCCCCCACACGATAGTGGAAGCGTTGAGTGATGTCGTGCGCAACAGGTCGAGCGTGCGATTCTCGCGCTCGCTGGAGAGAAGACTGAGCGCGTTCGTAGGGGCCAACAACGCGGCAGCAAAGATCAAAATAATGCTGGAAAACCAATAGAGAATACGACCCGCCATGTAGATGTCCTGCATGGAAGGGTTAATCTGGCTATTGAAGAAATACGTTGCGCCGCTGAGCGTGATGAAAATCGCGCTAATAAGCGCCACAAACAGCAGGTAGAGGCTCAAGAGCCAGAAAAAGCGGTTCTTGCGCGTGTATTGATATAGATGTCGGATCAAAACCGGGTTCATAGGATTATCTCTCCAAACGTGTATCTCACGCCCGATTATACCGGCAGGCGCGTGAGGGGCAAATGGAACATTTTTGAGGGGGATAGCGTCTAAAGGGTGAAGACAACATCACGCAAGGAGGTGTTACTATGCGAGATTGGTTAGTTTTAGTCCTGGCCGGAGCGTTGTTGCTATCGGCCTGTCAATCGCCAGAGCCTGAGCGTTCGCCCCTGGCCCCGGATCGAAGTCAGGTTTCGCCCTACCCGTCACCCGCCGCACGGGCGCAGGCCGCGGAAGATTTGCTACCCCAGGTGGCGGAGGCGCTGGATATGGAAGCCGAGGCATTGACAATGATCTCCATCGAGGCGGTGGAGTGGCCGGATGCGAGTCTGGGCTGCCCGGAGCCGGGACGCTCGTATGCCCAGGTCGTGACCCCAGGATGGCGTCTGGTCTACCGCGATGCCGCTGGCGAAGCGCACGAGGTGCATACCCCCCAAAACATGCAGCACTTCGTCATCTGCGACGCGCCAGAGCGGGAAACGCTCGTCCCTGAAGAGGAGAGCGTCAATCCCCCGGTGGTCGAAGCAGCGATTCGTGTGGTGACAGAGCGGTTTGGCTTCGCCCGCGAGGAGATCGAGGTGCGTTCGGTGGAATATGTAGAATGGCGCAACTCGTGCCTGGGCTGTGAAGCGCCAGGAGATGTCTGCCTGATGGTCATCACGCCCGGCGCGCGGGTGGTGCTGGCTCACAATGGCGAGCTTTATCAGGTGCATACCAACGCCAGCGGCAGCACTGCGATCCTCTGCGACCGTGGTAACAGCCTGGCCCCGCCCGAATCGAAACTTCCGCCGTTCACGGGCAAAAAACTCGCCTAACCTGCGACTGATTTCATGGATGAAAAGACTGGGGGCGGGGAGGGTTATTGATACCCTCCCCGCCTCCAGGTTGTGGCCTTGACAATCCCCCACAATCAGCTGATAATCGAGGTAACAACCTAAAAAGCGAGGTGAAACGATGTCTAACCTACCAGCAGTGGATAGCAGTAATTTCGAACAACAGGTACTCCAGGCAACACTCCCGGTGCTCGTTGATTTCTGGGCCGATTGGTGCCCCCCCTGCCGCGCCTTAGGCCCCACCCTCGAAGAGGTCGCGGAGGAATATGGGGATCAATTCCACATCGTCAAAGTGAACGTTCAGAAGGTCAAAGACCTGCCCGCACAGTTCGGCGTGATGAACATCCCCACCCTGATCCTGTTCAAAAATGGTGAGGAAGTCACCCGGATGGTGGGCAACCGTTCCAAGAAGGCGCTTCTGCGCGAGATCGAGCCTTATCTGTAAACCCGCCCGTTCATACCAGCAGCCCGCCGCTTTTCTGCGACGGGCTGCGCTGCACCTTTTTCCAATGCGCCAAGATTAGCCCTCAGTGGCTTTGGCCGCGTCCCACCAGGCCTCCAGCTCCTCGATGCTCAACACATTGAGGGGGGTGCCGCGTGTCCGCGCCTGGGCCTCCAGATAGGCAAAGCGCCGCGCAAAACGAGCATTTGCCTCGCGCAGCGCGCTTTCTGGATCAATATCCAACCAGCGCGCCCAATTCACCACCGCAAAGAGCAAATCGCCCAGCTCCGCAAAACGGGCCGGCGCATCCGGCGCGGCGGCCAACTCCGCCAGTTCCTCGTGGACCTTATCCACCACCCCAGATATCTCCGGCCAATCGAAACCCAGACGCTGTGCGCGGCTGCTGTACGCCGCCGCCTGCGCCAGGGCCGGTAGCGCCAAAGGGATGCTCGCCAGCACCGAGCGCTGCGCCTCGCCATTGGCGACGCGATCCTCGTGCTTGATAGTCTCCCAGTTATGGCCGACCTCTTCCGCATCGGCGACGGCCACGCTCCCCCAAACGTGCGGATGGCGATGTTTCAGCTTCGCATCAATGCCGGCGATCACATCCGCCATCCTGAAGTGCTCATCCTCGACGGCGATCTGTGTGTGCAGCACGATCTGCAGGAGCAAGTCCCCCAGCTCCTCACAGAGATGATCGGGATCGCCGTCATCAATGGCATCCAGAACCTCGTAGGTCTCTTCGAGCAAGTTGGAACGCAGGCTCTCATGGGTCTGCTCACGATCCCAGGGGCAGCCATCCGGGGCGCGCAAACGCGCGATGGTCTCCTGCAGGCCAGCAAAGCCGCTGACGCGCGGTAAGGCTGGCACATACAGCGAGGTCAATGGCCCCACATCATGTCGATCCAGCTCGTAGAGGGGCAGCCAGACCACCCGCTCCGCAGCGGTTCCCGCCGCATCCACCAGAGCGACCGGCTGCTCATCTGCGTACTGATGCATCAAGGTCAGCTTCAAATCCGAAGCCACGCCGCGACTATAGACCTGGGCGATGATCGCCGGCAGATCCGGATCAAGGGGCGGATGGTGAACCAGCGTCAAGTCCAGCGCATCCACCAGCTGCAAGCCATCCAGGGCATCCACGCCCAATGCGGATAGCAACGGCTCAACGAAGCTCAGTCCGGCCACCAGCCGCACGGGTAAGCCCTGCTCGCGGGCAGCGGTCAACAACTGCTGCGCCGCCGCTTCTCCCACCAGGGGATGGCCCGGCACGGCGTAGAGCACGCCCTCAGGCCGCGCGCCCAGCTCCAAGATGCGCGCCACAATCCCGGCATAGACCTCCGCGAAGGTGTCGGCCTTTTCATAGAGCGCATCGAAGGAATGGAGGGTCAAATCCGGGGGCAAGGCAGCCACCACGGGATGATGCAAGGTGCGCAGCCATATCTCCGAAGCATCTGACAAGATCTGCCAGGCTGCGCGCGTCAACAGTTCAGGCGCGCCCGGCCCTAACCCCACGATTGTAATGCCAGCCATCGCCACCTCCCTGGCACAAGGAGCAGGTAGGCGGTGATGATCACTGCCTACCTGCAAATTTATTCCTTACGTAGGTCTCAGCAAAGCCCCTGGCGGGCGCTTTGCCACGCACGCGTGATTGGCCTTTTAACGCTTGGTGTACTGAGGCGCCTTGCGCGCGCGCTTGAGGCCCGGCTTTTTGCGTTCCTTGGCGCGGGCATCACGGGTCAACAGACCCGCCTTGCGCAACGCCGGGCGCAGGTCGGGATTGGTCTCGAGCAGAGCACGCGCCGCTCCCATACATACCGCATCAGCCTGACCGGTGATCCCGCCGCCACGCACTAATACAGTCACATCAAACGTGCCGGTCAAATTGGTCACCTCAAAAGGCTCCACGATGCGCGCCCAGTCATTCGCGCGGCCAAAGTATTCGTTGCTGGGCTTGCCGTTGATCACAAACTGCCCAGTGCCGCCCGGATAGATGCGCACCCGCGCGGTAGAAGTCTTGCGCCGGCCGATTCCTTCAAAGTATTCTGTCATCTTCCCTCCTTACAGTTCCAACGGTTGGGGTTGTTGCGCCTCGTGCGGATGTTCCGCACTGGCATAGACCTTGAGCTTCTTGTACATCTTGCGCCCCAGCGGCCCTTTAGGCAACATCCCCCGCACGGCGGATTCGATCACCCGCTCCGGATGGAGTTCCAACTGGCGGCGCAAGGTGATGCTCCGCAACCCGCCCGGATAACCGGAGTGCCGATGATACATCTTCTGATCCAACTTCCGTCCGGTGACCGCTACCTTATCGGCATTGACCACCACTACAAAGTCGCCCACGTCCACATGTGGCGTGTATTGGGGCTTGTGCTTGCCCCGCAACACCGTAGCGATCTTCGTCGCCAGCCGACCCAACGTCTGATCCGTAGCGTCAACCACATACCAGTCACGTTGCACTTCGTCTGGCTTCGCCATATAAGTCCGATGCATTTTTGCTTGTTTCACTTTGTACTCACTCCTATGACAACTGAGTGCTTCGCCTTATCATGTTACTGTGCCTGCTCTTCAGCATAGTACACAGCCTTTAGCGTCAACCCCGCTGCCGCAACAGCCGGGCCTGCGCGACGACGTTCACGCGAATGCAAAATCTCGCCGAAGTCGTCGGGCGTGAGCGCCCCAAATCCAACTCGCAACATAGTGCCGACCAACATGCGCACCATCCGATAGAGGAAAGCATTCGCTTCGATATCGAAGGTCAGCCAAGGCTCCTCCACCTGCCATGCCGCGCGGAAGATCTCCCGCACCGTGCGCTCGCCTTGCGGTGGTGAACCAAAGGCCGCAAAGTCGTGCTGGCCGAGAAGTTGCCGGGCTGCGCGCTGCATGTCCGCCACCGCCAGCGGCTTTCGAACGTGCAAGCTGTACCGACTGACCAGCGGATTGCGCACCGGCGCGCAGTAAAGCGTATAGCGATACCAACGTCGGAGCGCATCGTAACGGGGATGGAACCCCGCCGTGGCTTCCGCCAGTGACAGCACCGCAATCTGCGCGGGCAGCAAGGCATTGAGCGCCCGCTGCAAGTTCTCCACGGGATGTTGCCATGCCGCATCGAATGCGATAACCTGGCCCTCCGCGTGGACGCCAGCATCCGTGCGTCCCGCCGCCAGAAGGCGGGTAGGGGTCTGTAAGATCTCGGACAGTGCGCGCTCTAACGCCTCTTGAATCGTGGGCGCGTTGACCTGTCGCTGGAAACCTCCGTACCCCGTCCCGTCGTAAGCTACGACGGCTCTCACCCGCACGCCAGCAAACCTTATTCCTCAGAAACGAGTTCTAAAAGTACCATCGGGGCAGCATCACCCTTGCGCGGCCCCAGTTTGAGCATCCGGGTATATCCCCCGGGGCGCTCCGCGTAACGCGGCGCGATTTCATCGAAAAGCTTCTTCACCAGGGTCCGGTCATTGTTCAACCGAGACGCTGCCAGCCGGCGGGCATGGACGCCCCTGGTGGGGTCCTCTTCCGCAGCGACCAACCCGCGCTTAGCCAGGGTGATGAGCTTTTCTGCCTGTCCTCGAATTGCCTCTGCCTTGGCGCGCGTGGTGCGAATCTGTTCATGTTGGAACAGGGCACGCACCAGATTACGACGCAGCGCAGTCCGATGCCCGGCAGAGCGATTTAGCTTCTTACCAGCGACACGATGTCGCATCCCTCAACCTCCTCTAAATAGCGGTCAGGCCCCTTCTTCTTCGAGCACGATATCGTCGTCAACCTCAGCCTCAATCTCATCATCATCTTCGATGTCAGTGTCAGCATCAGCATCAACGGCAGCGCCCAAGAAGCCCTGATCCAGCAATTGTTCCTGTAGTTCTTCTAGTGATTTCTCACCGAAGTTACGGATGGACAGGAGCGCATCTCGCCCCCTGACCATCATCTCTAAGACTTCGCCCACATTTGAGATCCCTGTGCGCTTGAGGGCATTGTAAACCCGCACGCCCAACCCTAAATCCTCGATAGGGGTAGCGTAAGCGCGATGCGGAATCCCATCCTGCACGCCTTCGGCTTCAGCCTCAGGCTCCTCTGGCGCTACTTCAGCACCAGCGACAAGTCGTAAGTGCGTCACCAGGATTTTGGCGGATTTCTTCAACGCATCCAAAGGCTTGATGCGCCCATCCGTCCATACCTCCATCGTCAAGCGGTCGTAGTCGGTCAGCTGGCCGACACGGGCCTGATCAACTCGCAGGTTGATGCGCCGCACCGGGCTGAAGATGGCATCCACCGGCAAGACGCCGATGGGCATCCGCCCCCGACCTTCCGCCGGCAGGTAGCCCCGCCCCTTCTCCACCGAGAATTCAAAGTCCAGATGCGCATCGTCCGCATCTACGGTAAACAGATAGAGATCCGGATTGATGATGGTGATCTCCGGTGGCGCGATAATGTCTCCGGCGGTAACGACGCCCTCGCCCTCAACACGCAAGGTCATGTACTGCGGGCCTTCGCCTTCCAGCAACAGGCGCACCTGCTTGAGGCGCAGCATGAGCTGGATCACATCCTCGCGCACACCAGGGATAACCGTGAACTCGTGAGGAATGTCCGTGATCCGCACCGAGGTGATGCTGGCCCCCTCCAGGGAAGAGAGCAACACCCGACGCAGGGAATTCCCCAAAGTCACCCCATACCCACTCTCCAGCGGGCCGATAATATATCGGCCATACTGTTGGGTATCAATATCAACTTCAACTTTAGGCAGAACTGGCGCTGCTAGCACGTCGCCTCCTCTGCTTTAGCGTGAGTAAAATTCAACAATGAGCCGCTCCTGCACCGACACATCAATCTCTTCACGTGTCGGCACAGTCAACACCCGACCAACTAAATCCTCTTCATCCAGACTCAACCAAGCGGGAATACTGCGCTTCCCCAGTGCTTCACGCCGCAGCTTGAAGTAGGTATTGCGGCTGCTTTCAGGGCGTACCCCCACGACATCATTGACGCGCACGGAATACGAAGGGATGTTCGTCCTGCGCCCATTGACCGTGAAGTGCCCATGCTGTACCAGCTGCCGCGCCTGCGCGCGCGAGTCCGCCAATCCCAGGCGATACACGACGTTATCCAGCCGCAGCTCCAACAACGCTAACAAGTTCTCGCCCGTCAGACCGGAACGCCGCTCCGCATCGCGGAAATAGCGCCGGAACTGACGCTCCAGGACGCCATAGATCCGGCGAACCTTTTGCTTCTCCCGCAGCTGCATCGCGTAATCCGAAGACTTGCGACGCCGAAATGACGTCTCCCGCCCATGCTGTCCGGGGGGATAGCTGCGCTTTTCAAAGGGGCACTTTTCGGAATAGCACTTATCCCCCTTGAGATACAATTTTTCGCCTTCTCGGCGGCAAAGTTTACATACTGGGCCTACATACCTGGCCATACTTCCTCCCTTACCTGATTAGACTCGCCGTTTCTTAGGCGGACGGCATCCATTATGGGGGATGGGGGTGGCATCCACGATAGAACGCACCCGCATACCGACCGCAGCCAACGCGCGCAGCGATGCCTCACGCCCAGGCCCTGCCCCCTTCACGAAGACGTGAACTTCCTGCATCCCATCGTTGGACATCGCTTCCTGGGCCACTTTTTCGGCGGCCAGACGTGCGGCAAAGGGCGTGCTCTTGCGCGTCCCCTTGAAGCCCGAAGAGCCTGAACTGGCCCAGCGTAATACGTCCCCGTTGGGATCCGTCACCGTAATAATGGTGTTATTAAACGTCGAATGGATATATACCCGTCCTGACGGCACATTGCGCTTGACCCGGCGCACTGTGCGCGTGCGGCGACTAGCAGACCGTTTAGCCATAAAACCTCCTCAATTCTCTCCCTAGCTTGCGAACTCAGCCGAGCGCCTGGCTTACTTCTTCTTAGCGCCCCGACGGCGACCGCGCCCCGGTACTGTCTTCTTAGGACCGCGCTTGGTGCGCGCGTTTGTGCGCGTGCGCTGTCCGTGCACCGGCAGGTTACGCCGATGGCGTAGCCCCCGATAGGCCCCGATCTCGATCAGGCGCTTGATGTTCATCTGCACCTCACGGCGCAGATCACCCTCAACGAGACAGTCACGGTCAATGACTTCACGCAAGAGGGCTACCTGACTTTCAGATAGTTCATTCACCCGAATGTCCGGATCAATGCCGGTCTGCTCCAGGATCTGCTGGCTCGTGTGCAAGCCGATGCCGTAAATATAGGTCAAGCCTATCTCTACGCGCTTATTGCGGGGTAAGTCAACCCCTGCGATACGTGCCATAACTACTCCTCCAACCTCTCTGCTATCCTAGCTAACACATTGCAGTCCAATTAGGACTACCCTTGCCGTTGCTTGTGCTTGGGATTTTCGCAAATCACCCGCACGACACCGCGCCGCCGAATGATCTTGCACTTCGGGCAACGCCGCTTTACAGATGGTGATACCTTCATGATTCCGCCTCCAATCTACCACTGTGACCGGTTTAGTAATGCCGGCCGGCCATCGCTGATGGCGTTTACGTTCTCAGATAGCGCGCCGCCCTTCTCTTGCGGAAGGAGCACACGCAAATGTATATTATACCACACTTTTCCTTAACTACCGCAGGAAACCTTCGTAGTGGCGCATCAACAGCTGCGCTTCGAGCTGCCGCATCGTATCAACGACCACACCCACCACGATCAGCAAGCCGGAGCTGGTGATCAACATCACGCGCGTCGTCATGAACAGCCCGATGATGTAGGGCATCACCGCCACCAACCCCAAGAACAGCGCGCCCGCCAGCGTGATCCGACGATAGACGCCATTGATGAACTCCTCGGTCTTCTTGCCGGGGCGCACACCAGGGATGAAGCCCCCTTGTTTTCGGAGCATCTCCGGCAGGTTCTGCTGCTGCACCATCACATCGGTGTAGAAGTAGGTGAAACCCACCACCGCCAGGAAGAACGGTACAGCATACCAGCCATTCTGCCCACTGAAGAAGTCAATGGTCCAGATCGCGACGTTCTGCACTGTCAAGTTTGCGCTGTTCCCGAAGAACTGTGCGATGACCGCCGGGAACGTCAGGATGGACTGCGCGAAGATCAGCGGGATCATGCCCGCGGTGTTGACCTTCAGCGGGATGTAGGTGCTGCCGCCGCCATAGACCTTCATGCCGCGCACCCGCTTCCCGTATTGCACCTTGATGCGGCGCTCACCTTCCTGCACGAAGACGATGAAGAAGACCATCATCACCGTAATGATCAAGAAGATCAGTAATCCGATCCAGGAGTCGGTTGTCCAGATGCTCTGCAAGTTAGCCGGCATCCGCGAGACGATGCCGCCGAAGATGATCAATGACAGCCCATTGCCGACGCCTTGCTCCGTGATCAGCTCACCCAGCCACACGGCGAACATCGTGCCCGCCGTCATGGTGATCAGGATGGTGATCGTGGGCAAGACCTGCCCAGGGCCAAAGCCGAAGTTGGGCAGAATTTGCGCCCCCCCGGCGGCAAAGGTCAGCCCCCGGACCTGACCGAACGCCTGCAACATCGCCAGCGGCACGGTCAAGTAGAAGGTCCACTGGTTCATCTTGCGCTGCCCCTCCTCGCCCTCCTCGCGCATCATCTGCTCGAGTTTGGGGAAGATGGGGAGCAGCAGTTGCAAGACAATCTGTGCTGTCACATACGGATAGACCCCTGCAGCAAGCACCGAGAAGTTGGAAACCGCGCCGCCAGAGAGCAAGTCGAGCAAATTGAAGAGCTGACTTGCACCACTGCCGGTAGCCAGAAATGCCTCCAGAGCTTGTCGGTTGACCCCCGGTACAGGGATGTTGGATCCAAGGCGGTAGATGATCAGAATCAAGATCGTGTAAAGCAACCGCCGCCTTAGCTCGGGCAATTTCAGCGAATTGCGCAGGGCCTCAATCATTATTCCCTCCCGTCAAGTTAGTGAGAATCAGCGGGTGCGATAGCCGCCCCGCTGCCAGGGCAACAATTCCACCGTGCCACCCGCCGCCTCTACCTTGGCGCGAGCACTCGCCGAGATCCGATGGACACGCACCGTCAGCGCGCGATCCAGCTCGCCTCGACCCAACAACGCGACCAGTTGACTTTCCTTCTTCAACAGGCCCTTGGCTACCAACGTCTGTGGGGTCACTTCCTCATCGGCGGCGAAGCGCTCCACCAGCTGATCCACATTGATCGGCTGGAACTCGACCCGCCACGGATCGAAAAAGCCCACACCCCGCGCAAACGGGAGTTTCCGTACCAATGGCAGCTGCCCACCCTCGAAGTAAGGGGAGACCCCGCCGCCGCTGCGAGCATTCTGGCCCTTGGTCCCCCGCCCGGCAGTCTTACCCTGCCCGGCAGAGATACCCCGGCCCACACGCTTCTTTTTCTTCTTAGCACCCTCTGCGGGTCGCAGATCATGCAACTTCATATTATTTAGCCTCCAACCCCGCTAAGCCTTGATTTCCTCGACCTCGACCAGATGCGCGATCCGGGCAACCATGCCCCGCACCGGCTTGTTATCTGGTCGCTCAACCACCTGGTTGAGTCGGTTCAAACCCAGCGCCTTTGCTGTACGTTTCTGCCGAATGGAGTAGCCAATCGTGCTACGCACGAGCTTAATTCGCAGCTTGGTTTCCGTCATTATGCCTTCCTCCGTTGCCAGAAGGGCATCACCTGCGCCTCGGGAACGCCGCGCTCCCGCGCCACATCCTCGACACGCCGCAGATCACGCAACGCCTGCATGGTGGCCTGCACGACATTCACCTGCGTCGCGCTGCCCAGGGACTTGGTCAATACATCCCGAATCCCGGCGGCCTCCAACACGGCACGGACGCCGCCGCCAGCGACGACGCCGGTGCCTGGGGAGGCGGGACGCACCATCACCCGCGCGCCGCCACAACGCCCATACACCTCGTGCGGGACGGTCGTCCCTTCCAAAAAGACGGGCGCCATGTCACGGCGAGCGCGCTCGGTGGCCTTGCCAATGGCATCGGGCACCGTGCGAGCCTTACCGATACCCAGCCCCACCTGGCCTTTGTTATCCCCTACCACAGCTACCACGCGGAAGTGGAACGTGCGCCCCCCCTTCACCACTTTGGCGACCCGGGTGATATCCACTACGCGCTCATCGAGCTGTTCTTGTTCTTCTTCGAAGGCTCCGCGACGAGCCTGACGATTTCTACGTTCCATTACTCCTCCCCCGGTTAGAAGTCCAGGCCAGCCTCACGAGCGGCCTCGGCCAACGCCTTGACGCGACCGTGGTAACGATTGCCACCCCGGTCGAAAACAACCTTGTCTATCCCTTGTGCCAGAGCACGTTCGGCGACAGCCTTACCCACGATCTGTGCCTGTTCCGTCTTCTTCAAGCCGGTCAGCTGCGCGCGCAGCTCCTGATCCACCGTGGATGCAGATACCAACGTGTGGCCGATGCTATCATCTATGACCTGTGCATAAATATGATTCAGACTGCGGAACACATTCAGACGTGGACGTTCTGGCGTCCCCACAACCGTTTTGCGGACATGGACGTGACGCCGCACACGGGCTTTATGACGATTAACTTCCGGTTTCATGATTTATTCACCCTCAGTCCCACGTATGTGACGAAATTAAACTTTACCGGCTTTACCGGCCTTACGGCGGACGCGTTCTCCTTGATAGCGGATCCCCTTACCCAAGTAAGGTTCCACCGGGCGCCAAGCACGGATGTTAGCAGCAACCTGCCCCACCACCTGCTTATCAATCCCCCGCACTGTAACTGTATTGGCTCGGGTATTGACCTCGAACTCCACCCCCGCAGGCGGCTCTACCACCACCGGGTGCGAGAAGCCCAGATTCAATACCAGCTTTTGCTCCTGCAACTCCGCTTTGTAACCAGTCCCGCTGATTTCCAGAGTGATCACGTACCCTTCGGTCACGCCGACCACCATGTTGTTCAGCAGGGCGCGGGTCAAACCGTGCAGCGAGCGCATCTGGCGCTCATCGTTGGGGCGCTCAACCAGCAGTTGCCCCTCGACCAGTTGCACTTGCAACTCCGGCGCAAACGCTTGTGTCAGTGTGCCCTTCGGCCCCTCCACCGTCACCTGCGCCTCTTCGATCTGTACCTTGACCCCATCCGGGACCGGAATCGGTTTTTTACCAATCCGAGACACCTCAACCTCCTCTTTTGCTACCAGACATAGCAAAGCACTTCGCCGCCCACGTTCAGGCGGCGGGCCTGCTGCCCGGTCAGCACACCCTTTGGGGTGGAGACGATGGCGATGCCCATCCCACTCCGCACCCAGGGGATCTCATCGGCAGCAGCGTAGATACGCCGCCCCGGCTTGCTCACGCGCTTCAGTCCGGTGATTACCGAACGCTGGTACTTCAAATCGCCTGCATACTTCAGACGCACCACCAGCTCCGCTTGCGGGTGCTTTTCAATCACCTGATAGCCTTCGATGTACCCCTCTTCCTTGAGAATCTTGGCAATTGCTACCTTGATCTTGGAACTGGGCATCGAGAGCGAGGTATGTCGCACCATCGTCGCATTGCGAATGCGGGTCAACATATCAGCAATTGGGTCTGTTGTCACCATAATCCCACACTCTCCCTTACCAACTGGACTTGACCATGCCGGGGATCTTACCCTCTAAGGCCATCTCTCGCAAACAAATGCGACACAGGCCAAAGCGGCGGTAGTACCCCCGTGGACGTCCACAGCGCGTGCAGCGGTTGCGCACCCGCACCTTGTACTTACGTCGCGTTTCCCGAATGGGCATTGACGTCTTCGCCATAATGACTCCTTATCCTCTCCCGTTATGCATGTCGGAAGGGCAGGCCCAGCAATTCCAACAGCCGGCGGCCTTCCTCATCCGTCTCGGCAGTGGTGTTGAAGCAAATTTCCATCCCCCGGATCTTGTCTATTTGATCGTAATCAATCTCCGGGAAGAGCAGTTGCTCCCGCAGGCCCAGGGTATAGTTCCCATGCCCATCCAGCTTGTCCGGCACGCCACGGAAGTCGCGGGTGCGCGGCAAAGCTACATTGATCAACCGATCCAGGAAGGCCCACATGCGCTCACCGCGCAGCGTCACCTTCACACCGATGGCCCGTCCCTCGCGCAACTTGAAAGCCGCAATGGACTTGCGGGCCTTGGTGATGACAGGTTGCTGCCCCGTGATAGTGCGCAGATCATTCACAGCGTGCTCCAACGCACGGGGGTTGTCCATCGCTTCCCCCATGCCGATGTTGAGCACGATTTTGCGCATGCGTGGCACTTGCATCACGTTGCTGTACTTGAACTCTTCCATCAGGGCCGGCACGATCTCTTCGCGATACAGAGCTTGCAATCGTTGCATCAAACCCCTCCTAATCAATCTCCGCGCCACACTTACGGCAGACGCGTACTTTACCACCCTCATCCAAGACCTGGAACCCCACGCGCGTGGCCTCGTCACAGTGCGGGCAGACCAACATCACATTGGACATGTGAATCGGCCCTTCATACTGAATACGTCCCATCTGCATCTGCGAGCGCCCGGCGCGCTGTGCGCCCTGGTGCTTGGTGATGATGTTCACCTTGGAAACCACCACCCGGTTCTCCTTCGGCACTAAGCGCATGACATTGCTGCGCACGCCCCGATCATCCCCGGAGATGACTTCCACCTTATCACCTTTTTTAATTCGATTCATCTCATCTACCTCTACATCTCGCTTACAACACTTCTGGGGCCAGGGAGACGATCTTCATGTAGCCCTTCTCGCGCAATTCGCGCGCCACCGGGCCAAAGATACGTGTGCCCCGTGGATTGACCCCCGAGCTGTCCAGGATCACAGCGGCATTATCATCGAAGCAAATGTAAGAACCATCCACCCGCCGATATTCTCGTGCTACCCGCACGATCACCGCGCGGACAATCTCTCCCTTCTTGACCGAAGAGGTCGGGGTGGCTTCTTTCACCGTCGCGACGATGGTGTCGCCAATGGAGCCGTACCGGCGACGCGAGCCTCCGGTCACCTGAATACAGAGTATCTCCTGAGCTCCCGTATTGTCAGCTACTTTAAGGCGGGTTTCACTTTGAATCATCTCTGCCTCCTTACGCAGCTCGCTCCAGGATCTCTTCCACAACCCAACGCTTGCGACGGCTCAGCGGGCGCGATTCCATGATCTGCACGCGGTCGCCCATTCGACAAGCATTCTCCTCGTCGTGCGCCAGGTACTTCTTGGCCGTGTTGACGACCTTCTTGTACAATGGATGCCGATAACGGCGCTCCACCCGCACCACGACGGTCTTATCCATCTTATCACTTGTGACTACCCCAATCAGACGCTTGCGCTGCTCATTCATGCCGCGTCTCCTTTCTGTTCCTGCTCCGCCGCGAGCTCCCGCTCACGAGTGATGGTTAAGATCCGAGCAATCTCCTTGCGCACCGCCCCCAGGCGATTGGTATCCGCAAGGCTACCCGCGTACCATTGCTGGCGCAGATTGAAGAGCTCTTTGCGAGTCTGCTCCAGGCGCTCCTGCAATTCTTCGATAGTTAGTTCGCGAAGTTCACTTGCTCGCATAATCTACTCCCCTGTGGTCTCACCCGGCTCCAGCCGCGTGACAACCTGTGTCTTGATCGGCAGCTTGTACGAGGCCAAGCGTAAGGCCTCTCGCGCCACCTCATCGGACACGCCCGCCACCTCGAACATAATCCGTCCGGGGCGCACGACGGCTACCCAATGATCCACCGCGCCCTTCCCCTTGCCCATGCGGGTCTCCGCTGGCTTAGCCGTGACCGGCTTATCGGGGAAGATGCGTACCCAGTACTTTCCGCGTCGCCGCATGTGCCGCACAATCGCACGGCGCGCCGCTTCGATCTGCCGCGCCGTGATCCAGGCCGGCTCAAGCGCCTGCAGACCGATTTCCCCGAAGTGGACCTCGACGCCGCGCTGGGCCTTACCCTTCATACGACCGCGTTGCTGCTTGCGGTATTTAACGCGCTTTGGCATTAACATAATTCCATCTCCTTAACTACCCACGCTCACTCGGCATCCACGAAGGCCCCGCGCGGCGCGGCAGGTGCTGTCTTCTGCGGCAAGATGTCGCCCTTGTAGATCCAAACCTTCACGCCGATGCGCCCGTAGGCGGTCGTGGCCTCTTCCTGCGCATAATCAATGTCAGCGCGCAACGTCTGGAGCGGAACCCGCCCCTCGCGCTGCCACTCGCGCCGCGCCATCTCCGACCCGGCGAGCCGCCCGCTGCACATGACCTTGATCCCTAGCGCACCCGCGCGCATAGCCTGGCGCACTGCGCGCTTCATAGCGCGGCTGTGATAGATGCGCCGTTCCAACTGCGAGACGATATTCTCGGCCACCAACTTCGCATCCAGGTCTGGATGCTCGACTTCTTGCACGTCAATGTGAACGCGCTTGCCCCCGGTCAGCTCTTCGACCTCACGCCGCAGCGCCTTGACACTCTCGCCCTTGCGCCCGATCACCACACCCGGACGCGCGGTCCAGATGATGACTGAGAGCTGGTTAGGCGGAAAACGTTCGATTTCCACACGCGAGATCCCACTCTGACCATCACGGGAGCGGCTCTTCATATCCCGATACACCAGCGCCCGGATTGCGCGATCCTCTGCCAACAGATCCGAATAAGCGCGACCTTCTGCGTACCAGCGGGACTTCCAATCCCGGATGACCTTCAGACGAAAACCATAAGGATGAACTTTACGACCCAAGATGCGCCTCCTTCTTACGCAAACCGTTCTTCAAGGACGACGGTAATGTGCGAAGAGCGTTTGCGGATCGGGCGATAGCGGCCACGGCTGCCCCAACGGGCGCGCCACCCCTTGCCCGGCATCACGCCTGGCCCTTCATCAGCGGTCAACTGCACGATATAGAGACTGTCTGGGTCTAGCCCCTGCTCTTCGGCATTTGCCATCGCCGAGCGGATAACCTTAGCCACCGGGACGGCTGCCGCATGGGGCAATACCTGTAGTTGATACAAGGCTTGCTGCGCGGCCATGCCCCGGAAAGGCTCCAGAATCCGCCGCACTTTCAACGGCGTCATAGGAATGTGCTTGGCAACAGCGCGAACCCTATCCCGCATTTCCATTTCCATTACCGCACCCTCCCCTTCTTTTCTTTCACGATGTGTCCGCGAAAGGTTCTGGTCGGTGCAAACTCGCCCAGGCGATGCCCCACCATGTTCTCGGTGATGTAGATCGGCACATGGCGCCGCCCATCATGCACAGCGATCGTATGCCCCACCATCTGGGGGAAGATCACCGAAGCTCGAGACCAGGTGCGGATCACGCGCTTTTCACCGGCACGGTTCAGCGACTCGATCTTCTTCAGCAACTTCGGCTGGATAAACGGCCCTTTCTTCAATGACCGTGACATAACTTCTCTACCTCCCCTTCACTTAACGCCGACGCCCTGACTTGCGCCGGCGAATGATGTACTTCTCAGTGCGCTTGTTACGGCGCGTCTTGCGCCCCAGGGTATGCCAACCCCAGGGGGACTTAGGCCCGGGCATCCCGATGGAGGAGCGGCCCTCGCCACCGCCATGCGGATGGTCACGGGGACTCATGACCGAGCCGCGCACGGTAGGCCGATAGCCTCGCCAGCGCTTGCGCCCCGCCTTGCCCAACTTGACGTTGGCATGTTCCACGTTGCCCACCTGCCCGATGGTCGCCATGCACGCCTTGTGGATCAGACGCATCTCGCCGCTGGGCATCCGCAAGGTCACATAGTCACCCTCTTTGGCCAACACCTGCGCCGATGCCCCTGCCGCGCGCACCAACTGGCCGCCGCGTCCAGGATAGAGCTCCACATTATGCACGACCGTGCCGAGCGGTACCTGCTCCAAGGGCATAGCATTGCCCACGCGCACTTCCACATCCTTGCTGCCACTGACGACCCGGTCGCCCACCTTCAGGCCCAACGGGGCCAGAATGTAGCGCTTTTCGCCATCAGCATAGTTCAGCAACGCGATCCGCGCCGAGCGGTTGGGATCGTACTCAATGGTAGCCACCCGCGCCGGAACGTCCATCTTGTTACGCTGGAAGTCAATCACGCGGTACTTGCGCGCGTGACCACCTCCGCGATGGCGCACGGTGATGCGCCCATAAGCATTGCGCCCACCCTGCTTGCGCAGCGGCTTCACCAGACTGCGCTCCGGCTTGGTCGCAGTAATTTCCTCAAAAGTATGCCCTGTCATCCCACGACGACCGGGCGATGTTGGTTTGAATTTCTTAATAGCCATGCTATTTACGCCTCCAACGCCTCAATGCGTTCTCCGGGGGCGACTGTGACTACCGCCTTCTTCCACGCGGGGCGGCGCTTGGATGCGCGCCGTCCGCGCATCCGCGTGACCTTAGCGGGCATGTTCATGGTATTCACAGACACCACATCCACCCCATAGATCTCTTCCACAGCCTCGCGAATTTGGCTTTTATTGGCCCGACGGTTTACCTCGAACACATATTGCCCCTCAGCCATCTGCGCACTGCTCTTCTCAGTTTCCAACGGTCGTATGATCACTTCGTAGATATGCATCATCTCACCCCAAAATATCTTCGATAACCGCTAGGGCTTCCAACGGCACTACAATGTGATCGGCGCCGAGCAAGTCACGAATGTTGAGATAGCTCGCCCGCAACGTCCTAACCGTAGGCAGATTCCGCGCCGAGCGCTGCACATTCTCATTCGCTTCTGGCAGCAATAACAGCACCTTCTGTCCATTGACGGCCAACTTTTCCAGCACCCCCACCAAATCTTTGGTCTTGGGGGTCTCCATCTTCAACGCCTCAACGAAGATCAACGCCTGGGCTTCAGCCTTGACAGACAAGGCCGAGCGCAACGCGGCGCGCCGCATCTTGCGCGGCATCTTCTTCTCGTATGAACGCGGCGTAGGGCCGTGCGCAATCCCGCCACCCACAAAGATGGGGGCATTGCGGCTGCCATGCCGCGCGCGTCCGGTTCCCTTTTGACGATACCACTTGGCCTTGGTGCGATTGATTTCACCACGGGACTTCGTCTTATGGGTTCCCAAGCGAGCATTCGCCAACTGGCGCACCAATGCCTGGTGCATCAAGGGGACGTTGACAGACGCTTCAAAGATCTCGGGGCGCAGATCAATCTCCTTGATCTGTTCTCCCTGCATGTTCATCACTGGAACGCGCATCTTTACCTACCCCCTTTGACAACCCGCTGCTTACGAGCTTCTTTGATCAACACCAGCCCTCCGGTCGGGCCAGGGACGCTCCCCTTTACCGCGAGAAGGTTGCGGTCAGGATCAACCACCACCACCTCGATGTTCTGGGAGGTCACGCGCTCCGATCCCATGTGACCGGGCATCTTCATGCCCTTCCACACGCGACCGGGCGAGGCGCAAGCGCCAATCGAACCGGGCGCCCGCTCGCGGTCAGATTGACCGTGCGTGCGTGGGCCGCCAGCGAAGCCGTGCCGCTTCACCACACCGGCGAAGCCCCGCCCCTTGGACGTACCCACCACATCTACCCGTTCCCCAGGCTGGAAGATATCCGCTTTAATTTCCTCACCTATCTCGTGAGCTTCATTGGCGCGCGTGCGCAGCTCCCGCAGATAGCGCAAGGTTGGCGCTCCACTCTTCTTGAGATGGCCGCGTTGACCCTGAGTCAACTTGCGCTCTGCGACCGGGGCGAAGCCCAGTTGCACAGCGCGATAGCCATCCCGTTCCGGTGTGCGCACCTGCGTTACATAGCAAGGTCCGGCTTCAATAACCGTAACCGGGACAACTTCCCCATTCTCTTTAATTACCTGGGTCATACCAACTTTTTTACCCAAAATTCCCTTCATTCTTTTTCCTCCTGGGACTGCCAGCGCCAGGTATTCGCCGCATCATCCCTAAATTTTGCCCACATCACCCCTCCGGCCCTGTAACCCAACGGGAAGTTAGGACCAGAGGGGTGAACGAGCGCAATCGGTGGTACAAAAACAGCCTTAGAGTTTGATCTCGATATCGACCCCGGCCGGCATGTTCAGCCGCATCAGGGTATCAATGGTCTTCGAATCCGGTTCAACGATATCAATCAGGCGTTTGTGCGTGCGGATTTCGAAGTGCTCGTGGCTATCTTTATCAATAAAGGTAGACCGTCGCACCGTAAACCGCTCGAGCTTGGTGGGCAGCGGCACCGGCCCCACGATGCGGGCACCTGTGCGCTCCGCTGCCTCCACAATGCGCCGGGCAGACTCGTCCAGAATCCGATGATCGTATCCCTTCAACCGAATGCGAATGCGTTGTTTAGCCATAAACCACCTATGCTTAGTTAAGTAACCAGATTCTACTCGAGAACCTTGGTGATCACGCCAGCGCCAACCGTCAGGCCACCCTCGCGGATTGCGAAGCGGGAACCGGACTCAATCGCCACCGGAGAGATCAGCTCTACGGTCATGTCGGTGCGGTCGCCGGGCATCACCATCTCCACGTCCTGCGGCAGCGTCACCTCACCGGTCACGTCCATCGTGCCGATGAAGAACTGTGGCTTGTAGCCCGTGAAGAACGGCTTGTGGCGGCCACCCTCGTCCTTGCGCAGGATGTAGACCTCGGCCTCGAACTTATTGCGCGCCTTGATGGAGCCAGGCTTGGCGACCACGATACCACGGCCCACCTCGTCCTTGCCCACACCGCGCAATAGCAAACCGGCGTTGTCGCCCGCCTGCACCTTCTCCAAAATCTTGTGGAACATCTCCATGGAGGTGACCACGGTCTTGCGGGGCTGTTCGCTCAGACCCACCAGCTCGACCTCGGTGTTGGGAACCATCGTCCCCCGGTCCACACGACCGGTGACCACGGTACCGCGCCCCTTGATGGAGAAGACGTCCTCGATGTGCATGAGGAACGGCTTGTCCTCATCGCGCTCCGGCGTGGGGATGTACTCATCCACCACCCGCATCAGCTCCCAGATGGGCGCGTAGGCGGGGTCCGAAGGGTCATCGTTCGGGCAGTTGAGCGCCTCGAGCGCGGAACCGCGCACGATGGGCGTCTCGTCGCCGGGGAACCCGTAGGTGCTGAGCACCTCAGCGATCTCCATCTCCACCAGCTCCAGGAGTTCCGGGTCATCCATCTGGTCAACCTTGTTGAGGAAGACCACGATGGCGGGCACTTCTACCTGGCGCGCCAGGAGGATGTGCTCGCGGGTCTGCGGCATCGGGCCGTCAACCGCGGAGACAACCAGGATCGCGCCATCCATCTGCGCTGCACCGGTGATCATGTTCTTGATGTAGTCCCGGTGGCCGGGGCAGTCCACGTGCGCGTAGTGACGGTTCTCCGTCTGATACTCGACGTGAGAGATAGCCACGGTCAAGATTTTCGTTGCGTCGCGGCGGAACATCTTGGCGTCCGCTTTGGCGACTTCATCGTACCCTTTGAAAGCGGCCCAGCCCTTAGTCGCTAACGTGCGAGTGATCGCCGCGGTCAGCGTCGTCTTGCCGTGGTCAATGTGACCAATCGTACCAATGTTTACATGCGGTTTAGTGCGCGCAAACTTCTCCTTACCCATTACTTCCCTCTCCTTTTACTACTTACTTATTTAATAGCTTCTTTGATTGCCCTGTCAGGTCACGCGCCATACAAGATGGCTTCCATCTGCCGGGAATCCACCGGTGCATAGTGGTGGAATTCCATTGTGAATGTACCGCGCCCTTGCGTCAAACTACGCAGGTCGGTAGCATACCCAAACATTTTAGCCAAAGGCGCATAGGCCCGTATGGCTTGCGCGCCCCCGGCCCGAGGCTCCATCAATTGGATGTCTGCCCCGCGTGCGTTCAAATCCCCCAGCACATCGCCCACAAAACCTTCGGGCACGACTACTTCCACATCCATTACCGGCTCCAGTAACACCGGATCAGCGGCCTCAACCGCCTCGCGGAAGGCCTGGGCTGCGGCAGCCTTGAAAGCGACCTCTGTGGATAGTTCCACATCCATTTCCGCTTCCAACAATCGCGCCACCAGCCCGGTCAAGGGATAGCCTGCCAGAAAACCGGTATCGAGCGATTCCTGTATACCCGACTCGACCGCGGCCAGAAAATGACTCGGCAAGGTTTCACTGGACACCTGTGACTCAAATCGCGTCCCCTCGCCCGGATTGGTCGGGGCAACTGCCAGGACAACCCGTGCATATTGGGGCTTGCCCCCCAACATCCGGTCGAAAACCATCTCATAGCGCGCTTTCTCACGCACCGTCTCTTTGTAAGCCACCCGCTGCTTGCCGACATTCGCCTGCACCCGAAACTCTCGCAGCATCCGATCCACCAGGATTTCCAGATGCAACTCGCCCATTCCAGAGATGATCGTCTGGCCGGTGCCCTCATCGATGTGGACGAGGAAGGTCGGGTCTTCATCCGCCAACCGCTGAAGCGCCTCGTTGAGACGCGCCTGGTCCGCCACCGTCTTAGGCTCCACGGCCACCGAGATGACCGGTTCCGGGAAGCGAATCTGCTCCAGAATAATGGGCGCGTGCGGCGAGCAGAGCGTATCACCGGTTGAGGTGTGCTTGAGGCCCACCGTCGCTCCGATGTCGCCTGCGCTGATCGCGTCCACCTCTTCACGATGGCTGGCAAACATGCGCAGCAATTTGGTAACGCGCTCCCGACCACCGCGCGTGGCGTTGTTAAACACATCGCCCCGCGTGATCACGCCGGAATAGACCCGGAAGTAAGCCAGGCGTCCAGCATAGGGATCTGTCGCTATCTTAAAGATCAACGCGGCCATAGGTGCCGCAGGGTCAGCGGGGCGCTCCTCAATTCGTTCTTTCTTGGGATTCTCCCCGCGCACCGGTGGCACATCCATCGGCGAAGGCAAATAATCCACCACCGCATCCAGCAAGGGCTGCACGCCCTTGTTGCGCAGCGATGAGCCACAGAGAACAGGCTGCACCTTTCCGGCAAGCGTGGCCTGCCGCAAGGCTGTGCGCACCTCCTCAGCGGAGATAGGCTGCCCTTCCAAATACTTCTCCAGCAGCCGGTCATCCACCTCGGCGACCGCTTCCCACAACGCCTCACGCGCTGCACGGGCCTCCGCCTCCAGTGCCTCCGGGATTTCGACGATCTGCGGCTCCGCGCCCAGCTCGTCATCCCAGACGATGGCCCGCCACTCGAGCAGGTCAATCAGCCCCCGATAGTTCGACTCAGCGCCGATGGGCCACTGGATCGGCACGGGGTTGGCCTTGAGCCGCTCGCGAATGGTCTCCACAGCGTGCGCAAAGTCGGCCCCAAGCTTGTCCATCTTGTTGATGAACGCGATCAAGGGCACCCCGAATGCCTGCGCCTGCCGCCACACCGTCTCCGATTGCGGCTCGACGCCGGCAGTGCCATCAAAGACGACCACGCCGCCATCCAGCACGCGCAAACTGCGCTGCACCTCGGCGGTGAAATCAATGTGCCCCGGCGTATCCACGATGTTGATCTGGTGATTATGCCAGAAGCACGTCACCGCCGCGGAGGTAATTGTGATCCCCCGCTCCCGCTCCTGGGCCATCCAGTCGGTGATGGTGGTGCCGTCGTCAACATTGCCCAGGCGATGCGTGCGCCCTGTGTAGTACAGGATACGCTCTGTCGTCGTCGTCTTGCCCGCATCAATGTGAGCAATGATGCCGATATTACGTATTTTGTTAAGTAAAGGTACACCTTCGGCCATCGCCATCAACCTCAGCGTACTATAGTACCCGGCGACAGTCCGAATTCAAAATTACCAACGCAGATGCGCAAAGGCGCGGTTGGATTCAGCCATCTTGTGCGTGTCCTCGCGCTTCTTGACCGCAGAACCCGCGCCCTGCGAAGCATCCAGCAGCTCAGCGGCAAGTTTCTCCGCCATTCCGCGACCGTGTCGCTTCTGAGCCGCCGCAAGAATCCAGCGAATGGTCAGGGAGACACGACGGTGCTCCGGGACCTCGACCGGAATCTGATACGTGGCTCCGCCCACACGCCGAGGCTTCACCTCGAGCGTCGGGGCGACGTTCTGGAAGGCCGCATCGAAGATCTCGCGCCCGGGCTTCTTGGCCCGCTGCTCGGCGATCTCGAGCGCATCGTACATGATCCGCTCCGCGACACTCTTCTTGCCGTGCTGCATCATGCGGTTGATGAACTTCTGGATCAACACGCTGTTGTAGCGACTATCTGGCTCAACTACGCGCTTAGGGGGACGATTCCGTCTCGGCATAACTTTACTCCATTCCTTTATTTCTTGGGCCGCTTGGCGCCGTATTTGGAGCGCTGTTGCTGACGCCCCTCAACGCCGCTAGTGTGGAGCGTACCACGCACGATGTGATAGCGCACACCAGGCAGGTCCTTCACACGCCCACCCCGGACGAGCACCTCAGAGTGCTCCTGAAGGTTGTGTCCCTCACCCGGAATATAGGCCGTCACTTCGATACGATTTGAGAGCCGGACACGCGCGATCTTGCGCAACGCCGAATTGGGTTTCTTAGGCGTGGCGGTACGCACGATGGTGCATACACCGCGCTTCTGGGGATTCCCCTTCTTCGCGCGCACCCGTCGGTTCCCCTGGAGCGTGTTCAGATTCATCTGCAACGCCGGGGCCTTAGACTTCTTCTGCTTAGCTTTGCGTCCCTTACGAACCAATTGGTTAATCGTAGGCACTTTTTCCTCCTCTAAAAACAAGCGTAACGCGGAGCGTCTGCTCCGCACGCGAACGGACAGTTCGCGCTACATTTTCTCGCTGATGCGCCCTAGGCACATTGAAACTCCTAAAAAATCCAGTGAAGAAGGCCATCCAGTTAATGCGATGGCCTCTTCCGCGTTTTTAATCGACCAGTATTTTCTTATTAACGAGAGCAGGGTATTTGGCTGCCCTCCGCCGAATGGAAATTCTACCACAAAGGGCGAAAAGGTCAACCATTACCCTGCCGGTTAGTCCCTTTCTGGGGCCAGCCCCAACAATCCCATGCCCAGGCGCGGGGGCTGTGCGCGGCGCTCATCGCGCCCGAAGCGCAAGACCTCGCCGGAATCCGTGACGACCTCGACGGAAAGCGCCAGGCTCTGCAGCTCTTTGACCAGCACCTTGAACGAGGCTGGGATCCCCGGTTCCTCGATGGGCAAGCCCTTAACGATGGATTCGTAGGCTTTGACGCGCCCCTGCACATCGTCCGATTTGATCGTCAGCATCTCCTGCAAGGTGTAGGCCGCGCCATAGGCCTCCAGCGCCCACACCTCCATCTCGCCGAAGCGCTGCCCGCCGAACTGGGCCTTGCCGCCCAGGGGCTGCTGCGTGACCAACGAGTACGGCCCCGTGGAGCGCGTGTGGACTTTGTCCTCCACCAAGTGCGCCAGCTTGAGCATATAGATGACGCCCACTGTCACCGGCTGATGGAAGAGTTCGCCCGTCTTGCCGTCATACAGGCGCATCTTGCCCAGCGTGGGCAACGGTAGGTTGTGCTGGCGACTGTACGCGGTCGCGAAGAGCGCCAGTTCCTCGCCCTCCAGGTCGGCAGCTTCCTGACCGTGCTCCGCCAACCAGATGCGCAGCGCGGCCTGATAGGCCCGCACATCGCGCGCCTTGCGCTCGGCCAGCGGAACACCCTGGTTATCGAAGATCAAGATGCTGTCGGGATCGTAACCCGACTCGATCAGCCACTCGCGCAACACAGCACGGCGCGCATAGATCGTATTGTCGCGCAGCTCGTTGACGTCGTAGCCCTTGGGGGCTAACCAGGCCGCCACGTAGAGCAAGCGCGCCTCTTCCTCATCGCGCAACATCTCCAATGGATAGTCCTGCGCCTTGAACCAGCTCCACGCCCGTTCCAGCACATCGTCCCAGGCCCGCTCAATCAGCCAGGCGCGCGCCAACTCTGCAGCGATCTCGTCCTCATCGGCCCCATCGAAGACGGGGGTGATGGTGCGCATCCCCAATTGCAGGGCCGCCCATCCCAGGTGCGTCTCCATGATCTGCCCGATGTTCATGCGCCCCGGCACACTCAGGGGGTTGAGGATGATATCAACCGGCGTGCCATCCGCGAGGAAGGGCATATCCTCAATGGGCACCACCTGGGAGATAACGCCCTTGTTGCCGTGACGCCCGGCCATCTTGTCGCCCTCGGTGATCTTGCGCCGTTGCGCCACGCTCACCCGCACGACTTTCTCCACCCCGGCGGGCAGGTCGCGGTACTCCTCGCGGTCGAAAGACTTCACATCCACTACTTTGCCGTGCGCGCCATGCGGCATTCGCAGGCTGGTATCCTTGACATCGCGTAACTTCTCACCGAAGATGGCGCGTAGGAGCTTCTCCTCCGGGGTGAGCTCTTTCTCCCCCTTGGGGGTGATCTTGCCCACCAGGATGTCCAACGGGCCAACCTCGGCCCCCACACGGATGATGCCCTCTTCGTCCAGGTCCCGTAGCGCCTCGTCGGCGACGTTGGGAATCTCGCGTGTGACCTCTTCCGGCCCCAGTTTGGTGTCGCGAGCGGCGATCTCATGCTTTTCGATGTGGATGGAGGTGAAACGATCATCGCGGACCACGTGCTCACCGAGCAAAATCGCGTCCTCGTAGTTGCCGCCCTCCCACGAAAGGAAGGCGACGAGCACGTTCTGTCCCAGCGCGAGGTTGCCGTTCTCGGTCGAGGAGCTATCCGCGATCACGTCGCCGGCCTGCACCCGCTGGCCCTTGATGACCACCGGGCGCTGATCAATGTAGGTGCTCTGGTTGGAGCGCGTGTACTTGCGTAGCGCATAGATCTCCAGCTCGCCATCATCGCGCATCACCACGACCTGGTTGCCCGTCACACTCATCACCACCCCGTCCCCCTTCGCAAAGAGGACAAGGCCGGAGTTGGCGGCGGCAGGTTGCTCGACGCCAGTGCCCACGTAGGGTGCATCCGGGCGGATGAGCGGCACCGACTGCCGCTGCATGTTCGCTCCCATCAGCGCGCGGTTGGCGTCATCGTGTTCGAGGAAGGGGATCAGCGCCGCTGAAATGCCCACGATTTGGATGGGCGCGACATCAATAAAGTCCACCCGCTCCGGCGCGGCGAAGTCAAAGTCGTTGCCACGCCGCACCGTGATGCGATCCAACGCAAAGTGGCCTTGCTCATCGAGCTCGGCGTTGGCCTGGGCGATGATGTAAGGCTCTTCGCGGTCTGCGGAGAGGTAGACGATCTCATCGGTGACGCGCGGGACGATCTTGACCGGTTCCTTGAGCGGCAGCGCGGCGATCTTCTCGGCCAGCGCCGTGTCAATCGGCGTGCCGGAGACGGCCAGCACCTCGCCCGAATCGGGGTCGGCAACATCCTCGCGGAGCACCTCGCCAGTGAGGTCAGCCACGGTGTTGGGCACGACGCGCAGCACGCGCCGGTAGGGCGTCTCAATGAAGCCCAGGTCGTTGACGCGAGCGTAGGTCCCCAAGCGCCCGATCAGGCCGATGTTGGGGCCTTCCGGCGTCTCGATGGGGCAAATGCGCCCGTAGTGGCTGTGATGCACATCGCGGACGTCGAAGCCGGCGCGCTCGCGGCGCAAGCCACCCGGCCCCAGCGCCGACAGCGTGCGCTTGTGCGTGAGGCTGGAAAGCGGGTTGGTCTGCTCCATGAACTGCGAGAGCTGGCTGGAGCCGAAGAACTCGCGGATCGAGGCGACGACGGGGCGGATGTTGATCAGGTTGACGGGCGCGAGCGACTCATCGCGCAGACTCATCCGCTCCTTGACGACGCGCTCCATGCGCAACAGGCCGACGCGGATCTTGGCCTGCACCAGCTCGCCCACGGTCTTGACGCGCCGGTTGCCCAGATGATCCATGTCATCGGGACTGGCGACGCCGTTGTTGATGTGAATCATGCGGCGCGTGATGGAGATCAAGTCCTCTTTGGTGAGCGTACGGATGCTCAAGGGGATGTTCAGCCCCAACCGCTGGTTCAGCTTGTAGCGCCCGACGCGCTGGAGATTGTAGCGCTGCGGATCGAAGATCTGCGAGATCAGGTACTCCTGCGCGTTTTCCAGCGTGGGCGGATCGCCCGGACGCATCCGGCGGTAGAATTCCACCAGCGCCTCCTGGGCCACGGTGCGCCCCGGCTTGGGTTCCCAATCCGGCTCCTGGCGCAAGGTCGTCAGCATCCAGGGATGTTCGGGGTCGTTATCGGCATCCGCGAAGAGCTCCAGCAGCTCCTCATCGGTGCCTTCGGTGAGCTGCGGTGTCATCAGCGGGTCATCGAGCGCAGCCAGCGCGCGCAGGAAGATCGTCACCGGCACGATGCGCTTGCGGTTGAAGCGCAAGGTGAGATAGCCGGATTTGCGGGTCTCGAACTCCATCCAAGCGCCCCGGTCGGGGATCATCTTGGCGGTGGCGAGACGATGCACGCCATCCTCATCTATCCCGAAGTAGACGCCCGGCGAGCGGATCAGCTGGCTCACGACCACCCGCTCTGTCCCGTTAATAATGAAGGTAGCGTTCTCGGTCATCAGCGGCAGGTCGCCCAGGAAGATTTCCTGCTGGACGATCTCGCTGGTTTCGCGGTTGACCAGGGCCACATCCACCGAGAGCGGGATGGCGTAGGTCAGGTCGCGGTCGAGACACTCCTGTTGGTCATATTTAGGCTCGCCGAAGCGATAGCCCAAATCGAAGCCAGCTTCTTCGGCCTTGGCGCCCGGCAAATAGAGCACCAACAGGCCATTGAAGCTTTGGATCGGCGAAATCTCATCGAAAAGCTGGCGCAATCCTTCTTCCTGCAACCAGCGGTATGACTGAAGCTGGACTTCAACCAGCCCAGGCAACGGCAAAGCACTCGAAATACGCGCGTAAGACTTAACCCCAAGGTCAGCGACTGACATCCTGTACTCTTTCCTCCCGGGATTACCTCAACAGGTTAACCACATGTAGGCTTAACACGTGGGACAGACTCGTTAAAAAGGCGCAAGTTCCCTTGCTCCCTATGACACCAGTTTACTCGCCTATAGGCGAACATACATTATACCACGGCTGGCGCTAGCGTCAAAGTTGTTTTGGAATAATGTGGGATATTCGAGAGCGCGCCTACGCGACAGCATCGGCATAGACGCCGCGATATTCGCCAGGCAGCAGCGCGGCGATGCGCGCCATCACCTGGTCGGAGGCCGTCTCCAGATAAGCAGAGGAGACGCGCTCCCCCTCGCCGGGGGTCAGCAACAGTGGCTCGCCAAAGGTGACGCTCAGCGGCACGCGGCGCAGGCGGGAGAGGTAGGCGGCGAGCTCCTGGGTGCCGGTGACGGCCACTGGCACGACGGGGACTTTGGCGCGCACGGCGAGAAAGGCCACGCCCGGCTTGGCCCGTTGCAGGGTGGCATCGCGCGAGCGCGTGCCCTCAGGGGCCATGCCCAACACCTCGCCGCGCCCCAGCACCTCCAAAGCACGGCGGAGCGCCATCCGGTCGGCCTCGCCCCGCTTGACCCAGATGGCGTCGGTGGCTTTGAGGATCCAATTGAAGCCGATGAAGTTGCGGTACTTTTCCGCCACGAAGACGTTGACCCGGCGCGGGCAGGTGAGCATCAAGAGCGGCGCATCGAGCCGGCTGATGTGGTTGGTCGCCAGGATGAAGCCGCCCTCTTCAGGTACATTTTCAAGGCCGTGGATCTCGATCCGGGCCAACAGGTTGAACACCAGGCGCATCCCCGCGCGGACGCGGGCGTAACTTTTATCGTAATCGGTCACGGCGTGCGACTCCCCCAGGCTAGAACGTTGAAAGTAGCAGGCAGCTGTTGCCCCTGCGCGGTCAGCAAGACCTCAAATGGGCGGCTGTCGTTGGCGGGCAAGGGCGCATCCGCGCTCACCACTTGCTGCCGGTAGCCCAGCACATGCCCCTCAGCATCGTAGAGTGTGACGACGACGACAATCCGTGAGACCGCGCTCCCCGCGTTGTTGAGGATCTGTCCCGTCACCCGGTACTGCGGCCCCGATACCGCGCCGGACACGTCGGTCACCGCCAGCGGCGCGAAGCTCGCGGTGATGGGGGCGATAGGTTCGCCACGCACCAGCGAGGTGCGCACTTCCGCCACGCCCGTGGGCGGATTGGGGAAGAGCGCCGCAAAGGGCGCGGTCTCGCCCGGCGCGAGATAATCGGCGGCGGCCAGCGTGAGGCGCGTTTGGAGGGGGTTGTTGTTAGCATCGAGCAACATGGTCTGCACCTGAAGGTTAGTCACAGCCAGATCAGCCGTGTTGCGCACCTCGCCCAGCACCATCAAGCCGCCCACCGGCGTCTGGTATTGCCGCACCCCCTGGACAGCCAACGCCATCGGGGTCGGGGTCGGCAGGATAAAGTAACCGCCGCTCGGATCCATCACGACGAGTTCGGGCGGCGCTTCGGTGGAGATGGGGATGATCAGGACCTGGCCCAATCGCAAGTATTGGGGATTGTCAATGCCGTTGGCGGCCTGCAACGCCTGCAAAGAGACGCCGTACTCCAGCGCGATGCCCAATAGCGTCTCGCCGGATTCGACGCTGTGCAGCACGGGCGTGGGCGTGGGTTCGGGTGTGAAGGTGGGCGTGGGGGGGATAGGGGTCAGGAAATCGCTCGAGGCGACGGTCGGCGTGTGCTGGACACCGCCGGCCACGGTCAAGGTGGGCGTGGGCGTGATGGTGGGGACGGGAGTGAGAACCGTACAGCCGGTGAAGCAGCACAGCGCCAAGAGCGCCCAGGCGACGCGCCCGATTTGTGGTTCACCTAAGCCTTTCACAGGGGTAAATTATACCACAGGCTGGGAAATTAACAATGGAAGGGGGGCGAGGGTGGTTAGAGGG
>DAOTXC010000217.1:0-17150 GCA_034435555.1 Anaerolineae bacterium
AGCGCGGAATCGGATTGCGGGTCGCGCATCAGCTCCCAGGGGATGGCGGCGGCTTCCGCGATGCCGGTCGTGATCTCGATGCGCAGGTCGGCCAGCTGCTCCCGCACGGCGAACCAGATAGCGCGGGTGTTCTGGTTGTCGTCGAGGACTTTGTTGTAGAGCTCCTCGCCGCGCTGCTGCATCATCGCCTCGATCTGGGCGATCTGCACCGCCTCGACCGTTTCGGAGCGCATCAGGTAATCCTCCATATACCAGCGCAGGTCGGCCTGCTCCTGGGGCGTGAGGGCGAACGCGATGCTGGCATCGGCCTCCAGGTCGGCCTGTCCCGGACGCTTGAGCGTGAGGGTGATGGGATATTTGCCCCCGTGGAGGGGTCGCTGGCGGATCTTGAGGGTTATCGTCATGTGCTGCTCCTTAAAGGTGTGAACGTGCGCACGTGTGAATGTACCGCCTAGAGCGTGACCTCCGGCTCGGACGGCTGCGGCTCCGATTCGGCTTGCGGCCCAGGGGTGCCTGGGTCGAGGCCCAGCAGCTTCAGCAGCGGCGCGACGGGCAGATCGCCCACCATGCGGAAGCTGCCGTCGGTGCGCAGGGCCTCCAACGCCGTGGTCAGCTCCTCCTGCCCGGCGATCACCGGGGCCAGCCGCTCCAACAGATCGGCCACCTTGAGGCTGGCGAACATGCGGGGGTTGACCTCAGCGAGCACCTGGCGCACGTAGGGCATGAAGCGCAACAGTTGCGCGCCCCAGCGCACCTCCTCGCCCGCCGGACGGCCTTCGAGCAGGCGGCCCACCGCCGGGACCTCCTCGCCCAGGACGTAGACGCCCCGCGAAAGCGAGAGCAGATCCGTGATGATCTGCGACATCTGCCCCCCGCTGCCGTAGATGTGTACCTTGATGCCCGGCGCGATGGCCTCGAAGGCCTTCAGCGAGGTCTCGAGCTGCAACTGCGTGAGCCGTTCTTCGTGCTGCATCTGCATCCGCAGCCGTTCCAGTTCCACCAGCACCGGCGCTTGATCGTACAGCCCCATCAGCTCGCGCTGCGCTGCGATCTCCACATCCTTGATGCGCTGCAAGCGGTCGGCCTCGGCCCTTGCTTGCGCCTCGGCGACCTCGGCCTCGGCCAGACCAGGGGCCGCAGCTTCGGCGCGGGTGGCCTCGGCGCGGGCCTTCGCGGCCTGCGCGCGCTTCTCCGTGGCGGTGGCTTCCACCTCCGCGCGCACCAGCTCCGCTTTTGTCTCCGCATCCACTTTGATGCGCAGGGCGTTCGCCTCAGCGTCCGCCTGCACCAAAGTCACATCCTTGCGGCGTTCCGCAGCCGCCAGCTCCTCCTGCTCCAAACGCTTGGCCTCGGCCTGCGTGCGCTCCGCGTCACGCTCGATCTTGCGCACCTGCTCGGCGGCCATGCGCTGGGCCTCCGCCTCGGTCTCCGCCAGCCGGATCTCCGCCGTGCGCCGCTGCTGGATGGCGCGCAGCTCCGCCGCGCGCTCCTCACGCAACCGCACCAACTGCGCCTCTTTCTCGACCTCGGCCTCGTTCAACTGGCGCGTCAACTGCACCTTCGCCAGATCGGCATCGTGGCTGGCGTGCGCGGCGTTCTTGTCGCGGTCAATCTGGAGCAGCTCGACCTCGTGGCGGCGCACCGCCAGCGACTCCTGCTGGCCCAACGTCGCCATCTCGACCTCGCGCTCCGCCTCGAGCCGCTCGGCGGCGAGCTTCTTTTCCGTCGTCGCCTGGATCTCCGCTTCGCGCTGCGCCCGCCCCTGCCGATCCTGGAGCTCCGCCACCTGCTCGCGGTTGGTGACGATGCTCGTCTCTTTGGAGATGCGCGCCTCGGCCTGCTCCACGAGCTTGCGATAGGCCATCCCATCGAGGTTGGTGATCGTGAGCAGCGCCAGGTCGTAGCCCAGCTCCGAGAGGATCTGGTTCACCTGCGGGAAGGCAATCGCGGCCAGCTGTTGCCGGTTGGCGATGATCTCCTCCAACGTCATCGTCGCCGCCGCCGCGACGAGCTCCGCCGTCCCCACCTCGGTGATGGTGTTGATCAGGCTCGTGGCGTCCAGCCCGACGCGCTGCGCGGCAACTTCCGCCTTCTCCGGGTTGAGCTTCGCCACGGCGTGCGCCCAAAGATGAAAGCTGACCTTACTGCTATCGAGCGCCGGGACGCCCTGCCCCTCCTCCCCACGGATTGTCACCGTGAAGCTGATGGTCTTGAGCTTGATGACCTGCGTCAACCGGGTGAGCCAATAGGTCGAAGGGCGGTCGACGGTCTGCCCAAAGACCCGGCTTTTGCGAGAGGGGAAGAAGACGTGGCGGCCATCGCCCACCACCACGTGGATTTCATCGGGGGGCACGAGAATGCGCCGCCCAAAGCCAAAGAGCGCCATCAAGCCGCGCACGCGGTCGGCCTCGGTGCGCAACATCTCCAGCGTGGTATTCGCCTCGCCGAGCGTCCGCCCGGCCAACATCTCCGCCCGACTGATCTGCTGCCCCGCCTGTTGGGTCACTTCCTGGGGCTGCATTTGAACTGGTGCCTTTGCCATAACGCCTCCTTTAGGTCTAAAAAATCTGCAAATCAGAAATCATGACGCGGCCAGAAAGGTCATCGCCTGTGCGATGACCTCCGCCGGCGTCAGTGTGCTGGTGTCAATGTAGAGATCGCAGTGCTGGCGGGCGTGGGCCAGCCGAAAATCGCGCTCCTCAGCCCACCACGAGGGGACCTCCGTCAGGCCCTCGCGCGCTATCCCCACTTCGGGACTCACGTCCACGTAGATCAACACGTCGGGGTTGGTCAGCCGTTGCCACATATCCGGCACGTGCCAGTGCTCCTGCCGGATCTCTTTGACGCGATAGCCACGTGCCCGCAGCGCCCGCGCCAGCACCGATTTCCCTGCTGAACAAGGCCCCACGATGCCGATGAGTCGCGCTGCTTCGGACATGGTCAGATGTCGGAGACCGGCATCTCCAGGCGCAGGTAGCGCGGCCCCTGCCCCGCGCCCTCGGCGACCTGCACAACCACGACGCTCGTGTCATCCACCGGGCGTTGCTCGTCTAACGCCAACGCGCGCGCCAGCAGCCCATCGGCGAGGGCCTGGGCGGTGGGCGTGGTCGCCCACAATGCTTCCAGCGCCTCTGGGATGTTCAATCGCGCCCCGGTGCGGCTCCCGGCGTGCAACAGGCCATCGGTGAAGGCGCACGCCACCAGCCCCGGCTCCAGTGGCAGCGTCTCGACCAGCGGGCGCGCGTGCCGATGGAAGCCCAGCGGCGGCGATTTGTCCGCCAGCTCGCGCAACGCACCCGCCGCCGTCCGCACGTAGACGGGCGGATCGCCGCAGCGGGTGATGACCAGCGAGCGGCTGTGCAGATCCACCGAGAGGATCGTCAACGTCGCCGAGACTTTGCCGTCGCGCAGCGTGTGGAGCGTGTCGTTGGCTGCGCGCGCCGCCGCACCATCGCGGACACCCTCCGCCAGCTCCGTCACCACCTTGCGCACCACCCAAATGCTGATCGCCTTCGCGCCCGGCCCGGAGCTCTGCCCATCGGAGAGGATCACCGACAGGCCGCCCTGCGGACGCTCGATCACCTCGGAGGTATCGCCGCCCTGGCGCGTCGCCCATTTGTTGATCTTTGCGATGGCGACCGAGAGATGCACTTACGCCTCCGAGGTGGTGAAGGGCGTGGACGTGTCGAGTTTGCGGCTGATTGCGGCGGGGAGGATCTCCACCACGACACCCTCGGCCAGCTCCACCAGCGCCTTATCCTCCTCCGGGTTGAAGTACTTCAAGGTTCCGCAAAACCCGCCGATCGTTACGACGCGATCCCCCGCCGTCAACTCCGCAAAGCGCTTCTGTTGCCGTTTCCGCGCCTGCCACTGGGGCCAGAAGATGAAAAGCGCCCCCACCCCCAAGATAATAATCCACCATAGCCATTCGCCATCCATTGTCTCAACTCCTTTGCGTTAATTTACCCTCAGATTATACCGACAGCGCGGCAAATGGGCAAGGGGGGCGAGTCGGCGAATTGAACACGAGGTGGGGCGCACTTTCGTTCAAGTGCGCCCCACCTGGCTCAACCCCTTGTTATAGCGCTATTGTGTTACGCTTCCCGGCGGATGACCTCAACGCCGCCCATGTAGGGCTGCAAGACCTCCGGGATCACCACGGAGCCATCCGCCTGCTGGTAGGTCTCCAGGATGGCGATCAGCACCCGTGGCATCGCCAGCCCCGAGCCGTTGAGCGTGTGGACGAACTGCGGCTTAGCCCCCGGCTCCCGGCGGTAGCGGATGTTGGCCCGCCGCGCCTGGAAATCGGTCACGTTGCTGCACGAACTCACCTCCAGCCACTCGTTCTGGCCCGGCGCCCAGACCTCCAGGTCGTAGGTCTTGGCCGAACCGAAGCCCAGATCGCCCGTGCAGAGCTCCTTGATGCGGTACGGCAATCCCAACGCCTGGAGCAGCCCCTCGGCATCAACGAGCATCGCCTCCAGCGCGGCGGCGCTCTCCTCAGGCAGGGTGAACTTGTACATCTCGACTTTGTCGAACTGGTGGCCGCGCTTGATCCCGCGCACGTCGCGCCCGGCGCTCATCTTCTCGCGGCGGAAGCAGGCGGTGTAGGCCACGTAGTGGAGCGGCAACTGCTCCGCCTCCAAAATCTCGTCGCGGTGCAGGTTCGTCAATGCGACCTCCGCCGTCGGGACGAGCCAGAGATCATCCTCCACATCGTGATAGAGGTTGTTTTCGAACTTGGGCAGCTGCCCAGCCCCCTCGAGGATATCGCGGCGGCAGACGAAGGGCAGATAATACTCCGTGTAGCCATTCTGGCGGGTCTGCACATCGAGCATCCAGAAGAGCGTCGCCCGCTGCAATCGCGCGCCGGCCCCCTTGAGCACGTAGAAGCGGCTCCCGGCCAGGCGCACGCCGCGCTCGAAGTCAATGATGTCGAGCTCCGTGCCCAAATCCCAGTGGGGCGCTGGCTCGAAGTCGAAGGTGCGCGGCTCGCCCCAGCTCCGCACCACCGGGTTGTGCGTCTC
The DNA here is from genome assembly GCA_034435555.1 of Anaerolineae bacterium. Lineage (GTDB taxonomy): Bacteria > Chloroflexota > Anaerolineae > B4-G1 > SLSP01 > DAOTXC01. Next base: position 5,028 of record DAOTXC010000217.1, read on the forward strand.
ATCCGGCCCCACCGGCGCAGTCGCGTCTGGCAGATTGGGGATCCATAGCTGCTCCTCGTAGAACTCCTGCTCCAGAGCGCGCAGCGTCTCCTCCAGACCCGCAAGCCGTTCGTTCAAAGCCCGCATCTCGTCAATGCGCGCCTGGCGCTCGGCAGCCTCCTTCATCCGCCCGATCTCCTTGGAGGCGCGATTGCGCTCCGCGCGCAGCGTCTCCACCTCCTGCAAAAGCTCGCGCCGCTGCACATCGAGCGCGTAGACCCGATCCACCCGCGTGGGATCGTCCTGGCGCAAGCGCAGCGCCTCCCGCACCCGCTCCGGATCATTGCGAATCAATTCCAAATCAATCATGCCAGCCTCCCCATGAAGCCCACGGCCCACAAACGCGCTCAGGGCATCTGAATAAAGTATCTATTCGTATCTACTCAGGCTCTAGCCGGATCGCCAGATCCGGCGTGGATGCACAAGCAAATTCCAGGCTGCTATAACAATGTAGTCCTGGATAAATCTGACTTGACGGGGATCTGACGATCCTCTCGGAGCCAAGCTGAGTAGTTACATCTATTCCTTATTATGCCACCAACAGCCAGTTTGTCCAGCCACGTGCATAATTTCTCAGAATTGTGTACAATACGAGTAAGCATGGGACGGCCTCCTGTTGGAACCAGTAGAATAGAGTCAACCTTATTCTACTCAGGAAACGTCCCATGTTCCACCTTTCATTTTCGCCAGAGTCCAGTTCCTAAATAAGCCTTGAGTAGGTATTGGACGCAGATTCACGCTGATTTCCGCTGATTTTAAGAACTATCCGCGTAAATCTACAAAAATATGCGTCCTGATCCTGATTGGCATTATTAGGAAACAACTCTTATCTTCTGGTAACTACTCACCCTGGCTCCGAGGGGATCGTCAGATCCCCGTCAAGTCAGAATTATCTAGGACTACATTGCGTAACAGCCTGGAAGGAATTTGCTTGTGCATCCACGCCGGATCTGGCGATCCGGCTAGAGCCTGAGTAGATACATCTTCTGTACACATTCGTGCAAACGTAGCGCGAAGCAGCTGCTTCGCGCTACGTTGTTTTTGAATGACGCAACAACCGGGCGTAGACCCCAGCAAATTCCCCGAAACTCAAACCGTGCTCCAACTTGCCACTTGTGTTTTATAAGGTATGCCTTATAATAGAGGTACACAACTGCGATTTTTCGATTTGCAGATTTGTAGATTTTTTAGGGGAGAGTGGCTGATGTTAGGACAAAGCATAGAGGATTATCTGGGCGCCATTTTCCGCCTGCGCGAGGGGAAAAGCGCGCCGGTTCCGCTCTCCAGTTTGAGCGAGCACCTCGGCTTCTCCGCCGTCTCCATCCACGAGATGGTGCAGAAATTGGAAGGGCAACAGCTGGTCAACTATCAGCGTTACCGGGGCGTCATGCTCACCGCCGAGGGCGAGCGCCTGGCGCAGGCCGTCGTGCGCCGCCATCGCATCTGGGAGCGGTTCCTCACGGATATGCTCGATTTCCCCTGGGACGAGGCGCACATCCTGGCCGAGCGGCTGGAACATGCCGCGCCCCAGGAGGTCACCGACCGGCTCGCAGCGCTGCTCGGCAATCCAGAGGAATGCCCGCACGGGGGGCCGATCCCCCCGCAACCCAACACCCAGCGCGGACAGTTACTTTCCCAACTGCCGCCCGGCGCTATCGGCAGCGTCATCCGCATCCGCCCCGAATTGCCCGAACTGTTACAGGAATTGCACGCGCTCGGCATCGCCCCTCACGCCCAACTCCGCATCGTCGCGCAGATGCCCCAGGAGACGGTTGTCCAGCGCGACAGACAGGAGATTCGGCTCCCTGCTGCACTCGCAGGGACGCTATGGCTACGTGTGGACGTGTGAACGTATGAATCTAACTCTTCTGCTGATTTTTAGGAGGTATCTATGGTTCCACTTGTAGAATTGACCCCAGGACAGACCGGCGTCGTGCGCAATCTCTACGGCGGACGGCGTTTGATTGGCCGATTGGCCGCGCTGGGCTTCACCCCCGGCGCTCCCATCACCGTTGTGCGTAACCACGGCATGGGACCGATTATCGTCTCGCTACGCGGCACGCAAGTCGCCCTGGGACGGGGCGAAGCGCGGCGCGTCATGGTGAGACTCGCGGAGCAACCTCATGACGATCTGTCCTGCGCATAAAGAGATCGCTCCGGCACAGCGCCGCAGCACCTCGGCCATCCATCCCGTCGTCGCGCTGGCGGGCCAGCCCAACGTGGGCAAATCCACCCTCTTCAACATGCTCACCGGGCTGAATCAACACGTCGGCAACTGGCCCGGCAAGACCGTGGAGCAGAAGAGCGGCACATTCACCTACGGCGATTGCACCTACACCCTGGTTGACCTGCCGGGAGCCTACAGCCTCACCGCCAACTCCGAGGAGGAGCGCATCACCCGCGATTACATCATCCACGAGCGGCCCGACGTGGTCATCGCCGTGGTGGACGCCGCGATTTTGGAGCGCAGCCTCTACCTGCTGGCGGAATTGCTGCTGCTACCCGCGCCCGTGATCCTCGTCCTCAACATGATGGATGTGGCCGCACAGGAGGGCATCGTCATCGAGCCGCAAGTGCTGGAGGCCGCGCTGGGCATCCCTGTCGTGCCGATGGTCGCCGCCCGCAACCGGGGGCTACTGACATTGGCTGCCACCCTCGGGGCGCTGCTGCGCGAAGAGCGCGCCTACGAACCGCGCCGCCCCACCATCCTGCCCGGTCACGAAAGCGTGCTGGAGGAGATCATCACACACATCACCCCCCACACGCCCCACCCTTACCCACCCGATTGGGTCGCGCTGAAGTTGCTGGAGGGCGACGAGGAGGTGCAGGCAATGATGCTGGACGCGCTCCCCGCGCCGCTATGGGAAGAAATTCACGCCCTCTTGCGAGAGCACGAGGACGCCATCCTCGACATCGCCGGCGCACGCTACGCCTGGATCGGGCGCATGATCCGCGCCGCTGTCGCCCGTCCCCGCGTGGGACAGATCGGCTTGACCGCGCGGCTCGACGCCGTGCTCACCCATCCCGTGTGGGGGACGGGCGTGCTGCTCATCGTGTTGGGCTTCGTCTTCTGGCTGACCTACGCCATCGGCACCCCGCTGATGGATGGAATAGCCGATCTGATAGAGCAAGGCGCGGGCCTGCTGCATGGCGCGCTCGGCGGCCTGCCCGCCTGGATGGCGGCCCTGCTCGCCGACGGCGTCGTCGGTGGGGCAGGCATGGTGCTGACCTTCCTTCCAATCCTCATCATCTTCTTCATCATCCTCGCGCTGCTGGAGGATACGGGCTACATGGCGCGCGTGGCCTACCTCACCGACCGCTTCATGCACATGATGGGCCTGCACGGCAAGAGCTTCATTCCCCTGCTGTTGGGCTTCGGCTGCAACGTCCCCTCCATCTTGGGCACGCGCATCATCGAGACCAAGCGCGCCCGGCTGCTCACCATCCTCCTCGCGCCCCTGGTCCCCTGCGCGGCCCGGCTGACCGTCGTCGCCGTGCTCACGCCCCTCTTCTTCCCCCGCTACGTCGGCCTGGTGACATGGGGGCTGGTCGTGGGAAATATCCTGTTGCTGGCAATCATCGGCGTTTTGATGCACCGCTTCATCCTCAAGGGCGAACAGGTGGCCTTCATCATGGAGCTGCCCCTCTATCACACCCCCAACCTGCGCACCATCGGCCTCTACGTCTGGCAGAACACGCTGGCCTTCATCAAAAAAGCCGGAACCATCATCCTGGGCGTCTCCATCATCATCTGGGCGCTCTCCTACTTCCCCGCTGGCGAGGTCGAACTGAGCTATCTTGCGCACTTGGGACGGACGTTGGAGCCGGTCGGCGCGTGGATGGGGCTGAGCTGGCAGATGATGCTGGCGCTCTTCACCAGCTTCATCGCCAAAGAGAATACCATCGCCACACTCAACATCCTCTACGGCGATCTGGAGGCTACCTTACCCGCGCTGCTCTCGATACCGGCGGCGCTGGCGCTGTTGGTGACGCAGATGCTCTTCATCCCCTGCGTGGCGACGGTGGCGACCATCAAGCAAGAGGTGGGCTGGAAATGGATGTTCATCAGCCTGCTCATCCTTCTGGCGCTCTCGCTGGGCGGGGGCGTCCTGGTCTACCAGCTGGGTAGTCTGGTGTTAGGATAAAAGCGATGTTGACACAGCTACTACAAGAAGTGGCGCGAACGAACCGCTTGCAGAGCGTAGAAGAGCTGGCGCGAATTTTGGATACCACCCCGGAGTTGGTGCGCATGATGATCACGCAGTTGGTGCAACAGGGCTACCTGGAAGAGGCCGCCCAGTGCATCACCGGCTGCGCCGAGTGCCCACTGAGCGTTACCTGCCCGGCGGAGGGCGGCGGGACGCGCCTCTGGTCGCTCACAGAAAAAGGGAAGGGCGCGCTCCCCCACGATTAGGGACCCGCACCCTTTGCTGCGACGAAAAAGCCCCCGACATTAGTCGGGGGCTTGATGTGTTACCGGTAAGCAGGTACGGTTTAGTACATCCCGCCCATGCCGCCCATACCGCCAGGGCTACCAGCAGGGGCCGCAGGTTCAGGCTCGGGGATGTCGGTGATCAGGGCCTCGGTGCTGAGGACCATCGCCGCGACGGAAGCGGCGTTCAACAGCGCACCCTTCGTCACCTTCGCGGGGTCAATGATGCCGGCCTTGAGCATGTCCGTGAACTCGCCCGTGATGACATCATAGCCGATGAGCGTGCTCTTCTTTTCGAGCTGCGCGCGGCGCACGTCAGCGAGGATCACGGCGCCATCCTGGCCCGCGTTCTCGGCGATCTTGCGCATGGGCATCTCCAGCGCCTTGTACAAAATAGCGACGCCGGTCTGCTCATCAGCATACTCCATCTTGAAGCCCTCGAGCGCCTTGAGGACATTCAGCAAAGCCACGCCACCGCCAGGCACGATGCCCTCTTCAACAGCGGCGCGGGTTGCGCTGAGCGCATCCTCAACGCGGTGCTTCTTTTCCTTCAGCTCGGTCTCGGTCGCGGCACCCACGCGGATGATGGCAACGCCGCCGGCCAACTTGGCGAGCCGCTCCTGGAGCTTCTCGCGGTCGTAGTCGGAGGTCGAGCGGTCAATCTCGGCCTTGATCTGCTCGATGCGAGCGGTGATGTACGCATCGTCGCCATGCCCACCGACGATGGTGGTCTCGTCCTTGGTGGAGATGATCTTGTCGGCGCGGCCCAGATCGTCGAGCGTGGCGCTATCGAGCTTGCGGCCCTCTTCCTCGGTGATCACGTGACCGCCGGTCAACGTAGCCAGGTCTTGCAGCATGGCCTTGCGGCGGTCGCCGAAGCCAGGGGCCTTGATCGCCAGGGCGGTGAGCAAACCGCGCAGTTTGTTGACGACCAACGTCGCCAGTGCCTCACCATCAATGTCCTCGGCGATGATGACCAGATTGCGGACGCCCTTCTGCACCAGCTTCTCCAAAATCGGGACCAAATCCTGCGCTGAGGAGATCTTCTTGTCGTGGATCAAAATGTAAGCGTCCTCGATCACGGCTTCCATATTCTCGGAATCGGTCACGAAGTAGGGGCTGATATAACCCCGGTCGAATTGCATACCCTCAACGTACTCGGTCTCGAAGGCCAGGCCCTTGGACTCCTCAACGGTGATGACGCCGTCCTTGCCGACCTTGTCCATCACCTCGGCGATGAGCTCGCCAATCGTGCGGTCCTGCGCGGAAATCGCAGCCACGTTGGCGATATCTTCCTTGGTGGCGACCTCAACCGCAGCCTCACCGATCGCCTCAGCGACCTTCTCGGCGGCGCTCAGGATACCGCGCTTGAGCAGCATCGGGTTGGCGCCGGCGGCCACGTTCTTCATCCCCTCTTCAATGAGGATGTGCGCCAACAGTGTGGCAGTCGTGGTGCCGTCACCGGCAATATCGTTGGTCTTGGTGGCGGCCTCTTTGAGCAGCTGCGCCCCCATATTCTCAAACGGATCGTCCAGCTCGATCTCCTTGGCCACAGTCACACCGTCGTGGGTGATAGTGGGCGAACCCCACTTCTTATCCAACGCCACGTTGCGGCCCTTGGGGCCTAGCGTGGTAACAACGGCCTCGGCCAACACATCCATACCGCGCTTCAATGCGGAGCGCGCTTCACTACCAAAAAGCAACTGCTTAGCCATAGTATCTTCCTCCCTAAAATCAGGTAAGTTGTTATGCCGTAATTCGGGGCTTAGCCCTCAACGACGCCCAGAATGTCATCCACGCGGAGAATCAGCATTTCCTGACCATCGCGGGTCTTGAACGTGGTGCCTGCGTACTTCGCGTAAATCACCAGATCACCGACCTGGGGGCCGACCACATTCCCATCCTCATCTTTGACCTCAACCTCGGGGCCGATAGCCAGCACCTGGCCCTGCTGCGGCTTCTCTTTAGCCGTATCAGGGAGCACCAGCTTGCCGCCAGCAATGGTCATCTCTTCTTCCTCAACCGGGGAGACAATGACACGATCACCAAGGGGACGAATCTTGACACTCATTTGTTACCTCCATTAATTTGGTGTATTTCTTGAGTTTCTCTTTAGCACTCAAGAGAACAGAGTGCTAACAACACCTCTAATGTTAGCATATTTGGCGCGTTTGTCAAGCACTCTCAAGGGTAGAGTGCTAATTTCTAAGGAATTTCTAATATTTCCGCGTGAGGATTTACGGAGATATTACGGGCCAGCAGCTAAAAAGGCGGCGATACGCTCCGCGACGACTTCGGGGGATAAGGTCGCTGCATCAAGCCAGTGGATGGCAGGGTCTTGCAGGCTGAACCAGGCATACTGTCGCCGGATGAAGTCATGGGTGTCCAGCTGAATGCGTTCAACCGCTTCGGCCAGGGACATCTCACCCGTGAGGTACGGGCGAAGTTGAATGTAGCCCAGGCCCGACATCGCCGGGAGCGTCCAATCATAACCGGCCTCGAGCAAGCCGCGCACCTCGTCGAGCAGGCCCGCAGCCACCATCGCCGTCACCCGCGCATCGGCGCGGGCGTAGAGCGCATCCCGCTCCAGCGTCAGCCCGAGCTGTAGCACGCGGTACGGCGGGGCGATGCGGCGGCGCTGCTCGGAGAAGGGCCGCCCACTCTTGAGCGTGACCTCCAACGCGCGGACAATCCGGCGCAGATTATGGGGATGGATGAGATCAACGGCGGCGGGATCAAGCGCGAGCAATCGCGCCCAGAGCGCCTGCGGATCGCGCGCGGCGGCGGCCTCCAGCCTGGCGCGGAGTGCGGGGTCGGGCGGCACCTCCGGGACCTGCCACCCTTGCAAGAGCGCGCGCACGTACTGCCCCGTCCCGCCAACGAGAAGGGGAAGCCGCCCACGGGCGGCGATATCGCCAATAGCGGCCCGCGCCAGCCGCAAAAATCGCGCCAGACTCACCGTCTCGTCGGGATCGGACACGTCAATGAGATGATGCGGAAGCTGGGCGCGCTCCGCTGGGGTTGGCTTGGCGGTGCCGATGTCCATGCGGCGATAGAGCTGGCGCGAGTCGGCGGAAACCACCTCGGCCCCGAAGCGCGGGCCAACCGTCACCGCCAGCCCGGTCTTGCCCACCGCCGTCGGGCCGACGATGGCGACGAGGGGAATGCGAGAGGTATCCATCGAATGCAACTCCAAAGGATCGCCATCGAGATCGAGGTAAACAGTCAGCCGCTCCAGGCGCCCCCCGGCATCCAGCGCCACGGCGACGAAGCTCAAATGCCAGACCGAAGCAGGCGTCGTCATCTGCTCGCCGAGGTAACGCAACGCCACCGCCTCCATCCGCGCCTGCTTCTGGGGCGTGAGCGATTGCTCTGGCGCGCCGTAACCGGCCCCGCGCCGGGTGCGCACCTCCACAAAGTACCACTCATCCCCGCGCCGCGCGATGATGTCCACCTCGCCTTCCGGGCAATGCCAGTTGCGCGCCACAACCTCGTAGCCCAGCCGCGCTAACGCTTGCGCGGCAAGCGTCTCCCCACGTTGCCCCAACCCCACTCTTGCACGTGTCATACCGTGCATGATAGCCGTCAAGGGAAAACTTGTCAAACTTGTTATTCCGACCGCGCCTTGACACCCCACCAATAGCGCCTAAAATGACCCTACTTTTATACTTAGCGAAAGGAAAGCTATTATGATTATGACCAGCATATTCGATAAGTGCATTGGCGGCTACGCACAAGCGCGCGACGCGCGCGAGGCGGGTCTCTATCCCTACTTTATCCCCCTCACCAACAACGAAGGCACCGAATCCATCATTGGCGACCGCCACCTGCTGATGATCGGCTCGAACAACTATCTGGGACTCACGATGCATCCCAAGGTGCGCCAGGCCGCCATCGAGGCCATCGAGACCTACGGCCCTAGCTGCACCGGCTCACGCTTCCTCAACGGAACGCTCGAGCTGCACCTGGAATTGGAGCGCCGCCTGGCCCAGTGGGTAGGAAAAGAGGCCGCGGTGGTCTTCAGCACCGGCTATCAGGTCAACGTGGGGACGATCTCCAGCCTGGTGGGACGCGGCGATTTTGTTATCACCGATAAGGAAGATCACGCCAGCATTATTGACGGGTGCAAAATGGCGTTGGGGACGATGAAGCGCTATCCCCACAACGATATGGACGCTCTGGAGCGCGCGCTCGCGGGGCTGCCCGCCGAGGCCGGGAAGCTCGTGGTGGTGGATGGGGTCTTCAGCATGGGGGGCGACATCGCGCCGCTGCCCGACATCATCGAGGTCTGCCAGCGTTACCAGGCGGGGCTGATGGTTGATGACGCGCACTCCGTCGGCGTGTTGGGCGGCGGAAAGGGCACCGCGGCCCACTTCGGCGTGACCGAGCAGGTGGATCTGATTATGGGGACCTTCAGCAAGTCGTTCGCCTCGCTGGGCGGCTTCATCGCCGGCAACGCCGAGGTCATCGAGTACGTACAACACACCGCCCGCTCCCTCATCTTCAGCGCCAGCATCCCGCCCGCGAACGCCGCCGCCGCACTCGCCGCGCTGGACGTGATGGAGGCCGAGCCGGAGCGCATCGCGCGCCTCAATGAAATCGGGGCTTTCATGCGCCAGCGCTACCGCGAATTGGGCTACAACATCGGCGTGAGCAAGACGCCCATTATCCCCATCATCATCGGCGATGACACGAAAACATTGCTGGCCTGGAAGGCGCTCTTCGAGGCGGGGGTCTACACCAACCCGGTGATCTCGCCGGCGGTTCCGCCCAACCTCTCGTTACTGCGTACCAGCTACATGGCGACGCATACTGACGAACAGCTCGAACGGGTGTTGCAAGTAATGGAAAAAATCGGCAAGGAACTGGAGATTATCTAGCCTGACCAGACCGCACCGCGCCCCCGAAATTCGGGGGCGCTTTTTCATGCCAGACGCGCCAGCGCCCAGGCTGCGTGTTCGCGCACCACGGGGCTGGGGTGCGCGCGGCTGGCGGCTTCCAGGAAAGAGCGCGCGGCCCCATCCCCCAGATTCCCCAAAACGACGGCTGCGTTGCGCGCCAAACCCTCCGGCGTTGCCCGCCAGAGGGGAGAATGCCGGAAACGTGCGCGGAAGGCGTCCGCATCGAGCTGTAACAGGTCAGGCAAATAGAGCTGCGCTGTGGACGGCGCAGGCTCCGCCACGGGAGGGCGCTGCGCGTTCCACGGACAGGCTTCCTGGCAGCGATCGCAGCCGAAAACACTTGTACCCAGATGCTCTCGCAACGTGGGCGGAAGCGCGCCCCGGTGCTCGATGGTGAGGTAAGAAAGGCAGCGGCGCGCATCAACTACCCCCGGCGCGACCAGCGCCCCGGTGGGGCAGGCATCGAGGCAACGGGTACACGCGCCGCAGTCGGGCAAGGCGGGGAGAGGCGTGACAGGGAGTTCGGTTCCCAACAAGGCCACGCCCAGGAAGAGATAGGACCCCCATCGCGGATGGATGAGGCAGCTATGTTTGCCGATCCAGCCCAGGCCAGCGATCTGCGCCCAGGCGCGCTCCAGCACCGGGCCGGTATCCACGTAGCAGCGGGCGGGGAAGTCGCCCAGCTGTGCCTGCAACGCGCCGACCAGCCGCTTGAGGCGCTGAAGCAGCCAGCGATGGTAATCCTCACCCCAGGCGTAGCGCGAGACGCGCCCGTGAAGCGGGGCCAGTGCGGCGGGCGGGGCTTCTCGCCCGTAGGATGCGCCCACCACCAGCACCGAGCGCGCCTCCGGCAGGATGCGGCGCGGGTCGGCGCGCTTGGCGATGGCATCGGGGCGGGCGAGATAGGTCATCTCGCCCGCATATCCCGCAGCCAGCCAATCCTGATAGGCGGTGATCTGCGGCGTCGGCCCTGCAGGGGCCACCCCGACCAGGTCGAGACCGGCCTGAGCCGCGAGCGCCTGTAGCGTCATCGCCGTCAGCACCGAGCCGCCTACTCTTCGACCATGAGCATCACGGATACGTTTTCACCCATCTCGCTAATGTTCACGGTCAGAACGCGCCCGCCTTTCTCCCAGGTGCTCATCATCATCGTATCGTAAGAGAAGGTGTCGGTCTGAGTCCAGCCGTTAGCGGGCAGGCCCCGGTCGTAGAACTCGACAATCTCATCGAAGGTATCGGGCGATTCGAAGGTAGTCATGCCCGCCATCGAAAAGACATTCGTGACGTTATCATACATGGGTACATCTTCAGGCAAGCCGCCGACATCCACATCCGAGGGTGGCTCGATGGTGAAGTTGGCATTGATGTCATAGATTTCCTGGGTCAGCGTCATCCGACCGTGGCCCATTTCGTCATCATCCCAATTGCCAGTCCATGTGACCACAGCGCGCACGGCGAACTCCGGCAGATTCGACTCATCCGCGACCCACATCTCGATTTCGAAATTCTCGAGATCAGATTGACCAAAGAGCAATGCAGCCTGGGCTGCGCTGGGTCGCAAGCGATAGTGCCGGCAGCGTATCCCGTTGACCGTCTCCCGACCCTGATACTCGTAATCGCTATCATCCAAATTGCTCAGATCCTCTGCGGTGATGAAATCCCCAAACATATCCATAGAATCTTCCGTGGATTGCATCTGGAACCATTCGCCGCCATAGCTCGTCCAGGTGGTATCGCCTATCTGGATGATTTCCATCTCCTCATCCTCGTCCCCAAAGACACCGGTCATAACCGCGCGAAGGGCCGAGGGATCGCGAGTGACCTCCTGCTGGATGTTCATCTCAAAGGACTCGCCCGCGTCAGCCTCAAAGCGCCAGACGATGCGCGCGCGATAGCTGTCCAAGCCCTCAAGGGCTTCGGGGTCTAATTGCGGCGGCGATTCCAACGCGCCATCATCATCGTCCGCATCTCCCGTTCCCGGATCGAACAAATCCACAAGCCCGCCATCGCCATTCTCAGAATCGCTCCCGCCGGGAAGGGCGCAAGCCAATGCGAGAATCAACAACATCCCTACCAAAACACTCAACCAACGCTTATTCATGTGTTACAACCTCCTTTGCAGCTAAGAACAAGATAGACTGCTTCCTCACTAACTTCCAGGGAATGAAGAGTACAAACGCGAGGGTCTATAGTAGTGTGAGTCTTGCAGCGCTCTCATTCTAACACGCTCGACCATTTTAGCAAGTTTCCGGTCGCCTGGTAGAACGATCTTCACGTTACTGTAACTCGCCTTTTACAATAATTGGGTACAATAGTAACGACTAGCAAGCCACAAATAGCGGGTAAGATTCTTGCTCTTTTGGGGCTTCGATGCTATGATGAAGCAAGACATGGAAACTGAAAATCAATCCGAAGAACAAATACGCGCACTGCCGGATCGTCCACCGCGCCACTGTCCCGCCTGCGGCGCTCGCGTGGCCGAAGGGGCCAAGTCCTGTTTGATGTGTGGCGCGGAGCTGGGCGACGAAACGCCCCTCACGGCGACGGAGACGGAAGCGAAATCTACCCCGCGCCGTTTGAACCGGCTGCAAATCATCATCCTGGCGGCGGTAGCCCTGGTCATTTTAGGGGGATCGGTCATCCTGGGATTGCGACTCTCGCAGCAGAACGAGACGCAGCTGCCAACAGCAACCCCCACGATCACCACGACCCCCACTCCAACCGTCAGCCCGACCGCCACCCCGACCACGA
>DAOTXC010000218.1:0-9942 GCA_034435555.1 Anaerolineae bacterium
CTGTAAGTCGAGCACTTCGGCCACCTCGTACCGGGGCGGCAGCGCACCTGCGACGGGGCGCAGCCGCACCACCGGCGGGAAGTAGCCCATGCGCCCGTGGAGTTCGGCCAGCAACGCGGCGGCGGCGTAGTTCAGCGCGGGCAGCACGAGCAGCAGCGGTTCCGTCTGCCACTGCGTGGGCGTCAGCCCGGCGGCGTCGGCCAGCGCCGCTGCTTGTGGGCCGAAAGGCACATCGAGATCGAGCTGCACGGGAATCTCCCGCACCTCGGCGAGCGGCTGCCCGGTGAGCGCCTCCAACTGCGCGCGATGCTCGACGGTCAGGGGATGGGAGAAGTTGAGGAGGATCATGGGGCGTCCTCCGCTGGGGCTACACCCTCCAACAACGTTGCTGCCAGCACCTGGAAACGTTGGTACAGCGTCTCGCTGGAAGCCATCACCGTCTTCACCGGACGCTGCGCCCACTGGGCGCGCATCGCGCCGTGGTTGATGAAGTTGCGGAAATCGGTCAGCTGGTTCCAGAAGTCGGCGATCTCTTTGGGATCGACGATGGCGCGCAGGGCGCTGACCAGCTGCGGCGGGGTCTGCGCCGGCTCGTGCGCTTGTTGCCACAGCGCGCAGTGTTTGCCCAGCGCCGATTCAACCTCCCGCCGCTTCCCCTTGAAATCCAGGATCTCATCCCCTGTGATGCCCAGGCGGTAGCCCACCGCCGTTACCACCCACTCCCGCATCAGCGTGAAGGCCTGCGGCAGATGTCCCTTCTCCATGTACCAGGCGATCATCAGCAGTTGCACCTCCAGGTCGTGACGGAGATCCTCGCGCATCGGTTCGTCCACGGCAAAGGGCTGGTACGTTGCGCGCACCCGATCCGCCAGCAGCCGGTAGGGCGGCGCTTGCCGGGCCAGATCTTCGCGCGCCTCGGCCAGCCGCGCCAACAGGTCGGCGCTCGCCTGCGCCGCGTGCGGAATCAGGTTGGTCAGCAACGCCTGCGACGTTTCTGTGATTGCGCCCGCCGCGCTACCGATGCGCCTGGCGGCAACCTGCTGCGCTCGCTCCTCCTCCGTCAACGCCCGGCGGGGATGCTCGAAGGCCCCCGCATCCCGCAGCAACTGCGCCAGATAGCGCCCATCGCCGGTGTAGATGAACTGGTTGGTCGCCGTCAGCCAGTCGAGCAGCGCCACGAACTCCGAAAGATCAATGACCGGCGCGGGCTGGCCCAACTCGTAGGCCCCGTAGTAGATCGCCGCGATGGTCACATCGCAGGCTTCCTTCAGATAGGCCGCCGCCAGGAAGATGAGGAAGGGAATGGAGCGCAAGCCGTGGGTGATGTCGAAGATCACCGTATCGCCCGGCGCCACCGCCCGCGTCAGCTCTTCAAACAACATCCATAGCTCATCCGCGTCGCGCCCGATAGGAATATCCACCTTGTGGATGCGCGGATCGTCCAGCGCGGCCAGGATGGGCCAGGTTGTCTCGGCGGCCTGCGCCGTGCTGAAAACCAGCATCGCATCAAAGTCCACACATTGCCGCAGCGCCTCGGCGAAAACGCGCCCTGTGTAGATCGCGCCGCCGAAGCTGTATTGTGTCTCTCGTGCAGAAGTACCCAAGAACGTCACCACTTTACGCATACATGTTCCTCCTTCGGTGGAACAGACTGTCGGCCTGTCCCACTCTCTTATCCCTGCTCCTGCAACTCCAGCAACAACCACCCGATGGACGAGACGGGGCGCTCCTCGACCTGCCCACCCGCGCCCCGGCGCAGGCTCACCAGCACCCGGCGGCTCTTGGGGAAGGGATCGCCCGATTGCCGTTTGCCCCGCGAGAGTTTGTAGTCCCGCGCCACGCCATCGAAGAAGCGCGCATCGGCCTGCAAGTGGCTGCCGAAGGTCTTATCCAGCCATCCCGTGCCCCAGCCCAGTTGTAGCAGGCACATGTGCGGCGGCAGTTGGCTTTGCTGCAACTGCCGCAGAAAACCCGTCACTGCCCCAGCGTTGGACACCTTGTCGAACCAGGCCACCTCTTCTTCCAGCCGCGCTGCCGTGTGCGTCTGCACCAGCGCCGCCAGCTGCTCCAGGGCCGGAAGGCCGCGCAGGCGCTCCCGCCCAGCCCACTCCGAGAAGAGCGCCTGATCAATCTTGAGCGTGAGATTGAACACGGTGTCCGGCTTGAGCGCCTCCAGCTCCACCGGCGCGGCCAGTTTGCCATCGCGGTGGATCACCCGCGCGTTCACCAGCATCAGCGCCTCGGCGCTCACGGCGGCGCTGTCGCCCACGTGCAGGGCGCGCAGCAGATCGTGGTTGGGGTCGCGGCCAAAGAGCGCCCGCTCGTATTGCTGCCCCGCGAACTTGGGGTTGCGCCCAAGTTTCTGCGCCTCCGGCTTGAGATCGCGCTTGGCCCAGAGCACCCAGGCCAGCGCCGTCCGCAGCGCCCCCTTGAGGCTCGTGCCGGGCAAGTAGGGCCGGTCATAAGCGTCCTTAAGTTGCTCCTTGACCTGCGCGCCGGGCGCGTCTGAGCGCGGCGTCCCCTGGATCACGTAGCGGAAAAAGGGGCCGTCGGGCCGGAAGTCCCCGCGTTGCAACAGTTGCCCCGGCGGGATGCGCGCCAGCTGCTCGGCCAGCGCGGGGTCGCTCACATCCTGCGCCGCTAACAGCCCGTCCTCGTTGAGCCGCCAGGTGCGGCCCCGGTGGATAACAAAGTCATACTCGTTCAGCAAATCCTCACCGCTGCCGATATGCACCGGCGTCAGCAGCGTCGCTTTCACGTCGTATATGCGATAGTCGTTCATGCTGCACCGCCTCCCGCCAACGCCGCGCCCAGCGCATAGCCGTAGCGCCACACCGGATGGGGGAAGCCATCGGGTTGCACATTGACCACGTCGCCCCACGGCCCGACCCCCACCGTCTGCACCACACTGCCCTCGGCCAGCAGCCACAACCGCTTGCGCCGCCGCGCCACGCCGTCCCACGTCTGTACCCAGCCGCCCTTGGGAATGAGATTGTAGGCCGCTGCCGGGCCGTGCAACGCCGCCGGCAGTTCCTCCGCGCGCGGATGATAACGGCTCAGCAGCAACAACGGCGCGCCGGGCGTGGGCGCAGGCAGGGCCAGCGCAGCGGCTTGGGCAAACGTGAAAGCGCCATAGCCCACGCTCCGCTCCCCGCCCAGGCCATCCTCGCCCAGCAAGGTCAACGTCTGCATCAGCGCGTCGCGGTACGTCAGGCCCATTTCGCCTACCCCATCCTCCGGCGCGCGCCACGCCACGCCAAACCACAGTCCACACCCCGGCGCAAAGCGCACGCGCCCCGTGTGGTAGATTTCCGACCGCGCGTTGATCCGATCCACCGTCACGCGCGGCACTTTATCGCCCTGGTAAACTTGCAAACGCCGCAGCGCGTGCCGTTTTCCCCTGGCGCGTTGCAGCGCTTCGGGCAGGCGGGACGCTTCTTCTGCCATCAGCCAGAAGGCGCCGTTTTGCAGCGCCACGCCCCGCTCCGATTCCGCCATCTCCCCGGCGGGGAAGAGCCAATCATCCAGCGCCTCCCCCGCCAACATGCGCCGCAGCACACCCTCGGAGACAAAGCGCACGCGCTTGAGATCCTTACGGCGCGCTTTCAACGTCTCCGGCGTGAACCAGCGCAATAGCGGGACCGGCAGCGGAAAGAAACGCACGTCGCCGGCGTAGGGAAAGAGCGAACTCAGCAAGAAGGGCGGCGCCTGCTGCAAGAAGGGCGCGGCAAAAGCGGCAGGATCATGCCCCATGCGCCGGAACACCGCCGTCAACGCCGCAAAGAGCGTCCCGGCGGAGACCTGGACGCTGTGCTCCTCCAGATTCACGCCGCGCTCGCCCACATGCACCCCGCTAAGAAAGGTCAGCCGATACACATCCAGGTTATTCATCGGCTTCCTCCTTTCACGCGAGTTTCAGGGCGTCGCGTACCTCATCCAGCACATGCTCCCAATCCGCCGCCAGTTCCGCCAATGTTGCGTAGGTCGCCGCTCCAGCCGGCTGCGCCTGATCCAGCGTCCCCTTGCGCACCGTCACCTTGATCTCCGCCAGCGCCACCTTACCAGACCCTCGCGAGCCTAGCCCACCCAGATAGTCATCCTCCAACAGTTGCAGCCCCGCGATGAGCGTCTTGAGGTGCGCCACGTCCTGCTGTGGATCGCCCACGTCGCCGCCATAGACGCTGTAGACCAGCTCTGCCGGGCCGAAGACGGTGCCCGCCGGCACGCGCTCCATCTGGCGGGGGTTGGCCCTCGAGGTCACACGGTCAATCGCAACCTCGGTCTTCACCTCGGTGTAGGGCAAATCGGTGCGGGCCGAGTCTTCCAGCTGCTTGGCGCTGTCCGGGTGCAGATGCACATCCCGCACCACCAGGCGCGTGGGTGTGGAAAAGTTCTCCTCGCCCGGCACCCCAAAGATGCGACAGACAGCGCAATCGGCATACTCCGCGGCATCGCGGCAACTGTGGATGAAGGCCTGCCCGATCTTGCGATTCTGCAGCAAACCCTGGTATTTTTCCAACAGGCTGCGCACCTTGCCCTTGAGCGAGGAGCCAGGGATGTACGGCTGATTCGTCAGCACGTCGCGGACGACGGTCTTATCCACCCCGCCAATCTCGATCCCGGCATCCGATCCGCCGATGTGTAGGCCCGTCACAGCCTTCAGATTAAACGTCACAAATACCCGTCCTTCCAGTTTGATCGTCTTGTACTCATTCATGTCGCGCTCCTCCTGCTTAGCTGCCACCGTAGGCTTTGTGATAGGCCAGAATCGCCTCGAAGAAATCCACGAAGCGCTGGAAATTATCGTCCTGATTATCCGCGCCGCCGGGCGCTTGCCCTTCGGGGCGCGGTTGCGCCTTGGTCACCAGGTCCAACGCCGGATCGAGCACCTCAACCAGAGCTTGTACGGCGCGCCCGCGTTCCTTACGCTGCCGATAAGCCATCTTCGGCTTGAGCAAAAACAAACGCCGCAACGCCTGGTCACGATGTCCGGCGATGCTCCACTCGCCCTGAATCTGTCGCACCTCGCCGAAGAGCGCGCGGATCTGGTTGGTACTCAACCCCTGATCCTTGAGGGATTTGCCCAGCGCATCCGCGCATTTGACCAACGTCTCCGCCCCGTTCGGGTCGGTGATGATGGTGCGCAGCTCTGCCTCACTAGGTGAATCATATCTACTCATTGCTTGCCTCCTTAAATATTGGATCAACATCTGCATAGGTCATTTGACTTAGTATAGAACGCATACGAAACCGAAAAGAAGCTCCACAAGATGCAACATAAGGTACTGCATCCTCATAGTCTTCTTCTTCGACAAATGGGAGCAAAAACGCTGCCGCAAAAAAAACTTTAGTTAATTCTGTTCCAAATCCAATCCAACCTCCCAATTTCTGACGTTGAAACACTCCAAGACTGAGAAGATAATGAATCTCTATGGGAGATCTTAAATACTCAAGGGCTTTGTTATGGCGTATATGTTTACGATGTCCATCCATAAAAACAGCTATTTCACCCAGAGCCTCCCACAAGAGCCATTTGTCTGCTGGAGATAGTATCCGACGTCCCACTTCACGTTGCAGCAGATTCTGATATATGTTGTACAATAATCTACCTAAATTAGCGGGGGGTTCTTTTTCTTCTTCTAATAATCTTTCCAAATTGTTGGGGGGGGCCTTTTCTTCTTCTGACGCACCTTCCATCTCTAATGCCGTATCACGCGGTGATATTTCAGATAGTGGGGCACGCAAAATCATAGCCTCAATATCCACTCTAGGTAGATTCACTTTAGATAGCTCAGCACTTGCAGGTAGATCAGATAAGGCAGGAGAATCTGTGGCAAAATCTTCAGGTTCGGATATACCGGGTGGGTTATCCACTAGGCTCTGATACAGAGTAAAGTCTTGCAAAGTCGTCAGTTCTTTAAGAGCAGCAGCTAAATACAAAGGCACAGAACACAATCTCCATAGATCTTCCTCTAACTGCAAGAAGTTAACTATTTGTTTTACTTGCTCAAATTCTTCCACCATCCCCGAAACAAAAGCACGTATTTGTTCTTCATCAAATGGGGCAACTTCATGTAACTCGCCCAACTCTGGCGAGAGGGGCACATCAGGACGAGTTGTAAGTATAACTTTAATCTGAGGATAGCGTCGCAGTAATGTCCTTAGCGTCGTCCAAAATCGTCTTTGAGAATTACAATCATCTATTTCGTCAAAACCATCAAAACATAAAACCCAATGCAAATCGGAATATTCTAAAAGCGCTTGCGGATTGGAAGGCCTGGAATCTGCCCAAAATCCGCCTTTTTCATTCACTTGTTCCACCAATTGCGTGGCAAGAGAATCTGCATTTTCGAGGTGTTCCGTTTCCACAAAGACAAGTGGGAAATAAATAGGTATCCAACTTGGGGGTGGTAGGAATTCCTCCCGCTTAATCTGTTCTTCCGTTGCCACAAGCCCGCTCTCTGCCCAATCTGCAACAAGGCGACGTAAGAAGATGGTTTTTCCAGATCCGGCTTGTCCCTGTAAAATCAACACACGTGACGTAGGATGGGTTAGAAATCTGCTAACAACTTCATCCAATGGCGCTCTATTTGCACCCACGGTATAAAGCTGCTGATAAGGATGTATAGCCCGGGCATTTAGAATGCGATCATCTACTAGCAAGTGCTGAAAATATCTACGCCAAGATGATGGAAGAATATAGGGAATTTCTGCATAAGAGTAGGCATATGGCCCCTCTGAAAATCGGATTGGGTCTTCTAGCTTAGCTTTACTTTCACCAAAACGAATCCAACTATCACCTTTCGCTAACTCAACCTCACCTTTAGGCGGGAACCGTTTTTTCACTTGAAAGTTTTCAGCAGTTGGCATGGGCTTAATGAGCATATATCCTACTTCTTTATCATCAACTTCTCCATGATAAACTTCAAAATGGGGAAGTGCAGGATGTATGTACTCATTTATTAACTGACCCATCTGGCTACGCACCTGTTCCCAAGGAGACGTCTCTCCTTTTTTGTAGACTTGCAGATGTTCTTTCTGATCAAGGATATTACCACCATTATCCAAGCCAAATATCAGGTAAGCGGGCTTGCCAAACAAACGCGCAGTATTTGCTAGTGCTATCACATCCCGTAAGAACTCCGCTCTTTTCTTTGGAACTCCAGGCCCTCTAACCAAGTTGGGCAATTGGGCTTTACGGTCCCGTAAGGGAGTTTCCTCATATTCTTCCGGTACAGTGTAATTCACAGAGCGGAAATGAGTCTTTCGCATCTTTCGACTCTCCTAACTTACAGATCGCGCAACAACAACTCCACCCAGCGCGCCGCCAGGCCGATCCAGTCAATGCTGTTGAAGTGGTCCTCGTGCAGGCGCTCGGCCAACGCCGCGATGGCGCGCTCTTTCTCCGCCCGCTCCTGCTCCGCCATCCGCTTGAGCGCATAATACCCGCGCCACATCCACGGGCCCCACACGCCCTGCACCTCCCCCTGCCGGTTGACCTCCGTCCCTGCCTGTCGCCGCGCCTTCAGCGCCGTCTCGTAGGCGAGCTGCAACTGGGTCAAGCGCCGTAACAGGCTCGCCGTCGCCCCCAGGCCGTCCTCCTTTTCAGGAAGCACCAGCTGTTCCAGATGGTGGCGCAGGCCATGCACCGTCTCCGTATTCGCGGCGCACGCGCCCTCCAAGCCGAACTTGGCCCAAGGCAACGTCTGCCCCAGGAAGGTCACCGCATCCTTGCCGGGATGCGCTTTGGCCGCGTGCTCGGCCTCCCCCGCATCCGCCGCCGCCTGGTAGAGCGGATACTTGCCCCCCACCAGCGCAATCCCGCCGCTGGCGTGGATGCCCGGATGTCCCGCCGCGAAGCGGCCCAAATCCACGCGAATTTCGCGCGCCAGTTCTACCACCACGTCCCATGCGCCCACAAAGAAGAGGTCGTCGCCGCCAGAGTAGATGGAGTAGAGCACATCGCCATGTTTGCGGTTGGCGCGCTCGGCCAGTTGCCCCACCCAGCCCTCGAAGTACACGCCGATGGCGAAACTCAGCGCCGCCACCCGCGAGAGTGTGGCCGCCTTGCCAAAACCTTCGCTGAAAAGTAGCCCCAGATTGTCCACATCCATCCGCAGCACGCCCAGCCGCTTGGTCCCGCGCGCCTGCAATTCCAGCACAGAGAAGGGTTTCACAGTGTCGGGATGCAGCTCCGCCAACTCCTTCGCATCAAGCTGCCTATCCCGTAGCGCGTCAATATCTGCCCGCGTCAAGGTCGGCGTGACGTTGACCAGCAAACGCCGCCCCACCACCGTGCGCGGGCCTGGCGCCAGGTCGCGCACGGCCGCATCGTTGAGCGCCAACACCAACTGCACGCCAGCGTCCGGTTGTGGCAGCATTTCCACCCGCGCGCTCACGCCAGCCTCCAGGCCAAAGGTCCCCAACGCCGCCTGCCAGCCGCCGGGTTTCACGCTCAGTGGGGTCTCCGGCAAGGAGGTCGGGGGGACCTCTCGCAACCACAGGTAACTCGCCTGGCGCAAGTCCTTGCCCAGCGCCTCGAAGTCCCGGCAGGGCTGACATTTGCGCGTATTGGTTTCCGCGTCCGCGGCGATGTCGGGATGCTCACGCCCGCAGACACTGCACTCCCCGCTTTCATCTCCCCCCATCCCCTGCGGCACGAAGAGCTGTGCTAGCTCTGCGCCCAGTTCCGCGAAGCGCCGTTGCTTGGCCTGTTGTTGGCGGCGACTCAGTGCATCCCACTGCGCCGCGATCCGCCCCGCGAAAAAGTCCCTCGCTGCCAGCGGCGCCCCTTCCAAGGCCAGGTAAAGCTCCCCACGATGGTGCGCGAGCAAGCGCCAGCTGATCTGCCGCTGAATCTCGCCGAGACGCGCCGCATCGGAGGGCCGCGCCAGCAGATAGAAGTTGCCGCCGCCCTGGTAGATGAGATTGGTCACCGGTAAGTCTAATTCCCGCAACACATAGCGGGATAGCGCCTCCGTCAGCAATTGCAGATAGAAGGAGCGCCCGCGCAACGCGCTCGTCGCACCGCGCGACGTGATGGTATAGATGAAGTCCTGCACGCCGGAGATGTCGCCGCCGACGAGCAAGGCCACCGGTTCGGTGGACTGCTCCAGATCGCCCTCAAGCGCCTTCAGCATCTCTTCAGATTGATCCTTCAAACAAACCGCCAACGCCGCCGTCATCCGGCTGTGATCATACAGACTCACATCGGGCAGTGCGGGCACACACCAGGCGTAACGCTGCAAGAGCAGCAACAGGCTTTCCAGGTACGCAGGGAAGGCCGCCGCCTTTTGATGGGCCTGCGCCAGCGCCTCGGCGTCCTGAACAAAGGCTGCTCCCAACGCCTCGTATGCTGGCGCACGCGCCTCTTCGGACAGCGCCGCCTGCGGGAAGAGCATCTCCGCCTCCAACGCCAACGGTTTCAGCGGCCAGTAGCGGGCCTCTTCCGGCGCTAACGCCTGCTCTTCCACGGTCAGGCTGGAGAAAATGGTGCGCAACTGCCGGGGCCGCGGCCCCCGATCTGCCCGGCGCGCACCCGCCGCGAGCCAATCCGCCAGGGCCACCACCCGCATCACCTCATCTGCACAGCAGGCCGCCCGCCACGGCGTAGGGACGTAGCGGGAGGCGAGCTCAATCCCACCTACAGGCGCCTCTCCCCATTTCCCCGCTGCCCACTGCGCAAATTGGCCCACATCCTGCAACAACCCTGCCAATGCGACTGCATAGGTTTTCTCGTTCATCCACGCCTCCTCTTCAAACCAGCTTCAAGTCTCAAGCATCCAGCATCCAGTGTACCCTATTTCTCCCCACGACGCATCAGAGAAAACTCTGAATTTTTCTCAGAGGTACCTCTGATGCGCGCCGCGCTTTTCTGTGTTACAATCACCACAAAAGATGATCCGCCAGCCAGAATCACTTCAACCAGGGGCCAAATTGCTC
>DAOTXC010000219.1:0-2852 GCA_034435555.1 Anaerolineae bacterium
CCCGTCTCGAAGACCGGTTCCGCGCCGACAATCGCCAACAGAGTTTCGAATTCCATACGTCTATTATGCCATAATTGGCAAGTTATTGCAATGATTTCAAGCACCAAGCGCACGCGCCTCACAAGTAAGTTTTTACTCTGAAAATAGCAGTTGTAAGACAGGTTGGCAACCTGTCTTACATTTTCGTCCTCGGTGGTGTGGAAAGACTAGGGCTATCGCATTTGAAAACAGGGAGGGGAAGCGCCGGCCAAAACTGGTAGAATAGACGGAAACTAATTAGGAGGGCAACTGACATGACAACCGTCGAGACTACCATAGCGGCTGATCTGAAAAGCCATTTTGTTACTTTGGAGGATCCCCGCGATGGTCCAGCACAATTACATAATCTGTTAGAGTATCTACTCAGGCTCTAGCCGGGTCGCCAGATCCGGCGTGGAGGCACAAGCAAATTCCAGGCTGCTATAACAATGTAGTCCTGGATAAATCTGACTTGACGGGGATCTGACGATCCCCTCGGAGCCAGGGTGAGTAGTTACATGCGATAGCCCTAAATGCGGGCGCGCTGGTGATTGCGTGGAAGGGCCTTCATGGTATAATGCGGTGACTCGGAGGGGTGCCGGAGTGGCCGATCGGGGCGGTCTCGAAAACCGTTGTAGTCTTAGGGCTACCGTGGGTTCGAATCCCACCCCCTCCGCCTGAGCGTGAGAAGAAAGCGGCGGTTCAAGGCGAACCGCCGCTTTGTCGTTGGCGTTACTTGCTCTTGTCCTTGCGCTCTTTCTGTAATTCGTGATTTTTATGCGCTTCTTCAATCCGATGGGTAATCTTCCCCAGGATGCGGAGGATAAAGTAGGCGGCTATCGTGCCTACAATCGCCAGACCCCAGTCACCCACGCCGATAGCGGCCCCAACGACAGCCATTGTCCAGATGGCAGCGGCGGTGGTGAGGCCATGCACGGTGTGGCGATGGAAGAAGATGGTGCCCGCGCCCAGGAAACCGACGCCCTGCACCAGGGAGCCGAGGATGCGGGTGGGATCCATAGAGACCATGTCAACACTCAGATCGAGGAAGACTGTGCCCCGTTGGGCCAGTATCAACAGCAGGGTCGAGCCTAACGTCACCAGCATGATGGTGCGGAGGCCGGCAGGCTTTTGCTCCTGCTCGCGCTCGAAGCCGACAAGCCCCCCCATGATCAAGGCCCCAACGACCCGTATGATCATCGTCCAGTTATCTATGGGCATGATTTTTCTCCAATCACAATTCGACAGTGCAGCCCACGCCGGGCACATCGGTGGCGATGAGCCAGCCCTCTTCCAGCAAGAAGCGAGGGCGCGAGGGATCGTGGGTGAGATCGAGGTAGCCGTCGAGATCGGTGGTTTGGACGCCGGGGGTGCTGAGGGCGAAGGCCAGCCCGGCGGCGGTGAGCAGGGCGGGTTCGTTGATGCTGCCGACGGTGATGGCGAGGTGTGCGGCGCGAGCGATGGCATCAATCTGGCGGGCGCAGTGCAGGCCGCCGCAGGTCGCCAGCTTGATGCTCAGCCCGTGGACAGCACGCTGGCTGGCAAGCGCGAGGACCGAATCGGGGCCTTTGACGCTCTCATCGGCGAAGAGGGGGACCTCACTGCGAGCGGTGAGTTGGGCGAGCTCGGCAACGTCCGCCGTGACGGGGAGCGGCTGCTCCAACAATTCGAGCAGGCCGGCCAGGACGCGGGTCACATCGCGCACCTGGCGGACGGTGTAGCCTTGCTCCGCGTCGAGGCGCAACAAGTGATGCGGTAGAGCCGTGTGGACGGCGCGCACGCGCGCCACGTCCTCCTCCGGGTCGCGCCCCCCCTTGAGTTTGAGGATGCGAAAGCCCTGCCGCGCCCGGTCGCGGGCCAGTTCCACCGTCTCTTTGACGGGAGCGAGGTTGATGGTCGCCGCCGTCTGGATGCGGTCGCGGTAGCCGCCAAGCAGACGGTACAGCGGCAGGTCGGCGGCGAGTCCCAGCAGGTCGTGGAAGGCCATATCGAAGGCGCATTGGGCGGCGGGTGTGTCGGCGGTGAGGGGGGCCAGAGTCGCCAGGGCGAAGGCAGTGTTAAGCGGATTGAGGTCGCGGGCGCGGTCAGCGGCGGCACGGCAGGCGCGGAGCACCTGGTCGCGGCTCTCGCCGGTGAGGGTGGGATCGAAAGCGGCGCAGCCCCAGGCCGTGCGGCCCTGGCGCGTCTCCACACGGATGAAGATCACCTCGATGCGGGTGACGGGAGTGGTGGGATGGTAGGCGGAGTAGTAGGGCAGGCTGAGCGGAAGCTCTACGGGCAGCACTTCAACGTGGCTGATCTGCATGACGTTGCCTCCTGTTGGTTGGAATTAGCGGCGGTGGCCTTCTAAGGCGAGTTCGCCGGAGCTGAAAATGACCTGTTCGAGACAGATGTTCGCGGGCCACTCCTCATTGATCAGCGCGTTCAGGGTCTCGGCGACGAGGCCCTTGATCGGCAGCGGCCAGCCGTTGAAGTCGAGCGACTTGACGGTGACAACGGGCTTGCAATCCGTGGCGGTGGCGTTCACGGTGAGTTTGATCTCCAGCGCGTCGCCACGGATGAAGAAGGGCATCTGGATATCGAACTCGGAGAGCAGGTCGCGGGAGAGGGTAGCGCGCAGCACGGCAGCGCCGCTTTCGAAGGCAACCGTCAACGACTGGATGCTTTCATCTTCCCTGGTGAGCCGTTGAATGAAGGCGTTGGCATCCTCATCGGTGATGACCACGCGGATGGATTCGTTGGGGTTGATGCGTTCCCAGAGCGCCTCAGCCTCTTCGAGGTTCCCAACACGGTATTCCGGCAGCGCCGGGTTGATGGTTGCAGCGGCAGGACTC
>DAOTXC010000220.1:0-11481 GCA_034435555.1 Anaerolineae bacterium
CAGACCGGCCAGGTGCGCGTGGTTTACTTCACGTCGCCCGTCTGTTCGTTTTGCCAGCTGGTCGAGGAGCGCGATCTGCCGCCGCTGGAAGCGCAGTATGGCGACCAGTTATATATCCTCCGCGTGGATACGACGACAGCGGCAGGGCGACGGCTGTTCGAGGCGGCGTGGGCGCAGTACGGTATCCCCCAAGAGCGCCGGGGCACGCCGATGATGGTTGTGAACGGTACAGTGCTGGTAGGCGCGGTGGAGATTCCGCAACAGTTGCCCGGCCTGATAGCGAGGTTGCTTGAAGCGGGCGGTAACGATTGGCCCGCGCTCCCCGGCCTGGAAGAGCTTATCGCAGCCGATGCCGAGCGCATCCAGGCGGGCGATCTTCCCCTGTGGCGCGCGCGCTTCCAGCGGGACCTGCCGGGTAACTACATCTCGGTGGTGCTGCTGGCGATTATGCTGGGGCTGGCAACCTTCATCGCCCGGCCTGCCGCCTGGCGCGATTCACCGTTGGCGCGAGTGTCGCCGTGGGTCAAGATCGGCGTGGCCCTCATCGGCCTGGGAGTGGCGATTTATCTCTCGTATGTGGAGACGACGCAGACCGAGGCCTTCTGCGGGCCGGTGGGCCAATGCAATGTTGTGCAGCAGAGCCGTTTTGCAATACTGTTCGGCTTCCTGCCGATGGCCCTGTTCGGCGCGTTGGGCTATCTGGCGGTGCTGGCGACCTACGGCTATCGCCAGTGGATCAAGGGGCCTTACGCGGATGTCATGCCGCTGGCGAGCTTTGCTCTGACCGCGTTTGGCTTCGTCTTTTCGCTCTGGCTGACCTACTTACAGCCGTTCGTCATCGGCGCGACCTGCCTGTGGTGTTTAGGCTCGGCAGTGACGATGACGTTGAGCGTGATGTTCAATGCCGGGCCAGGGTGGGCAGCGATCCAGTTAATCCAGCGGCGTGGCTGGCGCAGCTATCTCAAGGCCGCAGAGCGCGGCGCTGTGCCTGCTGCCCCTGGCAAGCGGGCTTCCAAACGCAAGGGCGGCAAACGGCGCAAGCGTTGATGAAGAGAGGAATTGACTGAATGGAAAATGTCCTATTAAGTCCGCCAGTGGTGTTGGCCGTCTTTGTGG
This sequence comes from Anaerolineae bacterium, assembly GCA_034435555.1. Classification (GTDB taxonomy): domain Bacteria; phylum Chloroflexota; class Anaerolineae; order B4-G1; family SLSP01; genus DAOTXC01. The sequence goes on from DAOTXC010000220.1 coordinate 1,117, forward strand.
CCCTGGCCTACGGCCTGCATCAGCTGGGTGGCGCGATTGCTGCGCAGGGGGAGCCAACTCCCGATAAGCATCGGCCCTACACCGGCGGCGAGATCAGCTTGCCGCCGGCCCGCCGGATGCGCTACCACGCTTTCTTCCGGCTGGCGCTGATCTTTGCTGTGCTGCATCTCGCGGTCTTGGTTCTTTCGTTACTGCCACCCATCGCCGAAGCGCGTCGGTTGGGGTTGGTCTATTTGCTTGGGGTGGGCATCAGTGTGCTGATATTGATTGAAGATGAGTTATAGAAAGTGGGACGTGTGAAATCTGAAAGACAAGGCATACTCTGGAGAATCCAGAACCGTGTGGTGAACTGGGCGCGGCGCAAGTCGCTGTGGGTGCTGCACTACAACAGCGGCGGCTGCAATGGCTGCGATATCGAAATCCTGGACCTGCTCACGCCGCGCTATGATGTTGAGCGACTCGGCATTCTCAAGGAGGCCTCGCCGCGTCACGCCGACGTGTTGCTGTGTACCGGTCCGGTCACGCGCCAATCGCGCGACCGGATGCGGCGCATCTACGCGCAGATACCCGCGCCCAAATGGGTGGTAGTGATTGGCAGCTGCGGCAGCTCCGGCGGTGTCTTCCAGGGCGCGCCCAGCGTGATGGGCGGCGTGGATCAGCTGTTGCCGGTGGATATGTACGTGCCCGGCTGCCCGGCCCGCCCCGAAGCGATCATTGACGCGATGGCGCAATTGATGGAGGCGATAGCATGACACATTCACTGGAAACGATTCTCGAGGCCCTGCAAGCGACCTTCCCTGCGCTATCTCTGGATACACGTGCGATGCTCACGGATGAGACGGTCATCTCCGTGCCAGGGGATGTACTCACCGAGGTGGTGGGCGAGTTGATCGAAAGCTTCGATTTTTATCACCTCTCCACCATCACCGGCCTGGATACGGGCGAGGGCCTGGTGCTCTTGTATCATTTTTGGAACATCCACGGGCTGACCCTGTACGTCGCGCTGCCTTACACCGAGGCGCGCGTCCCCACATTGACCGAGCTGATTCCGGGTGTGGCGATGTACGAGCGCGAGATTCACGAGATGTTGGGGGTGGACTTTACCGGATTGGAGACCTCCGCGCCGTTTTTGTTGCCCGACGATTGGGATGATACGTTGCCGTTGCGGAAGCAGGCAGTGGAGAGTGAAGATGAAGTCTGACAAGATGATTATTCCCATTGGCCCGCAGCACCCGCTGCTCAAGGAGCCGATTGCCTTTACGCTCACCGTCGAGGGGGAGCGCGTCATGGAGGCCGGGATGCGCATGGGCTACGTCCATCGCGGCATCGAACGGCTGGCCCAAGAGCGCAGTTACGTGCAGACCATCCATCTCGTCGAGCGGGTCTGCGGCATCTGCTCACACGTCCATGCCACCACCTATTGTCAGGGCGTCGAGGCGTTGTTGGGGTTGGAGATACCGCCCCGCGCCCAGTATCTGCGCGCGCTGTTGTGCGAGCTGGAGCGCATTCACAGTCACCTGCTCTGGTTGGGGGTGCTGGGCAAGAATCTGGGGCTGGATACGATATTCATGTACGCCTGGCGCGACCGGGAAATCGTGCTGGACATCATGGAGGACCTGTCCGGCGGACGGGTCTCGCACGCGATCAATGTTATCGGTGGCGTGCGGAGCGACGTGGATGAGGCGCACTGCGATGAGATCCTGCGGCAACTCGATCTCCTGACCGAGCCATTGGCGCGGCTGGTAGGACTGGTGGAGCACGAGCGCACCCTCAAGGCGCGCACGCAAAACGTCGGCCATCTTTCGCTCGAACAGATCCGCCGGTATTGTGTGGTCGGGCCGGTGGCGCGCGCCTCCGGCCTGGATGTGGACTTGCGGCGCGATATGCCCAAAGCGCCCTACACAGACCTCTCGTTTAAGGTCATCACCCACACCGCCGGCGATGTGTGGGCGCGCACCCTGGTGCGGATGCAGGAGGCGGTGGAGAGCGTGCGTCTGTGTCGGGAGATCCTCGCGCAGCTGCCCGATGGCCCGATCTCCGTGAAGGCCAAGCGGCGTGTGCCGCCGGGCGAGGTGGTGAGCCGCGCCGAGGCCCCGCGCGGGGAGCTCATCTACTATATCCGCAGTGATGGCAGCGAGAAGCCCGCACGGCTCAAAATCCGCACGCCCACACTGACCACCCTCATCACGTTGCCGGAACAACTGCGCGAGGTCAACATGGCGGATGTCCCGGCGGTGCTCTCAGGTGTGGACCTGTGCATCGCCTGTGCGGATCGGTAAAGCGAGCGAAAGCCTATGCAAACAGCATTCACGCTACTGATCTTCCCCGGTTTAGGGTTCATTGTCCTGTGCGCCTGGCTCTTTGACTGGCTGGATCGGCGGATTATTGCCCGGTTTCAAGGGCGCGTTGGGCCGCCGTGGTATCAGCCCGTCGCTGACTTCATCAAGTTGCTGGCGAAGGAGGATATCCTCTCGACCGGCATCAATCCGGCGCTCTCAACGGCGCTGCCGGTGCTCTCCCTGGCCTCGGTGCTGACAGTGAGTCTGTATATTCCTGTCGCTCGCACCGCGCCCGTCTCCTTTGAGGGGGATCTAATCGTGGTGCTCTTCTTGCTCAGCATCCCGGCCCTGGCCTATTTCCTGGCGGGCTGGATCTCCGGAGGCGTCTATGGCATCTTGGGGGCAAATCGCTCTCTGTTGCAGTATTTTTCTTACGAAGTACCCTTCCTGATGGCGCTGAGCGGCCCGGCTATCCTGGGAAACTCCTGGCGCATCGCACAAATCGCCCAACAGCAGGTGGGCACTACCTGGAACCTGGCGCTCCAGCCGTTGGGCTTTATCCTGGCCGTGGTAGGCTTGATCGGCAAGCTCAAGCGCGATCCGCTCGATATTCCCAAGGCTAAATCCGAAGTCGTGGGCGGCTCGCTCACCGAGTACAGTGGGCGCAAGCTGGCGCTCTGGCACCTCGCGATGGATATGCAGACGGTTTTGGGGATCTTCTTGCTGATCAACCTCTTCCTGGGCGGGACATCCGCATCGCCGCTGTGGGGAGGGCTGGGATTTGTGCTCAAGGCGTTGGGAATCGTGTTGCTGCTTTCGACGGCCAGTGTGCTCTACGCGCGCTTGCGCATTGATCAGCTGGCGAATCTGGGGTGGCGGGTGCTTGCGCCTCTGGCGTTGATGCAGCTTGCGGCCACAATCTGGATGGGGGGATAACATGGGATTGCGTTCGTTTCTCTACTTGTTGCCAGAAGCCTGGCGCACCTGGTTGAAACGCCCCAGCACGGTGCGCTATCCCTTTGGGCCGCTGGAGTTGCCACCGGGCTTTCGGGGGCGGGTGGTCATCGAGCCTGACAACTGCCGGGGATGTAGCCTGTGCGTCCGCGACTGTCCCGCCGATGCTCTGGAATTGCAGCGCGTGAGCCGGGATGAGTTCCGCTTGATTTTCCATCCCGAACGCTGCGCCTATTGCGGACAGTGCGAACTTTCGTGCAACTTCGGCGCGATTACGCTAAGCAATGATTTTGTCCGCGCCACGACGGATCGGGACACACTGACCGAAATCCTGGTGGATCGCAAGCCAGAACCAGAGTCAGAGGCATGAGGGGAAAGTCACCAGCGGGGCAGACGCGCCTGAGTTGATGCTTGAAGCAATCCTGATCCATTGGAGATGATGATGAAACTGCTGCGACGAACACCTTCCTGGCTAAAACGCGCCTTTCTCTACCTTTCGATTTTGGGGCCGGGGCTGATTACAGCCAGCGCCGACAACGACGCGCCGGGCATTGCCACTTACTCGATGGCCGGCTCGACCTACGGCTACAGTTTCCTGTGGCTGGTGGTCGTCATCACCTTTGGGGAAGTGGTGGTGCAAGAGATGGCGGCCCGCATGGGCGCGGTCACGGGCAAGGGAACCGCCGATCTCATCCGCGAGCGTTTTGGGGTGCGTATCACCGCCTTCGCGATGTTCTGTCTGCTTCTGGGCAACCTCGGCACGACCATCGCCCAGTTCGCGGGCGTAGCGGCCGGCACGGAGCTCTTGGGCGTCAGCCGCTATCTTACTGTCCCGCTGGCGGGGCTGTTGGTAGGCTATCTCGTCCTGCGCGGTTCCTACGAGCGGGTGGAGAAGGTGCTGCTGGTGCTGTGTTTGGCGGCGCTCAGCTACGTCATCACGGCCTTTGCTATCCGCCCGCCGTGGGGCGAGGTCTTCCGCAATGCCGTCACTCCCACCTTCAGCGGCGATCCTGACTATATTCTGGCGGTGTTGGCGACCATCGGCACGACCATCACGCCGTGGGGGATCGTCTATATGCAGGCTTCGGTCGCCGATAAGGGCATCAATCTAAGGGACTATCGCTTCACCCAGATGGATGTCTCCTTCGGCGCGGCGTGGGGCAACGTAGTCTCAGCCTTCATCATCATCAGCACCGCTGCCACACTCTACGTTCACGGCATCCAGGTGGAGACGGCAGAGCAGGCGGCGCAGGCGCTCGCGCCGTTGGCAGGGGAGGGGGCGCGCTATCTCTTCACCACCGGCCTGCTGGGTGCTTCGCTGCTGGCCGCCTCGGTGCTGCCGCTTTCGACGGCCTACGCTATCTGCGAGGCCTTCGGCTGGGAGCGAGGTCTGGATCACAAGGCCAAAGATGCGCCCATATTCTACGGGCTGTACGTGGGTATCATTCTGCTGAGTGTGGGGATAGTGCTGATTCCCGGGATTCCGCTCTTCCCCATCATGTGGCTGTCGCAGGCCCTCAACGCGATCCTGTTGCCGGTGCTGCTGATATTGGTGCTTAAGCTGGTGAACAATCACCGCGTCATGGGCGACTGGGTCAATCGCCGCTGGCAAAATATGTTTGCCTGGGGTCTGACCGGCCTCATCGCGCTGGTGACGCTGGCGATGTTGACCTCGCCGCTGTTGACGTAGGGAAACGCGAGGCTTACAAGAAACTGCTTCTCATTGAAGTCCGGAATCCACATCCCATCTGTGGCCGGTTGCCGAACTCCCCCCTGGTCAAAGTGTGGTGCCAGACGCTGAAAGCCGCTTAAAAGCAACGTGGAGAGCGAGTTGCTCTCCACGAAACATGGTCAAAAACCAGTGGACCTGAAGGGATTCGAACCCTTGACCTCTTCAATGCCCGAAAAGCCATGGAGTCATAACACTACACTTTTTTTGTTGCCGTTTTGAAGCCCTTTCAAGGCGTCCCTCTACATTACACTGGTATGCGCGATCTGGGAAGTTGTCTACCGTATCCTCAAGCACATTCACACACAGCAGCATGCTATCTACTGGCTCAGGCGACCCCGAATCTTTTCGGTCGGCTCGCTACACTGAGCGCACCGCACCAGAGTGCACTCTATTCTTCAGCCACGCTCAAGAGGGAGGTTCTCTACTCCTCCCCTCATTGATATTGCGCCCTTCCACATTTATGCTATCATTCACCATGATGATACACAAAGCCTGTCGCTGCTTGATACTGCTTACGCTATGTTTTGGCCTTGCTGCACGCTCCATCCAGCCTATCGCCGCTGCAAAACCAATGCCTGTCCCTACAATACTCACCGCTACTGCCGATGGGCTGACGCTGCACTGGGATTCGCCCTCGCTGACGTTAGAACGCGCCGCAACAGCAACGTTGCGCCCCACGCTCCCCGGCTGGCCGATGGCCCCTGCTGAACACGGGCCGCTTCCCTATGCTACGGCCCTGGTGGTGCTGCCATCCACCGGGGCGGTAACATTGACCGTGCGGACACATCACGAAAGCACACGCATCTTGCGTACGCCGCTTATCAGCGCGACATCACCGACTACCCCACCGCTATGGGAGCTGCCGGGACTACCTGCCGCCGGCGTCACGTTGACGGAGATTGGGGTGTTGCGTGGCGTGCGATTGGGGCAGCTCACCTTTGTCCCATTGGCGTATGACCCGCTAACACAGCAGCTAACCCACCTGCACACCGTTGAGGTGATCCTCGACTTTGCCGAACCGCTGCCCGCTGTGGGCGCACTGGAGCCTTTCCACGCCGCGCTGCAATCGCTGGTGGTGAATCCACAGCAGTTGTATGGCTATCCTCGACCGGCACGTCCCACCACCAACACAATTGCCGCACCCGACGCTATGCCCATGGCACAGTTCCGCATCGAACAGCGCGGCCTGTTTGCGCTATCCTGGGACACGCTGCTGACGGCGGGTATCGTCACGCCGACGAGCGATCCGGCCTACGTGCGGTTGCTCCGCCCGGCGAACAACACGGAAGTGGCCCTGCACTGGAACGCTGCCGCAAACCACTTCCTGTTCTACGCCGATCCACGCCCCACGCGCTGGGCCACCTTCGAATACTACCGGGCCATCTACGGCCCAACGCCCGGCCTGCGGATGGCCGCCCACACCGCGAGCGCGACAGCGCTGCCCACAGGTATCGCTTGGGCTGAGACGCTAGCCGAGGCACAGCGCGCTTACGAATCACGTTACCCCTCACCGCGCAACGGCGATCATTGGTATTGGCTCTGCCTGGAGCGCCCCACATCGGCGGCATGTGTCACCGAAGCCGCGCTCCCGCTGCCCCTGGAGACACCAGACGGGCAGCATCCAGATGCCGAACTGACGCTGTGGCTCTACAGTTATACCAATCCCCCTGGAGCGCCCAATCACCGCCTCGCCGCGAGTATGAACGGGACGCCCATCGGAGAGCAGACCTGGCAGAGCGATGGCGGGCGCACACTGACGTTCACCGTCCCAACCGCCTCCCTGCTGGCGGGGAACAACACCCTGCAGCTGACACTACCGGGATTGCCCGATATTCCCATCGAAGGGCTGTGGCTCGACGCCGTGCGGCTGCGCTATCCGCTGATGGCAGTCAACGGGGCCGCAATCCACTTCATCAGCGAAAGTAATCCCGCGCAATATATGCTTGAGGGCCTGCCCATGGACGCGCTCCTCTTCGATGTCAGCGACCCGGACGCGCCCATTCGCCTGCCACCAGGCTTCCCCTTACGCGAGGATCGCCCCGGCGTCCACCACTACTTCGCCGCAGCGCCTACCGCCATCCAGACGCTCACCAGCTGGGAGCTGCGCCCGCCTCTTACAGAACCACTAGGGGCGGAGTATCTTGCCCTGGCCCCGACGGCGCTCTTGCCTGCCTTGACACCTCTGCTGGATTTCCATGCTGCACGCGGGCTGAGCGTTTTCGCCGCACCGACCGAAGCGCTCTACGCTCACTACGGCGATGGCCGCATGGCCCCGGAGGCCTTGCGCGACTTCGTCGCCCACGCCTATGCCACCTGGGATCCACAACCGCGCTACCTGCTGCTGGTAGGCGATGGGACGTGGGATCCGCTGGATCATCTGGGGACTGGCTCCCCCACCCTGCTGCCGCCCTATTTGCATTACGGTGATCCGTGGCTGGGCGAGATCCCAGCGGACAACCGTTATGCAACCGTAGACGGGGACGATGCGCTGCCCGATTTGGCTGTGGGGAGGCTGCCCGTCAACACGCCTGAGGAACTAAGCGCGGTGATCGAAAAGATCATCACCTACGCCGAAACGCCCTTCCCTGGCGATTGGAACACGCATCATCTATTCGTGGCCGATGATCCCGACCCCGCGGGGAACTTCCCCGCCGAGGCAGAAATCGTCACTGCATACGTCCCCATCAGCCACACCGTCACGCGGCTCTATTGCACGAACGCCCCTGATGATCTGTACGCCTGTGACAATTTCTCCGACATCCGGACTGGCGTCCTACAAGGCTGGAACAGCGGCGCTTTGGTGATCAACTGGGTGGGCCATAGCGCCTTCCAGCAATGGGAACATGGCCGGCTCTTTCACACCGACGACCTGCCGGGGCTGGCGCGAGCGCCCCGCTATCCGCTTTCCCTGGCGATGAGTTGCTTCACCGGGAACTTTGCCCATCCCGACCCCAATATGACCTCAATAGACGAAGCCCTGGTGCGACTCCCTCGAGGCGGTGCCATTGCGGCCTTCGGCAATAGCGGCTTGGGATTGGGAAGCTCTCAGACACCGTTGCACCGAGCTTTCTACCTCAGCGCGTTGCGCTCAGATGCCCCCGCACCGCCGGGCGTGGCGGCAAGCGTAGCTAAAGCCGCAGTCATCCAAAGCGTAGGTAGACATCTAGCGGATACGTACCACTTCTTTGGCGATCCGGCCCTACCCCTGGCCTGGGAGACACCCACCTGGGTCACGCAGCTCTACCTCCCGCTGGTGATGAAGTAGCCCTGGATTGACATTCCCCTGAGCAGTTACAACAGCAAAGAGCGGGCAAGGAGTTTTTCCTTGCCCGCTCTTGAAAGCTACGTTTACGGCACGCGGTAGGTTCGTAGCAGCAACGGCAAGAAGAGCTGCTGCCTCATATCTGCTGACACCCGGCTGTGCGCACTGACCGGCCCATGCCGGGTTTCCTCACCCGTCATGTCCACATCGGCCAACCAGTACCAGTATGTCGTATCAAATGCGACCGTCTCATCGGCATAACTGTAGTCGGCTCCACAGAGATTACCGCGACACTTGCTAGGCACGAACGCCAGCAAGCTCGCGCGCGTGAAGTCCGGTTCGGTTGCCCGATACAGGTTGAAGCCGAAGTTATCAATCTCCACCGCGGTAGACCACTCCAGCGCGATGCTTCCCACCCGTTCAACGGCACGGAAGTAACGCAACTCAACTGCGGTGGGAATATCCACAATAACCTCACTATCCTCATCAGGCGGTATGGGATTGTCGTAGATATCAGTGGCATCGCTGACGACCGCGGTGTTAGTGATGGGCGTGTCAATGGTTTGCACGACCGTGAAGACCGTTGTGAGGCTGAAGACCTCACCCGGCAGCAGGTTGCGCCCAAAGCCATGCGGCGCCGGCGCGGTCAGGTCAAGCCAGACCACCTGCCCGTTGACGTTGTCCACCGTGTTCGGCATCGCCGGGAATGAGTAGGCGAAGTGGATGTAGTCGGCGTTGTAGAGATCGTAGACCGGCAAGATATCAATCTCGCTGATGCCCACGTTGGTGATGAAGATCGTGAAAGTGACGTAGTTGGGCGCCCAGATGTCCGTATCAAAGGCCACCAGGTGCTTGGAAAGGGCGATAGCCGGGTCCTGGATCGAGATCGGCACATCATCCGTATCGGTAATGACGCCGCCCGGATGCTCGCCTTCGACCAGCGCCACGTTCCAGTAGGTGCCGATAGTGATGCCCGGCGACACGGTCACAGCGAACGTCACCGTGATACTCTGTCCGGGGACCAGCGGTCCCAGGTTCGGCCAGACAAGAACGGGCGGGTTGACCGTCGGTTCGCTCGGCGTGGCGCTGCCCGCAACGTAGTGGAAGTCGAGCGTGGGCAACGTATCGGTCAGCGTGACCGGATCGAGCGTGACCTGCCCCGTGTTGGTGATGGTGATAATGTAGGTGAAGGGCGAGTTCGGCACAGACGCGCCAGGCAGCACGGTCTTAACCAGCTCCAGTCCTGGCAGCAGCGGTGTTGTAGTTTCGTCGTCCTCGTTGTTGCCGGGGTTATCATCTTCCGTATCGGAATCTACCACCACGACGTTGGTGAACGGCTCTGTAACCCACGACTGCACCTGCACCGTGAGCGTCAGCACGCGCTCCTCGCCAGGCAGCAGTGTCCCCAGCGCCCAGACCACCGTATCCGGTGCGATGTAGGTGTGCGCCGGGGCCGCATTCACATAAACCACCTCTACCGGCAGCGTGTCGGTCACGACTACATTCTCCGCCGCGCTCGGTCCGTGGTTGGTCACGCGCAAGGTGTAGGTGAGCAAGGTGCCAGGGATGACCGGATCGTGGCTATCGGTCTTGACGATGCCCAGATCCGCGCGCGGCATAGGATCGGCGGGATGCTCATCCTCGTTGTTACCCGGATCATCGCCTGGCGTGGTCGTGGTGATGATGACCGTGTTGGTGAAGCCCGCCGTCACGTCTGCGTTCACCGTTACCGTGATGAGGATGCTCCGGCTCTCACCCGCTGCTAGCGTGCCCAGCTGCCAAACCAGCGGATTCGGGCCGCTGGTCTGCGGCGGGTTGGCTGCGCCAAAGGTCACTTCAGCGGGCAGCGTGTCGGTCACGACGACGTTCTCTGCATCCGAGGGGCCGTCATTGGTGATCGTGAGGCTGTAGGTCATCACCTCGCCCGGCGTCACCGGTGAGGCACTGCCGCTCTTCACCACCCAGATTTCCACATCGGGCAGCACGTCCACCGGCAAGTCGTCCTCGTTGTTGCCAGGATCGTCGCCCGGCGTGGTGGTGGTGATGACGACGGTGTTGGTGAAGCCCGTTGTCACATCCGCGTTGACTGTCACCGTGATGAGGATGCTCCGGCTCTCGCCCGCTGCCAGCGTACCCAG
>DAOTXC010000221.1:0-6672 GCA_034435555.1 Anaerolineae bacterium
CACCAAGGGATGGTTGATGGTGAAATCTTCCGGCGTAAAGGGATGCGGTTCGATGCGCACGTCAATCTGCGCCGCTAAGCGCAAGAGCGCTACGCGCGCCTGGAAAATCAACGTCAACCAGATCAATAAACTTGATCATGTGAACCAATATCAACCAATACAATAGCATCCTCGCCCCCATGCGGATCTGGAACAAAGAGAAAGACGACTCTACAATCATACTCTACCCAGCAAGCCCATAATCCTTCAAGTGTCCCTCTCAGTTTGTGCGTTTTGAGGCCAGGATGGAACGGCTCTTTCGCCAGTAATGCTAACGCTTCAAGAATGCGTGTTTCCAGCAGGGAGTTGTTGCGCGTTCTTTTCTTGAAAGCACGACGGAAACTGTTGTCCCAGACGAGCTTTCTCATGCTTCATCGGTCAAGTCGCGGCGCAAGTCATCAACCGTGCCATAGCTCGCGTGACCCTCGCGGAAGGCTTGGAGGGTCGCCTGTGCATTGGCTGCAATTTCGCGGCGGCGCTGCTCGACCAATCTTTGCCGTACAACTTCAAGCAGCGCCTCTTGATCCACAGGGGACAGCTGTTCAATCAACTCCAGGGCCTGCTGAAATGGCGTTGTGATTATCGCATTCATTGGTAATAACCTCCTCATCCTACGTTGGCCTTTTCCGGCCAAAATCCAAAATCCGCAACCTAAAATCTGCCGCCGTGCTTTCCATTTGCCACAAATCCTTCGAAGACTAAGGACAGGTTACACGAATTTCTCGAATTTTCCCGCTCCCCTTCGCGCCAATTCGTGAAATTCGTGGCAAAATCTTCACACCACATCCGCAAAGCTCCGCTCCGTCGCGCGGAAGAAGAACGCCCCGCTCACCAGCACCACCAGCGCGATCCCCACCGAAAGCGCCAGCAGCGGGCCGGAAAGATATTGCTCCAGCTCCCCGCCCAATAGCGCCCAGCGGAAGCCCTCCACCACGCCCGTCATCGGGTTCAGGCTCAGCAGAAACCGGAACCGCTCCGGGATCAGATTCGAGCCGTACACCACCGGCGTCAGATACATCCAGATCTGGATGAGGAAGGGCAGCAGATAGTTCACGTCGCGGTACTTCACATTCAATGCCGAAAGCCACAGCCCGAAGCCCAGCGCCGTCGCCATCGCCAGCAAAATCAGCAGCGGCAAAATCACGATGCGCGCCGTGGGCATAATCCCATAGACCGCCATCAGCACCGCGAGCACCCCAAACGCAATCGCAAAATCCACCAGACTCGAAAGCACCCCCGCAAACGGGATCACCAGCCGGGGGAAGTAGATTTTGGTGATGAGATGCGCGCTGTTGACTACACTTGTCGAGGAGCGGTTGAGCGCTTGCGAGAAGTAGTTCCACGGCAGCAGCCCCGCAAAGGCGAAGACCGGATACGGCACATCGCCCGAATCCACCTGCAACAGAATGCCGAAGAGCACCGTGAAAATCGCCATACTCACCAGCGGCTGGAGGATCACCCACAACACCCCCAGCACCGTCTGCTTGTAGCGCACCTTCACATCCCGCCACACCAGAAAGTAAAGCAACTCTCGGTACTGCCACACATCCCGCAACCCCAGCGAAGCCAGGCCCTGCGTTGGACGAATCAAAATTGTCGTCATATCTTTCCCTTTTGCCACGAATTCCACAAATTGGCACTAAAAATTCGAGAGAATTCGTGCAACCTGTCCTGAGTCTTCGAAGGATTCGTGGCTAAAAACTCTCACTTCACAATGCGCTCGAACTCCAGAGACGCCGCACCGAAATTGAACAGAATAGCCAGGCGCAACCCGGTCGCAGCAAGATAGTGCAGCGCCTGAGCGCGATGCTTGTCATTGAGACTGGCAACAGCCTTCAGCTCCAGAATCACCTTGTCATCCACCACCATATCAGCGACATAATCTCCAATGGTCTGCCCCTTATAGAGCACAGGCAGCCGCTTCTGCTGTTCAACAGAAACACCACGCGCCTCCAGCTCTACAGCCAGCGCCGCCTCATAAACTGCCTCCAAGAAGCCCGGCCCTAGCACACGGTGAACTTCCATTGCTGCCCCAACAATGCTATAGGAAAGATCCTTGTAAACAATCTCCGGCATACGCACCTACCTCTTGCCACAAATTGACGCTAAAAAAACAAAATTAGAGAAAATTCGTGTAATTCGTGGCCTCTCCCCTACCACTGCACCTACCTCTTGCCACGAATTGACACCAAGAAAACAAATTTAGAGAAAATTCGTGTAATTCGTGGCCTCTCCCCCTACCGCCTCCGCCGCGACCCCACCAGCGCCGCCAGCGCCACCAACAACAGCGCCACTGCCACGCCCCCCACCGCCGTGATCGGCAACGTGACCGGCCCCAACGCCAGCACCGGCATACCGCTAGTCGGCGCGGCGGGATTCACCGTGGGCAGCGGCGTCGGCGTGACCGTCGGCGTCGGGCCGAGCGTCGGCGTGGGCGTCGGCGCCGGTGTAAACTGCGGCTCCGGCAGCGCCGCCACCGGCGAAATCGCCCGGCTCATAGCGAACAGATCCGCCTGCATCACCCCTTCCGTGTTCGACATCTCCCCCTGGAACGCCACATCCAACCGGCCCAGCGGCGGATAGAGGCTCAGCAACGTGCCCAAATCTTCGGCCATAGCAAAACCTACCCGCAACCGCGCCATCTCCCGCTCGCCCCACCGCGAACCGTTCCACGTCGTGTAGAGCACCGCCGGCTGACCCGCGTCGTCATAACCGAGCGCCGCCAGATGCAGCCCGCCCTGACCGTCGGGCGCGAGGCCCACCGGGCCGACCAGCCGCTCGAAACCCGTCACCCGCGATTGAAACGTCCACTCCGTGGCATCCGCCGCCAGCCAACGATGATAGCGGCTCTGATTGCTCCGCGCCTCGGCCCAGAGCGCATGCACCTGCCCCGTGTACGTCGCCTGCAATTGCGGCCAATCGAAGGCCCCCTCGGCCAACACGAACGGCGTTGACCAGCTCTCGCCCTCGTCATCCGAAGCCGCGTAATAGATACCCTCCGGCGCGCCACCGCCGGGCAGCGGCGCGCGCACCCACGCCACGTGAACGACGCCCTGCTCATCCACCGTCAGCGTCGGATGCGAGACCATCGCCCAGCGCGCCGCCTCCGCATCGAAGACCTGCTGCGGCAGCGTCCACGTCTCGCCGCCATCCTCCGAGCGGACGTAATAGACGCCCCGCCCCTCATTCAACGGGATCACATAGACCGCGTGCAAACGCCCGGCCAAATCGGCCACCAGCGCCGGCGCACTGCCGCCCGGCTGATCGCTCAGCAGCAGCGGCTCACTCCAGGCCCCCTGCGCGTAGGCGTCGCGCACGAAGGCCCGGCTGGCGTAGATCTCGCCGTTGCCGCCCGACCACAGCGCGTGCAGGCGATTGCCCACCACCACCAGCGCCGGCTCCTCCGCCTTGCCCTGCGGCGAGCGCAACACCGCTGCCGGACGCGACCAACGCCCCCCGCTCGCGGTCTCCCCGCTCCACACCGCGTAATAGAGCGCGGTCGCCGGCGACGCCGGCGAGGTGCGCTCGGCCCACAACAGATGCAAGCGCCCCTCCGCATCGGAGGCGAGCGCCGGCAGGCCCGGCGTCCCGGGGCTCTGTGAGACGTTGACCGCCTCCGACCAGAGCGGCGGGGGCGCAAAGGCCCATGCCAGCGCGTCCAATTGGCCCTCCAGGAACCAAACCTCCCGGTTCTGCCCCTGGCCCGCCACCACCAGCCGGCCATTCAATAACAGCAAGCGTAACTGATCCAAGTAGACGCGCTGCGCCAATACCGGGTCCTCAAAGTCGAAGGCCAACGCCTGAATCTCCGACCAACGCCCCCCATCCCAGGCCGCCAGCGAGAGCCGCGATGTCCCCTCCCCGGCGACCAGGAAGACCTCACCGGTCGTTGCCCGCCGCGTGCTGAGGGCCTGCCCGCACGCCAGCTCGGTCAACACCCGCTCGCGCTCCCCCCACGTCACGCCGCCATCGGGCGAGAGCTGTTGGTAGAACGCGCAAGCTGCCCGCGCATCCTGCCAGAGCAAGAGCGTCTGCCCCTCTGGGCCGAGCAACACCCGCACCCGCGAGGCAGTCACCTGCTCATCACCCAACGGCAGCGGCTCGCTCCACGTCGCGCCGCTATCGGTCGAGCGCAACAGCACCGACCGCCCCAGGCGCGGATCGTCCCAGCCTGCGTAAACCACCCCTCCCACATCGGCGGTGAGGGTCAGGTGCGCCTCCTCCGCCGTTAGCCCGCGAAAATAGCGAGTCGTGTAGAGCTGGCGCGCTTCCGACCAGGTCGTATCGCGGCGGCGCAAGTAGATGCCCGCCGGAGAGATCGCGCTCTGCTCATTGCGGATGTAGGCGATGTACAGCCCGCCCTCTGGATCAGGAACCACAGCGAAGGTCAACGCCTCGCGCGTGATCACCACCGGCGTCGTCCACGTCGTCGTGCCGATGCGCAGCTGGCTGTGCAAAATGCGCCGCAGCTCCGGGCGGAAGGAGTCCGAGCGATCCTGCCAGAAGGCGTGGATCTGACCGCTGGCGTCAGCGACGATCAGCGGCTTCTGCTCCCACACGATCCAGATGGCATCCACGTTGCCCTCGGCGTCCGGCTCGGTGTAGGTGACGATGGGCGCAATCTGCGGCTCCGACCAGGTCGCGCCGTTGTAGATCGCGGTCGTCAGCCCGTCGAAATCGTCCCACCAGACGGCCTGGAGCACGCCGCCCGGCCCGGAAGCGATGACCGGATCGGAGGCCGCTCTGGAGCTGGAGAGATTCACCGGCTCGCTCCACGGCTCGTCGCTCTCCTGCGCCAGGGTCAACTCCCCGCCGGTGAGCGTGAGCGCAATCACCGCCAACAGAAAAATTAGCCTGCTCATCCATTCTCGCATAACCATATTATACACCCATCCCCCGATCAAACCCAATTCAAACTTTAATGCGCGCAACTTGCCGCTCGCCGCCTGTCACTTGCCGCTTGTGACTTGCCGCTTGTCGCTTGTCGCTTGCAGCCTGCCACTTACCTGATCCACTCCAACGCCTGCTCCACGTACCGCTGCTGCGCAACATCGTCTCGGCTTCGGTAGCGATACCACTGCCACTCCAGCCGCATCGCGGCGCGCGGCAATCCGCGCACCAGCGCCGCCCCCTCCGCCACAGCCCCCTGCGCAATCAGCGCGTCGCTGTAGGTCATCGTCACCACACGATCCCGATAGCCCGCGTCCCACGCGGCCCGCGCGTGCGCCAACGCCGCCTCGTACTCGCCCCGCGAGAGCGCCAGTTGCGCCAGCCGCGTCCGCGCCGTCACCTGCGTCGGATCCAGCGCCAGCGCCCGCCGGTAGCGCGCCTCCGCCACGTTGAAGTCTTCCTCCTGGCGGATCTGATCCAGCGTGCGCGCCCAAAATCTCTGGTAGTCGTAGGGCGGCAGCTCCACGTGCGCCTGGGCGACCGCGCCCAGGTTCGCGTGCCACGCCGCCGGGAGCGCCGGGCCGACCTGCCACGCCCCCCACCCGGCAGCGTTGGGCGGGGGGCATCCTGGCGGCGGGCATGGTGCTCGCTGCCGCGCCGTCGGTGCATCGTCCATGACCCGCAAGCTCGCCAGCACCATCGCCGGCGGCGCGAAGAGCAGCGGCAGGAACCGGCTCGACCCGTACGGGGTATCCACCAGCCCATGCACCATCACCACGACCAAGGCAAGCAGCGCCGCCGCCAACGTCGGGGGGACGGCGCGCGCATGTCGCCCCAGCGCCCACAGCCCGCGCCAGAGCGCGAGCGCCCCTATCGCCGCCAGCGCCAGCGCGCCGGGCACTCCCTGCTCGATAGCCGCATCCAGCAACACGGCGTGCCCGTAGGGCAGCGTCGGGACATGGATCAGCTCCGCGTAGGTGGAATCCAGCAGGGCGAAGTTTCCCAGGCCACTGCCGGTGAAGGGGAAGTCGCGCACCAGGAGCGCCCCGCGCGTGAAGATCCACACGCGGTTGGCGATGTCCGGCTGGCGCAGCAGCAGCGCGCGGAACCAGGGCAGGAGCAGCAACATCGCCACCGTCAGCCCGTCGCGGGCGACCCAGGCGAGGAATTTGCCGTAGCGCCGCCCCAATCCCCGCCACACCGCCAGCAGATAGAGCGCCGCGCTCAGCCCCAGCCACGCCCCACGGGAGCTCGTTACCAGCAGCGCCGGGGCCATCACCAGCGCGGTCAGCGTCCCCCAGAGCAGCCACAGCCCCCTCCCGCACGGGCGCGATTGCCAGACCTCCGCCAGCAGCCCCGCATCGAGGCAGAGCAACGGCGCGAGCACGCCCGCCACCGCGTTGATGTTCGGCCCTGGCCCGGGCGGGCAGGTCGCGCCGCAGAGCCACCTCTGCCACCCTTGCCCTAACTCCCGCAGTACCGACCAGTTCACCGGCGCTTCCGCCCAATCGCAGCGCGACACAAAGGCAAGCGCAATCGCCGCGCCGAGGCCCGCCAGCGCCGCCAGCGCCCAGCGGAGCGCCTGGGGCGTGCGCAGTCGCGCCAGCCCCGCGCCCAACAGCGCCGCCAGCACCAGCCCGCCAAACTTCGGCCAGCCCACGGGATTGTCGAAGATCGCCAGCGCGCCGGTGCGGTCGTATCCCGCCCACAGCCCCACGGCGGCGGTCAGCGTGTAAAAGAGCA
>DAOTXC010000222.1:0-3491 GCA_034435555.1 Anaerolineae bacterium
CGGCAAAGCGGATGGGGCGCGTGTAGTTCGGTGTTGTAGCCGCGCAGGTGCAACCCCTCGCCGAAGGTGTAGTCGAGGCGGTGGGGGATGGGCGCATCCGGCGGCAGGAGGCGGGGCGGGGCGAAGGCGGCGAGCGGCCCGTGCCAGAGCGTGAGCAGCGCCGCGATTGGCAGTGCCGCAGCCCACAGGCGCGACAGCGCGCGTCCGAGGCGCTCCCACCCGGCGGCGAGCAGCAGTGCGAGCGCAGCGCTGGCGGGGAAGAGTAGCCGCCCGCCCGTCGCAGGTGTGATATGCTCCCAGCGAATCCAGGCCGCGATGATGATCCCTAGCCATAGCGCGCAGAGTGCTAGCCCCTCGCGTTGGCGGGTGCTCAGTGTGCGGATGCCCCGCAGCAGGCCGAACGCGCCCCCGCCGAGCAGCGTCAGGAAGGGCCAGTAGAGCGCGCGTGGGTAGAAGGCGCAGGGGAGCTGTCCCCAGTACGAGAGCGTCATCAGGCGCAGGATGCCCCAGAAATTGAGCGGGCCGGTGCGCCGTCCCACCTTTTCCAGCATCGGCGCGAGCGCGGTGGGATCGCCGTAGAGCGCCAGATTGCGCGCCATCCAGGGTGCGAGCAGGCCCAGCGCCGGCAGTCCCATCAGCAGCCCCCATCCCACCAGGCGGGTGAAGGGGAGCCGTCTGCGCCAGACGTAAACGAGCAGCGCCAGCCCGCCCAATCCCAGCAGGCCCAGTCCGCTCAGCTTGCTGAGGCCCGCCAATCCCGCCAGCGCGCCGAAGCAGAGCAGCCGTTTCGGGCTGGGGCCATCCTCCCAGATGTGGAGGAGGAGCACGAGCGCCCACGTCGCCAGCGGCGTGACGAGATTGTCGTTGTTGACGCCTGCTGAGATGAGCAGGAATTGCGGGTTGAAGGCGATCAGCGCTGTGGTCAGCGCCGCGACGGGGCCGCGCGGGAAAAGTCGCCGCGCCAGGAACCAGGCCCCCATCACGGTGGCGGTCTGGAGGAGGGCTGAGAGGACGCGCAGGCCGTGGACGGCGCGCCGGTGTCTCTCCCAGGGGAAGGTGTCGGCCAGCGGGTCGCGCGCCCAGGTTGTTTTGTTGTAGAGCGTCTCCGTGGGGCCGCAGGCGACCACCGCGCCGGGGACCGGCGTCGCTTCCGGCGAGGAGGTGGGCAGCCGCCACAGGCGCATCCAGGCCGCGCCCAGCAGGTGATAGAGCGGCGGCTGCGAGGCCTCCTGGCGGACGTGATAGCCGGCCTCTTCGGCGACGCCGTGCGCGGGCAGCTGGCCGGTTACGGCGATGTAGCGGATGACCTCCACATGCTCGATCTCGTCGAGATTCTCGTAGGGTGGGACGATCATCCCCCAGGCCAGGCTGAGCGCCAGGAAGGTGAGCGCGATGAGCGCGGGTGGAATTAGTGTGCGATGCTGTCGGTGATCCATTGTTCGATGGCGCGAAAGGCGATCTCGCGGTCGCGATCCACGAGAAGCGTGTGCCCCCCGTTTGGGAGCTGTTGGATACGCACCGGGCCGCCCAGCTGCGCGGCGATCCGCTCGGCGGTCTGCGGCGGCACAACGTGATCCCGGCGCGCATTGAGCAGCAGCGTCGGCGCGGTGACGCGGGGCAGGTCATCCGGCAGGGTCTGAAGCAGCGCGGCGATTTCGTCCACAGTTTGTAGCGGGATGCGCTCGTAGGTGAAGTGCTCGCGGCGGGCCTGCGGATCGCGCACGTCGCTGCCGATCTTGGGCAGGATGGGGAGGTAGGGGGCAAGCCATTGCGCGGCTTTCACAGGCAGGCTGTCGGCGAGCGCTGCATCGGGGGCGGAGCAGGCCACCAGGCGGTCAATCGGCTCCGTTGCAGCGACGTGCAGCGCGAGCGCGGCGCCCAGCGACAGGCCAACAATACTGACGGTCTCGCAACGGGCGCGGAGCTCCGCCAGCCCCGCGCGGACATCTGCATCCCAATCCTGCCAGCTGACCTCAGCGAGTTCAGCGGCGGTCGCGCCGTGGCCCCGCAGCTGGATGCCGGAGACGGTCAGCCCGGCGGCGGCGAGGTGCTCCCCCAGCGGGCGCATCTCGCCGGGGGTGGTGAGAAAGCCGTGGACGAGCAATGCGCCTCGCGGGCCGCCGGGAAAAAAGAAGGGCGCGTTGTTCATGCGGTGTGGACGATCCTCCCGGCGACGACGGTCATGCGGACGGCGAGCGTGTCGCGGTCAAGCAGCACCAGGTCGGCGGCCTTGCCGGGCGCGAGGCTGCCGGTCTGCGCCGCGAGGCCGAGCGCGCGGGCAGGATTGGTCGCCGCCATTTGTGCAATCGCTTCCAGGCCGAGATTAGTATCCGCCAGCAGATTCCGCACAGCGGCATCCATCGTGAGCGTGCTCCCGGCGAGCGCGCCATCCGCAGTGCGGGCGATCCCGTCGCGCACGGTGATGGGCGTCTCGCCCAGCGTGAAATCGCCGTCGCCCAGACCAGCGGCGCGGGTGGCATCGGTGATGAGGAGGATGCGGGCGGGGGTCTTGGCGCGGATGAAGAGCGCGACGGCGGCGGGATGGAGGTGGACGCGGTCGGCGATGAGTTGGGCGTGCAGGTCGTCGCAGGTGAGGGCCGCGCCGAGCGCGCCGGGTCGCCGGTGGTGGAAGGCGGTCATCGCGTTGCCGAGGTGGGTCACGCCGCTAAGTCCCAACGGCGCGGCGGCGAGCAGTTCTTCGTAGGTGGCGGCGGTGTGCCCCGCCACAACACAGATGCCCTGGGCGCTGGCCTCGCGGATGAGGGCGTGGTTGGCGGGGAGTTCGGGGGCCAGGGTGAGCATCCGCACGACGCCGGAGGCGAGCCAGGGGCGGTACTCTGCCGGATCCGCTGGGCGGAGGTGGGCGCGGGGTTGCGCGCCGGCCTGCTCGGTGGCGAGATATGGGCCTTCCAGATGCGCGCCCAGCAGCCGCGCGCCGGGGAGTGGGCCGTCGCGTTGTGCGGCAGCGATGGCCTTGAGCGCTGCGGTGAGGGCCTCGCGGGTGGCGCTCATCGTGGTGGCGAGGAAGCCGGTGACGCCGTGCGCGGCGCAGTGGCGCGAGAGCGTGGCGAGCGCGGCAGGGGTTGCGTCCATCGTGTCGGCGCCGGCCCCGCCGTGGATGTGGACGTCAATGAAGCCGGGCAGGATATAGCCCCCCTGGGCATCCACCGCATCGGCGATGTGCTCTGGCGGATGCGTACCAATCTGTTGGATGGTTTCGCCCGTGATCCAGACCCCGGCGTCGGGGCGCATACCCTCTGGCGCGATGAGCGTGCCGTTGTAGAGTCCCCAAGTCGTCATGCCCTCATTATAACATAGCCTGCAAGCATTAAGCCACATGTGGTCGAATTGTATCTACCAGGCTCTAGCCGGATCGCCAGATCCGGCGTGGAGGCACAAGCAAATTCCAGGCTGCTATACAATGTAGTCCTAGATAATTCTGACTTGACGGGGATCTGACGATCCCCTCGGAGCCAGGGTGAGTAGTTACC
>DAOTXC010000223.1:0-2104 GCA_034435555.1 Anaerolineae bacterium
CGTCAGATCCCCGTCAAGTCAGAATTATCTAGGACTACATTGTATAGCAGCCTGGAATTTGCTTGTGCCTCCACGCCGGATCTGGCGATCCGGCTAGAGCCTGAGTAGATACCGCCAGAGTGCATACTGAAAAGGAGCGTATCATGCAGAAAATTCGCAAACGACTGCGCGGCGCCGCCACGCGCCAAACGATTCGGGATTACGTATCAATCACGGTGGGAGCACTGCTGCTCGCCGCCGCCGTGAATATCTTTCTGTTGCCCAACCAGGTGGTTTCATTGGGCTTCACCGGGCTGGCGATGCTGGCTAATTATCTGTGGAGCTGGCCAATGGGCATCGTGCTCATCATTCTGAACGTGCCGGTCATGCTGGCGGGCATCAAATGGGGCGGCGGCTGGCGCTTCCTCGTCCGCACGATCTACGCTGTGATGGTGATGTCGGCGGCGATTGATCTGCTGGCCCCCATCCTCCCGGCAATCCAGAGCGACCCGCTCATCTACACCCTCTTCGGCGGTATGCTTAACGGGCTGGGAGCGGGGTTGATCCTGCGTGGGCAAGGGACCGGCGGCGGGACGGACATCATCGCGTTGCTGCTCAACCGCTATCGCGGCATCCCCTTTGGGCAACTCTACCTGATCTCCAATGCGGTGACGTTGCTGGGCGCGGCTGCCGTGGTGGGACTGGTCCCCGCGCTCTACGCGCTCATCGTCATCTTCGTCTCCAGCAAGGTGCTGGACACGATCCAGGAGGGCGTGCGCTACGCCCGTTCGGTCTTCATCATCTCTGCCAAACCTGCGGAAGTGCAGGCCGCGATCATCGAGGAGCTCAACCGTGGGGTGACGGTGCTCAGCGGCGAGGGAGGCTACACGCACACGCCCCGCCCACTGCTCTTCGTTGTTGTCTCGCGCTCGCAGCTCTCGCGGCTGAAGCGGCGCATCGCCGAAATTGACCCTACCGCCTTCGTGGTGGTCTCCGAGGCGAATGAGGTGCTGGGGCAGGGATTCCATCCGGTGCAGGCGACGGCGAGTTAGACGCAATGCGGCCCCGACATATAAGCCGGGGCCGCTTCTCTACAGTTACGCTGGCTGCATCTCAGGCTGTTCGCGTTCCAAAACCGTCCGCAGCGCGGTGAGCGCCACCTCAAGCATCTCGTCATCCGGCTCGCGGGTGGTGAGGCGTTGCAAGGTCAGGTTGGGCGCGATGAGCAGTCGCACCCAGCGGTTTTCGGCATGACGCCCGGTGAAGCGCAAAGCCTCATAAGCGATGCCCGTAATCACCGGCAGGAGCAGCAACCGGGAGGCCAGGCGGATCAACAGCGGCGGGCGTCCCAGCGGGGCGAAGACCAGGATCGAGATGAAGACGACGACCAGCAAGAAGGCCGTGCCGCAACGGGCGTGCGCGATGGGGAACGGGCGCACTCCCTCGACGGTGAGCGGCGCGCCGGCCTCGTGCGCGTTGATCGTCTTGTGCTCCGCGCCGTGGTAGGCGAAGACGCGGCGAATATCCTCCATCTGCCCGACCGCCCACATGTATCCTACCAGCAAACACAAGCGGATCAGCCCCTCGATGAGGTTGAAGAGCAAGGCCCCCTCTGGAACCAACAGGCCCGCCAGGAAGGAGGGCAACAGCATGAAGACCGAGATGCCCAGCAACAGCGAGAGCGCCCCCGTCAACACGCCGGTCACGCCCCCCATCGAGAATTCCGGGTCTTCCGCCTGACCCACCACCTCCGCCGAGTAGAAGAGGGCTTGCATTCCCAATCCCAACGCATCCCACAGCAGCGGAATCCCTCGCAAGAAGGGGATTTTGCTCAGCGGGCCACGGTAGAGGCCACTCACCGGCGCTTGCTTGACCACAATTTCCCCATCGGGGCGACGGACGGCGACGGCGGACTGGTATTTTCCCCGCATCAAGACCCCTTCGATCACGGCCTGGCCCCCGTAGGTCCAGCCTAACGTCTGTTTCTCTTCGGCGCGTTCTGCCATGCACTTCTCCTTCGAAAATAGTGAATCTGCGAATGGTGAATGGCGAATAGCCAAACAAAAATCTGCTAAATCCGCCCAATCTGCTGATAAGCATTTTCGTGCTGGATGGCGTGCACCAG
>DAOTXC010000224.1:0-10002 GCA_034435555.1 Anaerolineae bacterium
CCTCACCCCCTCTCCCCCTACTCCCCCATCCCATACACCCACACAGGCACAAACATATCGCGAGCGATGAGCTGCCCGTGGTTGCCCTGCCGCCCCGCTTCCGCAACGGCATGCATCCCGTGATCGGCAAAGATGATGACGAGCGTGTCGTTGGGGAGCGCCGCGAGGATTTCGCCCACCGCTGCATCCACATAGGCGATGAGCACGGCCTCCTCCGGCGCGCCCGGGCCGTAGGTGTGGCCCGTGTCGTCAATCCCGTGGAAGTGAACCCAGAGCAGCGGGGGCATCTCCGCCTCGATGACACCGAGCGCGTTTTGCAACACGTTGTCGTCAGTACGGCCATCGCCGTCCCGGTCGCCGGAGAGCAAAAGCGCGGCTTGGCGCAGGTTGAAGGCCAGCGCCTCCCCCTCCACCGCGACGATCTCATGTCCGGCGGCAGCGACGACGTCGAAAAGCGTCTCCGTCTCGGTGGTGCGGAAGCCGCGCCGCGTCACGCCGTTGACCTCCGGCGGCGCGCCGGTCAGCACCGCCGCCGAAGCGACGACAGTCGAGGGCGGATAGACGGTCAGCCCCAACGCGGGCGCGCCCAGCGCCTCCAGGTGAGGGATCAGCCCGGCGGCACGGGCCTCGGTGTAGCGCACGTAGCCAAAGCCATCGAGGAAGATGAGCGCGACGTGGCTGGCGCGGGTCGTCGTGAGGACGCGCCCGCTGGCGGCGGCAGGCGCACGCACGCCCAGCGCAGCAGCGGCGGTGACGGGAATATCGGTGATCGAGACGGTCACGGCCTCAAGCAACGGGTCGGGCGTGGCGCTGATTCGCTCCGGCGCGAGCGACTGCCCGGCCACCGTAAGCGTCCCGTCATCGTGCCAGACCGCACCATCGGCGGCAGCGTCCCAGGCGAAGGTGTGAGTTGCGCCGTCGGTCGTGGTCACAGCGACCGTCTCGATGACGCGGTAGCCGCTCTCGTACAGCAGCCGATCCAGCGGCAAGTCGCCGTTCTCATCGGCGAAGTCGGCAAGCGCCTCCAGCGTGGCGCGGGTGAGCTGCTGCTCGCGCCCCTCGGCGTTGATGAGCGTGACCTCCCACGCGGGGGCGGGCGCGCAGTGCGTCAAAAGCGCCAGCGCGAGCAGCGCCAGCAAGACAGCGCGGAATCGGGCAGCCATCTTACTCCGACCGCAGGGCCGTGACGCCGCTGAGCCATTGGGGCTGTCCGCGCTCCGGCAGCACCAGAGTGAGCGTCCCCCGCAGTTGCACGAGCAGTGCGCCCCACGCCTCCTCTATGGTGAGCGTGTGGGTCGCGCCATCGGCGGTCTGCACGGTAAGGCGCTCGAAAGCAGGATTGGCGACGATCTCGCTCACGAGGACGCCCTCGAGGCGTCTGCCGGCCTGAGCAGAGCGCACCTCGCCATCCTCCTCGCTGCGGAGCATCACGCTGGCGAGATCCACGGTGACGGTGTGGCGAGGCCCTAACAGCAGGCGACCGATGGACGTGGCCTCGCCATCAATCTCCAGCGGCCTCTCTGGCCCCACCACGATGAAGCCCCGAATGCCCTTGATCCACGTTGAGATGTGAAGATCCTCCGCCGCAAAGCGGATGCCATCCTCGTAGGGCAGCAGCAGGCCGTTGGGGGTAAGATTTTCGCGGCTGATGGTGATGAAACCGCCATCGAGCGAGGTCAGCGTCACGCTCTCGAAGTCCGCCGCGCCCTGCTCAGCCAGGAAATCCAGCAGTGAGAGGTGGATGTAGGGCTGGGCGCTGTAGAGCAGCACATCGTTGAGCAGGATGTAACCAGGCTGGGGCACATCGCCGGCCAGCGTGACCCCCGCGTAGAAGGGGAAACCCTCCAGCACCGCCGAGCCGTGCTCGTTGTGGCAGGTATCGCAGGTGTGGAAGGTGGCGGCTTCGTGGCACGCGGCACACTCGCCCATCCGCTCCGCTTCCTCCAACAACAGCGTCGCCGGATAGTAGCGGAGCACCTCCACAGGGAGCCAGGTCGCGCCCAACACGAGCGCCAATCCCAAAGCCAGTAATGCGATGATCACAATGCCTATCCAATGTTGTCGTTGCACAAAGTGCCTCCTTCTAAAAATGGCTCACGGATTGCCACAGATTTCACGAACAGATAAAGAATTAGTGTAATTCGTGAAATTAGTGGCAAAAAATTTGATTCCATCCCTTATTGCAGCAGGAGCACGCTCGCGCCGATACCCACCACGAGCAGGCCCAGCGCGATCCAATCCCGGTGGGTGTAGCGCACCTGGCGCAGGTAGGTACGGCGGGGATATTTGCCGAAGCAGCGCCCCTCCATTGAGACCGCGAGCGCATCCACCTTGCCGAGCGCCGAGACGAGCAGCGGCAGGAAGAACTGGCGCGCCAGCGTGAAAAAGCGGCGCGGGCCGCCCCGGTCGTAGGCGATGCCGCGCGCGAGCTGCGCCTGGTAGATCGTTTGCCCCTCTTGCTCGAAGACCGGCACCAGCCGCAACGCTGTGATTAGCGCAAAGCCGTAGCGGTAGGGCAGGCCGGCCTGCATCAGCCCGTAGGCCAGATCGTTCGGCTCGGTGGTGAAGACGAAGAGGTAGCCGAGCCAGACCACGCTCAACAGTCGCCCGGCAACGTAGACCCCGGCGGTCAGCCCGGTCTCGGTCACGCGCAGCGGGCCGAGCGCCAAGAGGACGGGGCCGCTGCGCGTGAGGAGGGCCTGCATCAGCCAGAGCGTGAGCGCGGTGACGAGCGTCAGACGCATCCCGCGCACGCCGCGCCACGGCAATCGGCTGAGGGGGAAGGTCAGCCCGACGAGGACGACGCTGCCCACAATAATCCACGGGTCGCGCACGGCGAAGACGAAGACCGTACCTGCAAGCAGCCAGAGCAATTTGGTGAGCGGGTGCAGCCGATGGAGCCAGCTGTGGCCGGGGCAATGGGCGATTTGGAGGTGAAGAGCAGACATCGGTCAGGCTCCTGTGGCGGGCAGATAAGCACGCCGGCCCTGCGCCGCCAGCGCCGCGAAGCCCGCCTCGGTGGGCGCATCCAGGGTCAGCCGCCCGGCCTCGAAGAAGAGTAGCCGCGTGGCGTAGCGCCGGGTGATCTCCGGCGCGTGGTTGACCAGCACGACGGCGCTCCCGGCGGCGACGCGCTCGCGCAACCAGGTGAGGAGCTGCTCGGCGTTGCGCGGGTCCTGGCCGATGAGAATCTCATCCAACAGGAGCAAACGCGGCTGGTAGGTGAGCATGGCGACGAGCGTCAGGCGGCGTTTTTCGCCGTAGCTGAGCCGGTAGGGGTGCTCATCACGCCGCGCGTGCAGCCCACTGCTGGTGAGCAGGGACGCGGCGGTCCCGGCGATCTCGCCCTCCGGCAGGCCAAAGTTGCGCGGGGCAAGCGTGGCCTCGTCCCAGACGCTCTGGGCAAAGAGCTGATGATCCGGGTTCTGAAAGACGTAGGCGACCTGGCGGGCCAGCTGCGAAACAGGCGTGCGGCGCGGATCGTGGCCGAGCACGGTCAACTGACCGGCGCTGGGTTGGTGCAATCCCAACAGGCATTGCAGGAAGGTGCTCTTGCCGGAGCCATTATCGCCCATCACCGCGACGAACTCCCCCGGCTGAATCTCCAGCGAGATGTCGTGCAACACCTCCTGGCGCTCGTGCTCCGCGTGCAGCCCAGCAATCCGCACCAACGGCGGCTGGGCGGTGGGGATGTGAGGATGCTGCCTGTTAGATGAGGACTGGAAGATGGGGGCACGCTCCTGCAAGCGCCCACCCTCGATGTGCAACCAGCGAGGCGCGAATTGGCGCAAGTAGTCCAGCTTGTGCTCAATCACGATGACGGTGATCCGGTCTTCGGCGCGGATACGGGCGATGACCTCGAAGATCTGCGCGGTGGCAGAGGGGTCGAGGTTGGAGGTCGGCTCGTCGAAGATGAGTACCTGGGGCCGGGTGGCGAGCATGGCGGCAATGGCAACGCGCTGCTTTTCGCCACCGGAGAGCGTGGCGAGGGCGCGGTGCTCGAGATGGCGCGCGCCGACCACGTCCAGCGCCCAGGCGAGGCGCGCCCGGATTTCCTCAGGCGGCAGGCAGCAATTCTCCAACCCGAAGGCGAGCTCGTCCTGCACGGTGAGGGTGCAGAACTGCGTTTCGGGGTTCTGCTGCACCAGTCCCACCACTTCGGCCAGCTCGTAGATGGGGGTGTGGCGCGCATCCAGTCCGTTGACGTGGACGCTGCCGCTGGCCTCGCCATCGTATTGGCTGAAGAGAAAGCCCCCGAGCGCCAGCGCCAGGGTGGACTTCCCACTGCCGGATGGGCCGGCGATGACCGCAAACTCCCCACGTTCGATGTCGAGCGTGAGGTCGCGCAGGGCGTAGGCCTTGCTGCCCCGGAAGCGGTAGGAGAAGTCGCGCAGGTGGATCATGCGAAAAGCGTCAATGCACCTCGATGGCGGTGACGTGGGGCGCGATGACCGTCCCATCCATGCGGGCCACGGCAAAGGAGAGGCTCTCTTCGCCGACAACGGTGAAGAGGCGCACATCGCTGTCGGCAAGCACGTCAGCGAGCGGAAGGGAGACAAGGCCATCGGCGGTGTGGAGGTTGATGGTGGTGGCCTCTGCGGTGGGCTGTTGCGCGGTGAGGATGGCGCCGAGGGGCGCGCCCTGCACCTTGCGCGCACCCTCGCCCAGGTCGAGGTTAATGCTGTCCATCTGCAGCTGCCAGTCGAGCGGATTAAAGGGGGCGGGAGCCGCGAGCGCGCCGGTGATCTCCAACGTGGTCTGCCGGATGACGGTGAGGCGGCTGACGCCGCGCACCCAAGCCTTGCTGCTCTCTGCGCCGACGATGTTGTAAGAGACGCTATCGCCGCTGCCCTGGGAGGCAAGTAGAAGGCTGGCGTTGGTCATGATCTCGTCCATGCCGACGAAGAAGGCGTAGCCATCGGTCGCCTCGATGAGCACGAGGCCGGCACCGGCGTGGGGCTGTGCAGCTTGGACCAGCTCGCGGAGCGGAACGCCGGTGTAGCGGACGGTCGCACCCTGCTGATTGACCTCGGCGGTGATGGTGGGAAGGTCGCCGTGCATTGTGGGGAACTCGTAGGGGGCCACAACCGCGCCATTGATGGGGATGGCGGCAGGGCTGCTAAGCGCCTGTCGCAAGTGGAGGGTGAACGCGCCGCTCAGCAGGATGGCGCAGGCGATGAAGATGGGATAGGCGCGGCGGCCCATTGGCTGGGGCGGGCGGTCTTTGATCACGCCGGCGCTGCGCAGCGCCCCCTGGAGCAGATAGGCGAGGAAGCCGGCGAAGACGACGCCGGAAAGGGTCGCCATCAGCCCGGCGAGAAGCAACGCCCCATAAGAGAGGATGTCCGCAGGCAGCGAGGCGAAGAGCTGGAAGACGAAGACGTTGGAGGCGGAGGCCAAACCGCCCGCGAGCAAATAGCCGGGCCAGCGGTCTTTATCGCGGAAGGGCAAAAAGCCCAGGTCAACCAGGAGGCCGGCCACGATGTCAACGAGCACGACGAGGAGGCCATGCGGGTTGCCGGTGAGCAATTCGACCGCGCCCTTGAGCAGCCCGGTGACGGTTCCCGCGCCCTGCTTGCCGGTGAGACTCACGGCGAGCGTCAGCCAGAGGACGTGCAGGCCGGCAGCCCATTGCATCGTGCCCGCACCCCCGACGAGCGACTGCACCACCCGTCCGGCGGCGCTGATGTAGGTGCCGGTTACGCCGCCAAGGGCAGCGAGCGCGGCCATCATGAGCAGGTCGCGGGTCGAAAAATAGTAGCGATTCTTCTGCATGGTAATTCCCCTTTGTGTCACATAAAAACGGCGTTCCTAGGAAGGAACGCCGTCGAAGCGAGTGTGCCCTGTAGTGGCTTGCTCGATTGGACTGCATCTCCTTTCCTAAGTTGGGAGGCGTAGCCGTTTCCCGCTACACCCTGCCGGTCACATGCCCTAGGCAGTTGCCGGTAGGCGATGAGACTCGGAGATGTCGTCTTGTATTTACAGGGGTCATCATAGCATGTTTTGGGGATAATGGCAAATGAGCACGTCAAACGGGTCGGCGAACCTATGAGGGGCGTGCCTTTGACTTTACTGGTTTCCAGTAGAATTTTAGCATCCTCAAGTGGTCATGTCAATCGTGATCATCTTATCACATAGGTGTGCGGAGACAATTCTTGACAGAAAAGTGAGGTGTGCTATACTTACCTGTAATTCCCTCAGTAGGAGTACAGGCCGCCAGGGACACCTCCTCTGTGCGGCTTTTTCATGGGGAATGAGACCGAACCTATCGGGTGGCTCGGTCAAGTGTCAAAGTGTCAATTTAACAAGTTGGAGGATTTACAAAGATGGAAAGCAGCCGTTTGCATGGTGTTGTGAAGTGGTTCGACGAGAAGAAAGGCTTTGGATTCATTACGCCCAACAATGGTGAGCGCGATGTGTTCGTGCATTTCTCCGATATTCAAGGCGGCGGGTTCCGCACGCTCCACGAGGGCGAGCAGGTCGAGTTTGAGATCGCCTCTGGTGAGCGCGGCCCGAAAGCACAAAATGTCATCCGCGCATACAACACTGAACCCACAACCACTCACAGCTACCCCGCCACTTAAAGCTCACAGATCACAAAAACCAACAAGGTCGGGAGAATTCCCGACCTTGTTTCTTTTCCAGATTGCGTCACGTGTCACCCCTTGATCACCGCCACCGGGCGCACCCGCGCCACCTTGCGGGCGATCCCCGCGCCAGCGACCGAATCCACAACCAGACTGACATCCTTGTACGCCAGGGGCGCTTCCTCAGCCAGACCCCGCAGACTTCCCGCTTGCACGAACACACCCTGCTGCTTCAATTCCGACTTGACCGTCTCACCACGGACGGTTCTTGTGGCCTGCTTGCGACTCATCGTGCGCCCAGCGCCGTGACAGCTGGAGCCGAAGGTCTCCTCCATGCCCATCGCAGTTCCCACAAGCACGTAGGAAGCGGTCCCCATCGAACCGGGGACGAGCACCGGCTGCCCGGTCTCCCGATAGACTTCCGGTAGCACCGCCGCGCCTGGCCCGAAGGCCCGCGTCGCGCCCTTGCGATGCACCATCAGCCGCCGCGACTTGCCCGCCACGGTGTGCGTCTCCAACTTGGCGATGTTATGCGCCACGTCGTAGACCTGATGTAGTCTCCAATCGGGCACCTTGCCCGCCAACACCCGCTCGAAGGCCAGCCGCACGAAGTGCGCCAGGACCTGGCGGTTGGCAAAGGCATAGTTCGCCGCCGCCGCCATCGCTGCCAGGTAAGCCTGTCCCTCTTTGGAATCCACAGGCGCGGCCACCAGCTGCCGGTCGGGAATCTCGATGCCGTACTGCCGGGGTACGTTTTGCAAGCGGCGCAGATATTGATCGCAGACCTCGTGCCCTAGCCCACGCGATCCGCAGTGGATCTGCACCACGATATTCCCCTCTTGCAGGCCAAAGACACGCGCCATCTCAGGATCGTAGATCTCATCCACGACATCTAGCTCCAGAAAGTGATTGCCGGAGCCGAGCGAGCCGAGTTGCGGACGCCCGCGCTGTTTGGCGCGATCCGGCACCGCATCGGCGCGGGCCTGGGGTATCTGCCCGCCATCCTCGGTGCGAGCGAGGTCTTCGCGGGTGGCGTAGCCCTGCTGCAAGGTCCACTCGCTGCCGCGCTCCAACACGCGATCCAAATCCTTTTCCGAAAGCGAGACCGCGCCCGCGCCGCCCACACCGCTGGGACAGGTCTGGTAGATGCGCATGGTCAGCGCCTCGAGATGCGGCTCCAACGCCTCGAGAGGAATCTGCGATGCCAGCATCCGCACCCCGCAGTTGATGTCATACCCCACCCCGCCCGGCGAGATGACGCCCGTGGCCTCATCGAAGGCGGCGACGCCGCCGATGGGGAAGCCGTAGCCCTGGTGCATGTCGGGCATTGCCATCGCGTACTTCACAATGCCTGGTAACATCGCCACGTTGAGCAGCTGCTCGATGGAACTATCACCAAATGCCGCTTCAAGAATCTTCTCGCTGCCGTAAATTCGCGCCGGCGCGTTCATGCGCCCATCGTATCCCTGCGGCAGTTCCCAAGTATACGTGTCCAACCGTTGAAAATCCTGCTTGTTCACCATAAAAATAGCCCTTCTGTAACGCCTACTACACAATATCAGATATCAAAAACCAACGTCGTCTCGTACCCCGTCTCCGTCTGACGCACTGCCAGACGGTGAAAAGTCGCGGCCTTGATGTAATTCGCAAAGCGCGCCACCGGGCCGCCCCGCACCCGCGCGGTGAGCGCCGTCTCGCTCAGCGCCTCTATCTCGAAGGCGACGAAGACGCGCAAGGTCTCCCCCTCGCTCAGGAAGAGCAGCTCGTTGAGCCAGTCCACCAATAGTGATTCGACATCCATCGCGTTCAGGTGAAGGGTCTCCGTCGTGGTGAGCGGTACCTCGCCAGGGGCTTCTGCCAACAGCCCGGTCAGCCCCTCCGCCGCCGTGACGAACAAATCCGCCAGACTCTCGCCCCACACGCGGATGGAGAGATCCGCCGTGTGCTCCAGCTCCTCCCAGCGCCCCATCTACCCCTCCTCCAAAAAGCGCGCCCGGATGAAGGCCGTCACCGAGGCGATATCGTCCAGCGGCAGGCGGGGCAACCCTTCGTCCAGCGTCGGTACGTCCGTGACCCAGGCACAGCGCCCAACAATCTCCGGCAAGGGCGCGGGATCGCACGCCGCGCGGACGACCTCCAACTTGGGGAACAGGCCGCGCTTGTAGCCCTCCACCAGGATCAAGTCCACCTCACGCACGCCCGCCAGCACCTCGTCCAACGGCGGTTCCTCTGTGTAACGGCGGCGATGCACGACCTGATCCGGCGCGAAGAGCGTGACGTGCGCAGCCCCCGCCTCGTGGAAGCGCGCGGTGTCCTTGCCGGATGCGTCGAGCCGCAGGGCGCGGTGATGCGTGTGCTTGATCACCGCTACCCGCACCCCCGCCGCGCTCAGCGCCGCGACGACCAGCTCCAACAACGTCGTCTTGCCGCTGCCGGAGCGCCCCACAAAGCCGACGACCGGGACGGCAGCGGTCACAAATCCGCGCCCTTGCGCCGGCCCACCTCGATTTGACGCCAGGCCGCCACGACCGCCAGGGTAATCAGCCCCGCCGCGACCGCCTCAATTGGGCCATTCGCTACGGCGACAGCGCCCAGCAGCGGCCAGGGGTAAATCCCCAGCAGGCCGATGATGCCCAGCACCAGCGCGGTGTGCGCCAAACTGCCCACCACACCCGCCGCCAGCAAGCCGACCGTGGGCCACTTCTGCAACGCGCGCCAGACCAGCCACGCAATCGGGCCGAAGAGCAGGCGCGGCAGCACCGAGACCAGCGGGTTCAAAAAGGCCGGGTCCAAATTACCGTTGGGCATGGAGGCCTGGATAAGGCTGAAGATGCCGAAGATGAAGCCAATCGCCACCCCCACCACCGGCCCTTCCAGCACCGCGCCGATGATCACCGGCACGTGGATGATGGTGAGCGAAGCCCCGGCAAACCAGGGGATCAATCCCAGGCGCGTCCAGCCCAAGAGCGCCGCAATCGCGCCCAATACGCCAGCCACCACAATTTTACGCGTTCGTTCTTCCATTTCTTCCCTCCTCTACCTATCCGGTTGTTCACATTATAACATAAACAGATGACGCCCACGGGCCATCCGTTCATCGTCGCAGTAACACGCCAATAGGCAATTGCGCGGTCTTGTGCTACAATCATCCTCACGATACAGTCAGGCAAAAAAGAGGCCCCTATGCAAACCCTGGAAGCTATTCACACCCGGCGCAGTGTCCGCCGCTATACCGAGGAACCCATCTCCGAAGAGATGCTCCAGCAGCTTCTCTCCGCCGCGATGCACGCCCCCTCCGCCGGCAACCAACAGCCCTGGCAGTTCATCGTCATTGACGATTTCCAGACGCTCGCGCAGATCCCCGACCTCAGCCCCTACGCGGGGATGTGCGCCGAAGCCCCGCTCGGCATCGTCA
>DAOTXC010000225.1:0-9112 GCA_034435555.1 Anaerolineae bacterium
CGCGCCGTAGCCCGCCATGCGGAGCGCGACGGCGCTGCGGCCCCCGGCGTGGCTCTCGCCCAGATTGCCCGTGTGCGGCGATTTGAACATCGCTACGGTCTTGGAGGCGAGCGGGTAATGGCCCACCAGCGGCCCGACGGCGAAGATGATGGGATTCTCCGGGCCGAGAGGATCGGCCCCGGCGGGGCACAGCGCCTCCAGCAGGCGGATGCCCACCCCTGCGCCGCCCAGTCCGGCCTCGAACAGCTCCGGGCGGTCTTCGACCTGCCAGCTGCGGCGGGTCAGGTCAATGGTGAGAATGCGGGATAAGGGATCGTTGTTGAGCATGGGTTTCTCCTTTTTGCCTCACGCAAAGGCGCAAAGCCGCCAAGTTTTTCTTGTTTTCCTTTGCGTCTTAGCGGCTTGGCGTGAGGCTATCTTTTTTATCTCACGCAAAGGCGCAGAGCCGCCAAGTTTTTTTATTTTTCTCTTTGCGCCTTAGCGCCTTTGCGTGAGATTACTCTTCCAACCGGTTGACGATACGTTGGATACCATCTTTGATCAGCGGCGCTCCGAAGTTGATGAGCAAGCCCAGCCGTTTATCGGCCATGCGCAGATAGGTGAGCAGCTGCTTGCCGTGCACCGGGGCGATTCTTTCAACGGATTTGAGTTCCACGATGACCTTGTCTTCCACGATCATATCCGCGCGGAAGCCGATATCGAGGCGCATGTCCTCATAGACCACCGCTACCGGTTGCTGGCAAACGACGCGCAGCCCGCGTTTTTCCAGCTCATAAGCCAGGATCGCTTCGTAGACCGATTCGAGCAATCCAGGGCCAATGGTGGTGTGGATTTTGTAGGCGGCATCCACGATTTGCTTCGCAATCTCATTCTCGTGCATGAGGCTCCTTTTTATCTCACGCAAAGGCGCAAAGACGCCAAGAAAATCTTAAAAACTTTGCGTCTTTGCGACTTTGCGTGAGGCAATCTCTTTCTCCACACTTTCCAGATTCCCTCGCACGCCGCGAATATATGGATGCTCCGGCGGCAAGGAACGCTCGAAAATCCGCAGGGCGCGCTCGAAGGCCGCCCGCGCCTCGGCGAGATCGCCCAGGTCGTGCTGCCGGTAGTCACACCGTCGCCCACATAGCTGCCGCCATCGGTTCGCACATCGTTGTTGGGCATACAACCTCCCCGTATTGGTAGGACAGGTTGCCAACCTGTCCTACTTTATCTCACGCGAAGGCGCAAAGAAAAACCAGAAAAACTTGGCGGCTTTGCGCCTTTGCGTGAGCCTCTCAAATCTCCTCAAGTGCGATCACTTCATACGGGCAGTAATTCGCGCAGTACCCGCAATAGACGCAGATCTGCGGCTTCTGCTGTATATCGTCCCAGAAGACCGCGCCGAAGGGACACGCCGCCACGCAGTTGCCGCAGCCGATGCACTCCGCGGCCTTGAACTTGACCCCGCCACCCTCGCGGAAGGTGAGCGCATCGGTGGGACAGACGCGCGCGCAGGGCGGATCAGCGCAGGCGCGGCACACGATCACGACGAAGCCCTTGCGAATCCCGCCATCCGAGCGGACGCCGATGCACGAGGCCGCAAGGCCCCCCTCGCCGGTGTGCCGCGCGCAGGCGAACATACATTCGGCAGCCCACGCAGCGGTCAATATCAATCACAGAAAGACGTTTTGCCATGAGACCTCCTGGAAAAAGAAAAAGTGGTGAGAGATGGGTAATGGGGACACGCCCCATCACCCATCACCCGTTACCGATAGGCTCAGATCAACCCGGCAGCGGCGGCCTGGGCATTTTCCCGCTCCGCCACACGGATACCGGCTTCTTCATCCACCCGCGACAGCAGGGCGATGCCGCCCAGGAAGAAGACGATGACGGCGACGATGCTCAACCGGCTCGATCCCATGATCTGCCCCACGACGGCGAAGAGCAGCGGCCCTGCTATGCCGGAGAACTTGCTGGAGACATCGTAGAAGCCGTAGAACTCGGCGCTGCGCGCTTTGGGCGCCAGCAGCCCGAAGAGGCTGCGGCTGAGCGCCTGCGTGCCGCCCTGCACCATGCCCACCGCAAAGGCCAGCGCCCAGAAGTGCCAGCCGACGGTCATAAAGTACCCGGCGATGGTGATACAGGCGTACCACGCCAGCCCCACCATGATGGTGCGCTTGGTTCCCAGCACTTTGCTGAACTTGCCGAACGCCAGCGAGAACGGAATGCCCACAAACTGCGTGAGCAGCAGCGCGCCGATCAAATCCACCATGCCGATACCAATCTCCGAGCCGTAGATGGTCGCCATCTTGATGATGGTGCCGATGCCATCGTTGTAGAGCCAGAAGGCGATGAGGAACTTGAAGAGCTCCTGGTACTTGCGAATCTCGTGAAAGGTGGTGGAAAGGCGCATGAACCCGGCCTTGAGGGGGGCGACGCCCACGCCGATGCCGGCGGTGTTGGCCGGCGGTTCCGGCACGCGCCGCAGCAGAGGGATGGTGAAGACGGCCCACCACACGGCCACCGTGAGGAACGAGAGCCGCGAGCCCCAGGTGCTATCGGCCCAGATGACCATGATCATGGCGATGTTGATCGCCAACAGAATGCCGCCGCCCACATAGCCCAGCGCGTAGCCTTTGGAGGAGACGTAATCAATATCCTCGTCTTTGGCGATGTGCGGCAACAGCGCATCGTAGAAGATGTAAGAAGCCCCTAGCGCAATCGAACCGATGAAAAACAATGCCAATGCGAGCACCCATAAGCCCGCATCAATGAAGACCATCAACGCGGTAGCGATCACGCCGATAGCAGCAAAGGCGGCGAGAAAGCGCTTCTTGCTGCCGGTGTAATCGGCGATACTGCCCAGCAGCGGGGCCATGATCGCCGAGACCAACAGCGCAAAGGCGTTGGTATAGCCCCAGTAGACCGTAGCCATGTTGCCGGGCAGATGGCCTGCCACGACCTGCTCGAAGAAGACGGGCAACACGGCGGCCTCGATGGTGGTGGAGAAGGCCGAACTGCCCCAGTCGTACATGCACCAAGCGGTGATGATCCGTTGATACTCGCGGGTGGTCGCGTCCTTGAGATGTTGTACTGTCATGATGTATGTCCTTTATGAGAAAGATTGGATGGATTGCGTATTCCGTATTGCGTATTTACTGCACCTCAGAAACTAAACATTAGCTGGTTTTTCATCCTTCCGCCTTCATCCTTCCTCCTTTATTGCTGGATGCAGCGGCAGAACCACGTGGAAAGCGCTGCCGGGGCAGGTTTCCTCGTCGCAGCCGGGACTTTCGACCCACAGCCGCCCGCCGTGCGCCTCGACGATTCCCCGCGCAATTGCCAGTCCCAGTCCCGGCCCGCCGCCCTTGAACTTGGTCTTGCTGGAGGAGTGCAACTCTACCTTGCCGGTCTGGTAGAACTTGGTGAAGATAAGTTCCTGCATCGCCGGGTCAATGCCGATGCCGGTATCGCTCACCACCACTTCCACCCCCTCAGCGTGCGGTTGCCCGGTCACGGTGAGGCGCCCGCCATCGGGCGTGTATTTGATCGCGTTGATGAGCAACTGATCGAACAGCTTCTCCAACGCCTCCCGATCCGCCGTGACCGGAGGCAGGGAGTCGGGCAGCGCCAGCTCCAACGTGAGTTGCCGCTCGCGCAGCGGATCGGCCAGCCGGTCGCGCAGGCGAGCGAACACACGCGCCAGGTGGAGCGGTTCCGGGCTGAGCTGCAAGCTGCGGCTATCAATCTTCACCATATCCAGCATGGCGTTGACGATCTCGTGCAGGCGCACCGCGCCGCTATGGATACCGGAGACCATTTGCAAGTGGTACTCGTTGTCTTTGATGTCGCCATCGCGCAGCAGAATCTGGCTGTAGCCTTGCAGCACGGTGAGGGGCGTGCGTAGCTCATGGGAGACAACGCCGATGAAGTCGCTCTTGGTGCGATCAAGCCGTTCGAGCTTGGAGTAGGCTTCCTGCAGCGCTTCGGTGCGCTCGGCCACCATGCCTTCGAGCTGCTGGTTGAAGCGGGTGATGTTATCGTACAGGCGGGCGTTCTCCAGCGCGAGCGCGGCCTGCCCGGCAAAGGCGGCGGTCAGGTTGATCTCCTCATCACTGTAAGCCAACGGCTCGAGGCGCGCCAGCGAGAGCATCCCGATCACCTCGCCGGAGCGGATAAGGGGCACGCCCAGCCAGGCGCGGGTCTGCGTGAGGCCGTCCACATACTGCCAGTCCGGGCGCGCTTTCACATCGGCAATCGCCAGTGGGCGCTGGGTTTCGTAGATGTCCTGGAAGACATCCTGATCCTTGATGGAGACGCGCAGGTGATGAATGGCGATCTCTGCCGGAAAGCCGCGCGTGGCGACAAATTCCAGCGTCTCCTCGTTCTGTAACATCACGGCGGCGCGGTCATAGGGCACCAGCGTTGTCAGCTGTCTGAGGATCAGATCAAGGACTTCCTCCAAATCGAGCGTCCGCGAGAGCGCGCGGCCCACCTCGTAGAGTGT
Organism: Anaerolineae bacterium; assembly: GCA_034435555.1. Classification (GTDB taxonomy): domain Bacteria; phylum Chloroflexota; class Anaerolineae; order B4-G1; family SLSP01; genus DAOTXC01. The sequence continues at coordinate 4,490 of DAOTXC010000225.1, forward strand.
CTCCGCGAGCAGGCGGCGGGCCTTCTCGCCCTCGTAGAGGAAGGCGTTTTGGATGGCGATGGTCACCTGGTCGGCCAGGAGCTGCAGCACCGGCACATCCTCTTCGCGGAAGGCTGCGATGGCGTCGCTGCTGATGTCCAACACGCCCAACAACGTCTCGCCCAGGAGCAACGGCAGCGCCAGCTCCGACCGCGTTTCCGGGATCGCGAGATTGGGGACAAAGCGCGGGTCGGCGCGCACGTCGGCGACGCAGACGGCCTGCTGCTGCTGCGCCGCTGCCCCGATGACACCCTGGCCCACCGGCTGGCGATGCCCCTGCTCCCGCAACGTCTGTCCGACCTCCCCGGTGCCCGCGCGCGCCACCAGTTGCGTGCGGCTCTCATCGAGCAGAAAGATGCCGACGAAGTAGAAGCCGTACCGCTCTTTGATGAGCTCTGCCACCTGATTGAGCAGGGTGTCCAGATCGAGCAGGGTGATGATGCGCTGGCCGACGCCGATGCTCGTCTCCATCTGCACGGCGCGATGCTCCAGCTCTTGCTTTTGGCGCACATCTTGCAGGCGCAAGTATTCGAGGCGGCGGAAGGTGCGCACGCGGACGATGTGGACGATGACGGAGAGCATGACAGACGAGAACATCGCAAAGGCGAAGTGCGACCACTCCTCCGAGGGCGGCAGGCTGGCGACGATGAGGCCCCAGCCCCCCAGCGCCGCGACGATGGAGATGATCAGCCAGCGGTCTGAGAGCAGGAGCAGCCCGGCGGCAGTGATGACCAGCATGACGTTGGTGGTCTGGCGCACCTCGGCGACAAGATAGAGGTGCAGCAAAGTGTTGAAGAGGGTAAGCATCACCATCCCGCCCATGATGGCGTGGGCGCGCCGGGCGGGGATGGCCCAGCGGCTCAGGATGAAGCGCAAGCCGAGCGCCAGCGCCACCGAGAATCCGGCCACAGCGGCCATGATGGGCGCGATGTCCGGCGGAAGGACGAGCAGATGGCTGAGCGCCATCACCAGATAGTACAGGGCGAGCGTGACCGAGATCGGGCGCAGGCTATCCAACGTATAGGCATCGAGCGCGGCGCGGATATCGGGCTCGCTGATTTCGGAGGATGGGTCGCGCTCGACACAACCGGCGGCGGGGCGTGCGGTCATCAGTGCTCGTTCCCAGTCGCCAGGACAATACGCACCAACCGATTCGGCCCGGTTACACCACCAATAATGAAGAGAAGTTCTGCCATACCAAGTGCTCCTTTGTAGATTGGGATCACTGTCATCTATTATGCCATCGGTAGTGAATTTTGTCCATTAGAACCGCGCCCTCGCCGACTCGCTCCTTCAATGGTATACTAGACGTACATCTCGACTACATTCCAAAGGAGGCGACATGGATACAGAGATCAAGCAAGAAGTACCTGAGGTGCAGGAAAACATTGAGGCCGATGTGGTCAACATCCAGCAGGGCGGCGCGCAGAACGTCAAGGCCGACAAAGTCCACGTAGAACAGGGCGGCGTGGGGCGCGTCGAAGCCCGCTTCGTTGATGTGAAGGATGGCGGCATCGGCATGGTGCAAGGCCAGAACGTCACCGTGACGGATGGCGGGATTGGGATGGTTCTGGCCCAGGATGTCAAGGTCACGGATGGCGTGGTGGTCTTCGCCGGCGCGGGCAATATCGAGTTGGAGGATGGCCTGGTGGTCTTCGATCTGCGGGCCGCGGTGGTCTTTGGCGTCATCCTCGGCGTGATCATCGGTTTGCTCAAGCGGCGCAAGTAACGCTCACAGTAAAAGCGACCGGCGCTCATATGAGCGCCGGTCATCGTTTGGGATATCGCGCCCGATTACGGCTCGATGCGGAAAATCTCCCCAGCGGTGCGGCCCCAGGTCTCCGGGAAGTACATCTCGCTCGCCGTGGCAGGGAGCACCCGGTACTCGCCGGGAACCGCCGCCCGCAGGTAGTAGCTGATCTGGTAGCTCCCCGCTGATAGCCGGGTGGCGTAGAAGACGGCCTTCTCGTCCCGCAGCTCCTGGTGATCGAAGCGGGGCCACCACCACACACGGCTCGTGGTTCCCATGACCGGTTCCGCGCCCCCGATCTCCGTATTGAGCGTCGGATCAACCGGCTCCATCCCCGCCGGGTAGAAGTCTTCCAGGATCAAGTAGTTGCGCATCCGGGGCAGGGTCAGCGTCAGCCGCACCTCTACCAGATCGCCGGGGCGGACTGTGGTGACGGGGGTGCAGGCGGGCAACGTCTCCCGCCAACTCGGCGTTTCGAGAGCGCCGCTCACAGCGCAGTACTGCCGCTCCACCGTCAGCCCGCGACTCTCGGCGCTGAGGTTCTCGACCGGCTCGTAGAGCGCCAGGTGCGCGGTGTAGTAGAGCGTGCCGTCGCCCTCGCTGCGGGAAATCTCCAGCGCGTTGGGCCACTGGCGCAACAGCTCGTTCACCGGGATGGTAAACTCCACCGCCTCGCGCAGCGTCTCCGGCGTGACGGCGGCCTCAGCCAGCGCCTCCCCGTTGAGGCCCAGGCCCCAGGTGTAATCGGCGGTCAGCTCCCCGGTGGCGACCATGTAGTCGGTCAGCGCCATGACCGCCCAGGCGGTCTCCTGCGTCGTCTCCCAGCGGTTGGCCTGGCGGGCGACCATCAGCCAGCGGGCGGCCTGCGGCAGCAGCGGATCGTCAGGGGCGAAGCGGCTCAGCGCATCGAGCACCACCGAGGTCGCGCGCGTCCAGGTGATCCAGTAAGCGGCATCGCTGCTCTGCCAGTGCGCGCCCGTGGCGGTGATCTCCGCCTCCGTGCGCAGCGAGGCGAGCAAGGTATCCAGGCGCGGATCCTTGGGATCGCGCAGGCCCAGCGCCAGCGTGAGATAGGCCCGCCCGGTCGCGTCCAGCTGCTCGCGGGCCTCGTAAAGCGCCGCATCCACCCCTTCCGGCCATTCATACTCGGCCTCGGCCAAGACGTAGAGCGCAAAGGCCTGGGTCATGTAGCGCTGGGTTTGCAGGCGCATCTCACGCGATAGCACGCCATGCAAGTAGTTCAGGCCCCTGTTCAGGCGCAAGGGGTCAACCTCGAAGCCGGCTTCCTGCGCCTTGAGCAGCCCTAGCACAGCGTAGACGCTCGTCTGGAAGTCGGGGTTGCTGCCCCGGTACCACCAACCCCATGCACCGTCGCTGCGCTGGCGGTTGTAGAGCTGTTCGAGCATCTCCGGGACGACGCGCTCGAGGTTTTCTGCGAGCTCGGGGTCTTCCACGCCGAGGCTCTGAAGCGCCTGGTAGGTGACGACGTTGGGCAGGAAGCGGCTGATGAGCTGTTCGGTGCAGCTGTGGGGGAAGTGCTCCAGATAGCTGAGGCTCTCCGTCATGGCGGCGGCGAGCGTCGGCTCCAGGCGCACGGTGAGGCTGCTCTCCGGCCCGGCGGTGGTGGGGATGATCAGGGCCTCCAGACGGACGCCCGCGCCGGTCAACGCGCCGGTCGTCCCGAAGACCGTGGGCGTCTCGTAGCGGTAGATGGGCAGCGCGTGGTCGCTCTCGCGGCCCACGGTGGGGCGAGTGCGGTCGCTGTAGCCACCGCCCTCCGCGCCGAAGGTGAGCAGCGCATGGTTGCTCCCAGCCAACGGCACGTTGAGCGGCCAGGCGACGCGCACGCGCCCGTGCGCCGGGATATTCACGCTCTGGGTCGCCTCGCCCGGGAGCGTGACCCCCAGCGCCTCCAGCGTGACCTCAGCGGCGATGGCGGCGTCGGTGTTGTTGTGGACGACGGCGGCCACTTCCGCCCGGTCGCCCGCGACGAAGAAGCGCGGGGTGACGGGCCGCACGAGGAGTGGCTTGGTGACGATGAACTCGGTGGTGGTCTGTCCAACCTGGGTGGCGTCGGTCACGGCGCGCGCATCGGCGACCCAGGTGGTGAGCGAGTCAGGCAGATCGAAGGTCACTTGGACCTCGCCGGTGGGGCCGGTGCGCAGGTGCGCCTCCCAGTAAGTGGTGTCGGGAAAGTCCTCGCGGAGGTCGAGCACCGCGCGCCCTTCCCCACCCCCGCCCCCACCAATACCGCCCATGAGTGCCTCTTCCGTGAGGCGCTCGGCGCTCTCGGCCAAGGCTTCCAAGTCGAGCAGCAGCCGGTTGAAGAGGACGATGCTGCTATCGCCGGTGATGATCCCCAGCGGGCGCGTGCGGTAGAAGGATTCGAGCAAGGTCGGCGCGTTGGGGTCGGCCAGCGCGAGCACGGCCTTATCCACCACCGCCAACGCGACCTCGGCATCCACGGGATTGCCGTCGCTATCGAAGGCGCGCACGGTCAGCGTGACCCGGTCGCCGGGCTGGTAGGGCGTGTCGCGGTCGGGCGTGACCTCGACGGTGAGCGTCTGGCGCACCGGTTCGACCTCAAGTTCGACCATACCGATGCGGACATCGGGGATGGGGGTGTCGGCGTCCACGCCCTTGACGATAACGAAGGAGACGTAGATGTTGGGGACGTGCGCCTCGGTGATGGGCAGTTCGATGGTGGGATTGGGCGTGTCAAAGGTGAGGCGTTGCACCTCCAGAATGCTGCCGCGCTCGATGGTCATCAGCACCTCGTAGCTGCCGCCGAAGGGGGTGGGCAGCAGGATTGTCGCCGTGTCGCCGGGTTGGTA
>DAOTXC010000226.1:0-2028 GCA_034435555.1 Anaerolineae bacterium
ACACTTGTCACACCCGATCACTGTTCAATTGTTAAGGTCCTCCGGACTCCGACTTGCGTCTGTAGCCCTGGCGTGATGTATATTCTACCATACCCCCGCCCGCTGTCAAGTCCACTGCGGACAAATCCGCTTGTTAATTCAGAGGACGTTCGCTATTTACGCTGTCCCTGCCCCCTGCATCCGGGATTCTACCACACTCCCCCAACCTGTCAACCCCGAAATTTCCGCCGACTTGAAAGTTAGGCATTTATCTCTAAACTTAGCGTAATGGGAGCGCATCCCGAAGGAGAACGGCCTATGACCACGCAAACACCTCTTGAAGCGGCAGTGCAGCGCTACTTTGTGCTCGGTACGGACAACTGCGCGATGACCACGCTCAGGGTGCTAGGCGAGCATTTCGATGTCCCTATCCCTCCAGCGGTGCTTGACGCAGCGCAATGTATGCCGGGCGCCGGAGGGAATGGCGGCCTCTGCGGGCTGGTCGCCGGGGCGCTGATGTTCGTGGGGCTTTGGGGCGGACAACACGGACACCCCCGCGCCGCACTAGGCCCCGTCACCCAGACGCTCAACACCGCAATTACCCAACGCTTCGGCAGCACGCTCTGCCGCGACCTGCGCCGCGAGGCAGGCTGCGGCACGCTGGCAGTCGAGCTGCTGGCGCACATCACCCCCGTGCTCGAAAGAGCCTTTGCTGTCATCTCAACGCCGCTCAGCTAGGATATTGTCATCACGAAAGGAGAACACATCATGGAAAGACCTGAAACACAAGTGGCGCTCTTCATTGACTTCGAGAATATCGCCCGCTCCGCCGAGGAGATCTACGGACGCTGCGAGCTCGACGCCATCATGAACGCCGTCAGTGAATGGGGGCGCTGCATCATCCGCAGGGCCTACAGCGATTGGACGATCTTCGGCCAATATCAACATGAGCTCATCGAGCACGCCATCGAGCTCACCCAACTCTTCCGCTATAGCTCGCGCCATCGCAAAAATGCCGCCGACATTCAGATGGTCGTGGATGCACTGGAAACCGCCTTCGCCCATCCAGAAATTGACACCTTCGTCCTGGTGACGGGCGACAGCGACTTCAGCGCCGTGGCGCGCAAATTGCGGGCCTACGGCAAACAGGTTGTCGGCATCGGGCTGCGGCAGTCCACCAGCGAGGTGCTCGTCAAAGCCTGCGATTATTTCATCCTCTACGACACCCTCATCGAGGACACCCGCACCGTCGTTTATCGGCTGGAACAGGCCCGCCAACTGCTGCTCGATGCGGTGCGCATGTTGCAACCGCAGATGCAGGGCCAGGCCATCAACGGGAGTCAGCTCAAGATGATGATGCTCAAGCTCGACGGCACCTTCAGCGAGGCCAATCTGGGCTACACCCAGTTCCGCGATTTCCTGGAGGCGCAGTCTGATCTGGTGAACGTCGAGATACACGATAAGATCCTCTGGGTTACACCCCGCCCCACCGCCGCGCTCAAACCCGATCAGGAGGCGCTCTGGCAGCACCGCGTTTCGCTGAGCTCCGCCGGGCTGCAGCTGATGGATCCTCATACCCGCACCGACCTGCTCCAGCGCCTCTTCGCCTTGCTCAGCGAGAATCCCGGCCAGCTCACCCTTAACGATGCCATCATTCAGCTCAAAGCGCGCTGCGATGCCGATAATGTCCTCTGCTCCCGCGAGGAGGTGCAGGCCGTCGGGCGGCTGGTCAAGTACGCGGATGTCTTTTCGCCAGCGCCGCAATCGTGGCAGCTGGATGCGCTCACGCTGAAGCCGGGCCTCCAGCGACAGGCTTTTGTGGATCGCTGCGAGAGCGCCTACTTTGTGGTACTGATCCAGAAGAACCTGCCGCTCCCGCCGGAGCTCCTCTCACAGCTGCTCTTCGGCACGCTCGACCGCGTAGCTCGCGTGCGCCAGCTCATTCAACTGGCGCAGACCTCCACCAACGGCGCGGGGCTCCCCGCCCGCGTGCAACTCATCAGCGAGGATTGGGCCTGCCCTCTCAACAGCCTGCCGCAGCTGGAAAAA